>DASQPA010000387.1:0-48671 GCA_035644215.1 Thermoanaerobaculia bacterium
GATCGCCTTCCAACGCCATTGGGAGGAGCGCGCCTTCGAGCTCGGCGGCGGTACCTACGAGGCCCCCGGCCAGCTCGTCGGCGACTTCCTCGCCGGCCGGCCGTCCACGGCCTTCGGCGCGGTCCTGCCCTCCTATCGCCCCGGCGTACGGCTGGGGGATCTGCGCCCCAGTCTGCCCGACTACGCGATCGAGGCGATCCGCGAGGCGATCCCGGTCTTCGACCGGAAGATCCCAGGGTTCGCGATGAACGACGCCCTCTTGACCGGCGTCGAGACGCGGACCTCCTCCCCTCTGCGCATCCCGCGGGGCAACGACTTCCAGAGCCTCCACACCGAGGGTCTCTATCCCGCGGGCGAGGGGGCCGGCTACGCCGGCGGCATCCTCTCCGCCGCCATCGACGGTATCCAGGTGGCGGAAGCGGTCGCCCGGCGGATCGTGCAGGATGCGGGGGATTTCGTCTTTCCCCATTTTTAGCTATTCTTCCTAGCCGGATGTCGTAATCGCAGGACAAAGGGGGGGATTTCCCAAGGAGATCCCATGCACTGGATGCGTCAGGCTTTGACGAGGTGTGCGGTAGCCCTGTTCGCCGTGCTCTGGTTCCTGCCGGTTGCGGCCCACGCCCAGGGCGCTACCGGCGCCGCCCTGCTCGGCCGCGTGCAGGACGGCAAGGGGGTACCGCTCCCCGGCGTCACCGTGAACGCCACCGACAAACAGACCGGGTTCAACCGCGGCACGGTGACGGCGAGCGACGGCGCCTTCCGGCTCCCCTCGCTGCCGGTCGGGACGTACACCGTCTCGGCCGAGCTCGCCGGCTTCGCCACGGTGAACGTCGAGGCGGTCCAGCTCACCGTGGCCTCCGAGCGCGTGCTGGAGATCACGATGAACCTGGCGACGCTCTCCGAGGCGATCACCGTGGTCGACGAGGCGCCGCTGGTCCAGACCTCGCCTTCCATCGGCACCAGCGTCTCGCGCAAGGAGCTGGAGGGCCTGCCCTTGAACGGCCGCCAGTTCGCCAACCTCGCGACCCTCGCCCCGGGCACCTCGCTCGCCGTCAACAGCGATCCCACCAAGCCGGGCCAGCAGGTCGTCGCCTTGAACGGCGGCGAGGGGCGGAACGTCAACTACGTCATCGACGGCGGCGACAACACCGACGACACGATCGGCGGCGCGCTCCAGAACTTCAACCTGGAGAGCGTCCAGGAGTTCAAGATCCAGACCATGCAGTACAAGGCCGAGTTCGGCCGCTCGACCGGCGGCGTGCTCTCGGTGGTGACCAAGAGCGGCACCAACCAGTTCGCCGGCAGCGCCTACGGCTTCTTCCGCGACAGGAGCCTCAACTCGCGGACCGAGAGCGAGCAGCGGGCCGGCGCCGACAAGCAGCCGTTCAAGCGCGACCAGTACGGCGCCAGCTTCGGCGGCCCGATCATCCAGGATCGGATGCACTTCTTCGCCACCTGGGAGCGGACCAAGCGCGACACCTCCTACACCATCAACTCGGGCGGCATCCTCCCCGGGCTCGACGGCAGCTCGGTCCCTCTCCCCTTCACCGACGAGCTGGGGACCGCCAAGCTGACCTTCGACGTCTCGGCCAAGCAGTACCTCCAGGTGCGCTACGGCTACCAGACGAACGCCGACAAGTACGGCGCGAGCCCGCTCGCCGCCCCGACCGCCCTGGGCACCATCGACAACAAGTACCGGTCGCTTTTGGCCGGCCATACGGTGCAGCTCGGCGCCGAGGCCTTGAACGAGGCGCTCTTCCAGTACACCCATTTCAAGAACGTCATCGCCGCCGACTCGAACGACCCCGCCCTCTTCTATCCCTCGGGCGCCAAGTCGGGCCAGAACCCCAACACGCCGCAGTCGACCGAGCAGCAGAAGTACCAGTGGAAGGACGACTTCAGCTGGTCGCGGATGCTCGGCGGCAAGCGCCACGACTTCAAGGCCGGGATCGGCTACATCAGCGAGCCGACGCTCAAGGCCGTCTTCACCACCGGCACCGCCGGCCAGTTCGCCCTGCTCGACAACGAGCCCGGCTCGCCGGTCGTCGACATCACCGTCTTCGGTGGTTTCGCCGGTGAGAGCACGCCGACCAAGCAGTACAGCACCTACCTCCAGGACGACTGGACCGTGAGCGACCACCTGACGGTGAACGTCGGCCTGCGCTACGACTACTGGGACGGTTTCGCCTTAGATCAGCACGGGAACCAGATCTGGCAGGTGCTCTCGACCCAGACCACCTACCACGAGAACTACCTGCGCGACTTTGCGAACGGCAAGGGCGGGGTGCTCGAGAACGACAAGAAGGACTTCGCCCCGCGGCTCGGCTTCACCTGGGACACCCGGGGGGACGGCAAACACCTCCTGCGCGGCGGCTGGGGGATCTACTACGACTTCCCCTATACCAACGCCACGATCCTCTTCCCCGCCTTCGCCGTGCAGTCCTCCTACGGCGTCAAGTACAACAACCACGACGTCAGCGGCATCAAGAACCCGGACGGCAGCTTCTTCCAGCCCGGACAACCGCTGCCCCCCAACCAGCTCCCCGGCCTCGGCGCCTTCCCGCCCAACGACGTGGCGAGCCCGACCTTGAAGACGCCGCGCTCGACCCAGGTCTCGCTCGGCTATTCCTGGGAGGTCAACAACTGGCTGGGCTTGAACCTGGAGGCGGTCTCGGTGCGCTACCACGACCTCCCCTTCTCCTTCCGCGGCAACCCGTTCGTCGACGCCAATGGCAACGGCGTCATCGATCCCGACGAGACCCGTCGCTTCCCCCAGTTCGGCAATTTCAACCTCTGGTACGGCCGCGGCAAGGCTTCCTACGACGGCTTCAACCTGGGCGGGCACGTGCGTCTCGCCCACTTCCAGCTGCAGGGCTTCTACACCCTCTCCAAGGCCGAGGGGAACATCCCCTCCGGAGCGGACGACTTCCGGCTGACCAATTTCAACTACCAGCCCGACCTCGTCGACCCCACCCGAATGGGCGCCTCGGTCAACCCGCTGAACCCGCTCTGCAACGTCTGCATCGGCCCCCTCAACACCGACGCCCGCCACCGGGTGACCCTGGCCGGCAGCTACCTGGGCCCGCACGGCTTCAGCGTCTCGGGCATCCTGCGCTACCACTCGGCGACGCCCTACACCGCCTACAGCGGCGTCGACGAGAACGCCGACGGCTTCACGCTCGACCTGCCGCCCGGCGATCACGTCAACAACCGGCGCGGCGCCTCGTTCTCGCAGGTCGACCTGCGGCTCAGCAAGCAGATCAGCTTCACCAGCGACCTCTCGGTCGAGCTGATCGGCGAGGTCTTCAACCTCTTCAATTCGCGCAACCCTGCCGGCTTCATCGGCAACATGCAGGCCGCCAACTTCGGTCAGGCGACCTCCTTCGCCGGCGACCCGCTGCAAGGCGAGGCGCGCCTCGCCCAGCTCGGGTTGCGCATCCGGTTCTAGGACCGGGCTTTCCCGCTCGGCACCGGGCCGGCTCGCCGCGGCGAGCCGGCCTCGTGCTGGGCAACCTCAAGAACCGCGCTTGACGCGGAGCAGCCGCCGGATCGCCGCGATGCCACAGACCGGTCCCAGGGCGAGGATGGGAAAGGCGAGCCGCCAGCCCACCGCCGCGGCGATCGGCGGGACGAGCTGGATCGAGACCGTTGTCAAGAGAAAGCCGAGCGAGGTCTGCAGGGTGAGCGCGGTGCCCACGGCGTGCGGCGGCACCGACTCGGTGACCAGGGCGCTGAACTGGGCGCTGTCGGCGATGACGAAGAACCCCCAGATCCAGGCCACCAGCCCGACCCACCCGAGCGGGGTGCCGTAGAGGGCGCCGATGGCGAGCGAGCAGGCGCCGCTCGCCGACAGCGCCCGGATCACCAGCCGCTCGCGGCCGCTCCTGTCCGCCGCGAGGCCCCCCCAGACGCAGCCCAGGCCGCCCACGGCGATGGTGCCGAAGGCGACGAGCGAGACCAGTCCGGGCGAGGCCGCCCCCTTCCCCGCCGCGGCACGGGCGGCCGCCGAGGCGGCGAGGAAGACCGGAATCCAGGTCCAGAACGAGTAGAGCTCGAACATGTGGCCCAAATAGCCCCCCGTCGCCAGGCGGAACCGCCGCTCGGCGAGAACGCTGCCGGCCAGGCGCCAGGTGAAGGGGCGCGGCGGGAACGGGTAGGGACCCTCGCGGTAGCCCAATCCCACCAGGAGGGCCGAGAGGACGGCCGCGACCGAGGCCGAGAGGACGACCGGCCCCACCCCCGCCCCGGGCAGGGCGTGGACGAGGTAGGGGCTCGCCTTGCCCACGGTGAGGGCGCCCACCACGGCGCCGATGGCGAAACCGCGGCGGGCGCGGAACCAGGTGGCGACCATCTTCATGGCCGGCGGATAGACCCCGGCCAGGAAGAAACCGGTGGCGAAGCGGCAGAGGAGGGCCGAACGGTAGCCGGGAACGGCGAGGAGAAGGGCGTTGACCGCCGCTCCCAGGAGGGCGGAGCCGGCAAAGAGGCCCCGCGCCGGGAGGAGGTCGGCGAGATTCAGCAAAGCCGCGATGGCCGTGCCGGCCACGAAACCGAGCTGCACCACGGTGGTCAGCCCGGCCGAACGGGACGCGTCCAGCCCCCAGCGGGCGGCGAGCTGCGGGGCGACCGAGCTGGCGGCGAACCAGAGCGACATGCCGAGGAGCTCGGCCAGGCAGAGGAGACCCAGCATGCGCCAGTGCGCCGGGGCCGCTTCGCGGTCGGGGCCGGCGGCCGGCAGGGAGGGGGCAGGGAGCGTCACAGGGGGGTATCAGATCACGTCTCGGCCCATCCTTTATATACTCGCCGCCCGGGTGGTTCGTATAACCCCGAAGGAGCGTTGAGATGAGGATGACAGAGCGGCCGCTCGCGGCCGAGGAGGTGATCCGTATGCTGGACCTGCTGCCCCATCCCGAGGGGGGCTTTTACCGGGAGACCTTCCGCGACCGGCCGGCTGACGGCGGGCGCGGAGCGTCGACCGCCATCTACTACCTGCTGCGCGCGGGCGAGACCTCGGCCTGGCACCGGGTGACCGACGCCGCCGAGACCTGGCACCACTACACCGGCGCGCCGCTCGCCCTGACCGTCTCGGCCGATGGCCGGGAGAGCGAGACCTGCCAGCTGGGGAACGATCTCGCCTCCGGCGAGCGCCCCCAGGCGACGGTGCCGGCCGGCGCCTGGCAGAGCGCCAAGCCGCTGGGCGATTGGACCCTGGTCGGCTGCACCGTGGCCCCGGCCTTCGAATTCGGGAGCTTCGAGATGGCCCCGGCCGGCTGGGCGCCCGAGACGGCGGGAGGTGCGCAATGAGCCGGCGCGCCCTGGCCCTCGCTCTCGCCCTCCTGGGCTTGGCCATCGGCCTCCTCGCCGGCTGCGGTCGCGGCGGCAACGAGCCGGCCCCGATCCAAAAGGCCTCCGGCCCCCCCGGCCCGCCGGCGGCGGCGGCCCCCGGCTCGCAGGAGCTCTCGGAGGAGGCGAAGGACATCACCTTCGTCAGCCGCCGGGCGGGCGACCGCGGCAACCTCGTGGCCCTGCGCCGGTATCTGGCCGACGACTACCGCTGGGTCGGCCCCGACAAGCAGCTGGCCGACCACTTGAACGGCGACCAGGCAATCGCCAAGTGGAAGGAGCACCAGGAGCTGCTGGCCAACCTGGTGACGGTCGTCGACAAGGGCTGCCGGCCGGACGGCACCGAGCACGTGGTCTGCCCGGCCGAGGCCCTGACCGATGCGGGGTACAAAGGCTACGTCGCCGGCTACACGCACCAGAAGAGCGGCGACTGGAAGATGACCTCGTTCGAAAGCCGCTAGCCTAGCGGCCAGCACGGGCGGTGCTCGCGGCGCCGGCGGCGAGCGTCTGGCGGACGAAGCCTTCGATGGCCGACGCCGGGCGCGCGCCGCTGGTGCGGCCCACCTCGCGCCCGCCCTGGAACAGGGCCATGGTGGGGATGCCCTGGATGCGATGGGCGGCGCCGACCGCGGGGTCGACGTCGGTGTTCACCTTGACCACCAGCAGCCGGCCGGCGTTGCTGGCCGCCACCTTGCCGATCTCCGGCGCCACGCTGCGGCAGGGGCCGCACCACGGTGCCCAGAAGTCGATGAGGACCGGCAACGCCGCCTCGCGCAGCACGGAGTCGAGCTCGCTGCCGGTGTCGACGGCAATCGGCTCGGCGGAGGGCGGCAGGACCTTGCCGCAGGCGCCGCAGTGCGCCTCCTCGTCGAGCTTGGCGTAGAGCACCCGATTCTTCTGGCCGCACCCGGCACAGGTGCGGACGATCCCTGGTTGCATGGCAAACCCTCCTTTTCAATCCCATGAAAGACAACTCCGGCGGAAGGACGGCGATTCCCGCGGATCGAGGGACCGGGGGGCTGTGGTAGGTTTCAGCCGTTCACGCAAGGGAGGTACGCCATGAAGCAGCACCGGGTGAAGCCGGGGGAGACGATCGACCTGTCCAAGGTGGATGCCGGGGCGACCCCCGGGGCCAAGAAGGGCAAGGCGGAGGCCCTGAAGCGCTTCGCGCCCCTGAGCGCCCGCCTGGAGGTGCTCCAGGAGCAGCTCTGGGCCGAGCACGAGAGGAAGGTCTTGGTCGTCCTCCAGGGCATGGACACGAGCGGCAAGGACGGCACCATCCGCCACGTCTTTAGGGACGTGAACCCGCTCGGGGTGCGGGTCGCCGCCTTCAAGGCGCCGACCGAGGAGGAGCGCGACCACGACTTCCTCTGGCGGGTCCACCCCAAGGTCCCGGGGGCGGGCGAGATGGTGATCTTCAACCGCAGCCACTACGAGGACGTCCTCGCGGCGCGGGTCCACTCTCTGGTGCCCAAGGAGGTCTGGAAGCGGCGCTACGACCAGATCAACGACTTCGAGCGCCTCCTCGCCGAGAACGGCACCCTGATCCTCAAGTTCTTCCTCCACATCAGCCCCGAGGAGCAGAAGAAGCGCCTCCAGGAGCGCCTCGACGATCCGCTGAAGCGCTGGAAGTTCCGCTTGGGCGACCTGGACGACCGCAAGCTCTGGCCGGACTACATGGAGGCCTACGCCACCGCGCTCGCCAGGACCAGCCAGGACGACGCCCCCTGGTACGTCGTGCCGGCGGACAAGAAGTGGTACCGCAACCTGGTGGTGGCCACGGTGCTCGTCCAGGCCCTGGAGGGCTTGAAGCTCGCCAACCCGCAGCCGGTGGAGGACCTGACGGGAGTGGTGGTGGAGTAGGGAGTACCCTGCGGTTGGCCCCTTCGTCAGGGACATCCGCCCACCGGTTCCACGCACCGGGGCAGCGGCAGGTAGGGGCAGAGCCCCTGTGCCTGCCCTGCCCAAGCCATCGCGAAAATGCCGTCTCTCTCCCCAAAATGGGGACCTCCACACCAGAAATGGGGAGCTACGCTTCAGGAGAGGGGGATTCTGAGAAAAAATGGGGAGCTACAGGCCAGAATAGGGGCGCTTCACGCCAGAAATGGGGAGCTACGCGCCAGGAGAGGGGGATTCTGAGAAAAAATGGGGAGCTACAAGCCAGAATAGGGGCACTCCACGCCAGAGCTAGGGAGATCCACACCGAAGCGGGCCAACCGCCACCCAGAGCCTGCTCCCCCTCCCCCCTGGCCTACCCCTTGCTTCTGTAGAAGGAGAACGACCATGCGGAAGCGACGGCTCCTGGCGGTAGCGCTCCTCCTCGGCCTCGGCTGGGGGACGGGACCGTCCTCGGCAGCGGACAGCCGGGTCACCCATCTCGCCCCCAAGTACCGGGAATGGCTGCTCGACGTCGCCCTCCTCCTGCACAAGGAGGAGCGCGAGGCCTTCCTCGCCTTGAAGGAGGACTACCAGCGCGACGGCTTCATCCAGAAGTTCTGGGTGTCGCGCGATCCCTACCCGGAGACGCCGGAGAACGAGTTCAAGGGCGCCTGGTATGCCCGGCTCGACCAGGCGCGGAAGGACTACGACAACATCACCGAGGACCGCGCCCGCACCCTCCTCCTCCACGGCGTGCCCAGCAAGACTTGGAAGACCGACTGCCAGCTCGCCCTCTGGCCGCTCGAAATCTGGTACTACCACCGGGAGGAGCGCCTGCCGGCCGGCTTCTTCATCATCTTCGTCGAGCCGGCGGCCTCCGGCCCCTACCGCCTGTGGAACCCGATCGAGGGCGACGACGCCCTCCAGGCCCTGTTCCGCAACTCCGGCGAGGACCAGAACGGCGGCGTCGCGCTCAAGCCACCGGACCGGCGCAAGGCCTTCCAGGACATGGCGAACGTCGGCACCACCGCCTTCGAGCGCATCATCGACCGGCTCTGCCGCGGCGACGACAAGATCGTGCTCACCGCCTACCGGGCGGTGCTCCAGGAGAGCGTGCTCGGCACCTTCACCTTCACCGAGTACCCCCCGCCGCCCAAGGACACCGAGTGGCTGGCGACCTTCCTCGGCCTGTCGACCGACCTGCCGCCGACGGCCCCCGCCTTCAGCGCCCAGCTCACGATCGGCTTTCCGGAACGGCGGGGCGACCGCACCCTCGTCCAGGGCGTCCTCCAGATCCCCAGGACGGCGATCACCGCCTCGCAGGTCGAGGGCCAGCACGCCTACAACCTCCTGCTCACCGGCGAGGTCCTGAAGGACGAGGTCCTCCACGAGTCCTTCCGCTACCGCTACGACCTCCCCGACCCAGGCCCGGGAAAGACCCAGGGGGAGACCGTCCCCCTGGTCTTCGAGCGCACCCTGCGCCCGGGCGAGTACACCCTGGTGGTCCGCCTGGACGACCTGACCGGCAAGCGGAGCTTCCGCGAGTCGCGTTCGCTCTTGGTGCCGATGGCGACCACCACCCGGCCCGAGCCCGGGGTGGCCGCGGCGCTCCAGGCGGCCCGGCAGTCGCTCGCCGAGCCGGAGCGGGAGACCGGCGCCCTCCGCCTGATCCCGCCGCCCGGGGAGACCGCGACCGGCGGGGTGCGGGTCGAGGCCAAGGTGAACGGCGCGGCGATCCGCAAGGTCAGCTTCGCCCTCGACGGCAAGGCACTCCTCACCAAGACCGCCCCGCCCTACAGCGTCGACCTCGCCCTGGGAAAACTGCCCACCCCCCACACCGTGCGGGCGGTGGGGCTGGACGACGCGGACAAAGAGGTGGCGGTCGACGAGCTGGTGCTCAACGGCGCCCCGCAGCGCTTCGCCGTCCGCCTGCGCGAGCCGCGGCGGGGCGAGCGGTTCGCCAAAGCGGCCGGGGAGACCCTGCGGATACAGGCCGAGGTGCAGGTGCCCGACGGCCAGACCCTGGAGCGGCTGGAGATCTCGCTCGACGAGCGGCGGGTGGCGACCCTCTACCAGCCCCCCTTCTCGACCGCCCTCCTCCTCCCCTCCCCCGCCCCCCGCTACGTGCGCGCCCTGGCCCTCCTGACGGACGGCAGCACGGCTGAGGACCTGGTGCTCCTCAACACCCCGGGCTACCAGGAGCACGTCGACGTCCCCTTGGTCGAGGTCTACGCCGCGGTCAAGGACGGACAGGCCCGGCCGGTCCTCGACCTGCAGCCCGCCGACTTCCGGGTTCTGGATGGCGGCGTGCCGCAGCAGGTGGTGCGCTGGGAACGGGTGACCGACCTGCCGGTCTCGGTCGCCCTCCTGATCGACACCTCGGCCTCGATGGTCAAGAGCCTCCCCGAGGCCCAGCGCGCCGCCCTGGGGTTCCTGCGCTCGACTCTCTCGCCGCGCGACCGGGCGGCGCTCATCCCGTTCAGCGAGAGCCCGCGTCTGGCGGTCAAGCTCAGCAACGACCTGCCGACCCTGGCCGGCGCCCTGGCCGGCCTCCAGGCCGAGCGCGGCACGGCGCTCTGGGACAGCCTGGTCTTCGGCCTCCACTACCTCCAGGGGCTGGGGGGGGTGCGCGGCCAGCGCGCCCTCCTCCTGCTGACCGACGGCGGCGACCGCTCGAGCCGCTTCTCCTTCGACGAGGCTTTGGAGTTCGCCCGCCGCTCCGGGGTCGCCCTCTATACCGTCGGCCTCGCCGTCGGCACGCTCGAGGTCGAGGTCCGGCGCCACCTCACCCGCCTCGCCGAGGAGACCGGCGGGAGGAGCTTCTTCCCCAATTCGGCGAGCGACCTCGCCGGCATCTATGCCCGCATCCAGGAAGAATTGCGCTCGCGCTACCTCCTCGTCTACCAGCCGGCCGTACCCGGCAAGCCGGGCGAGTACCGGACGGTCGCCGTCCAGGTCGATCGCCCGGGGGTGACGGTCGAGGCGATCCGCGGCTACTACCCTTGAGGCTGCGAGGACGACCCATGACGCGGAAACGATGGCTCGCAGCGCTGCTCGTCCTCCTCGGGCTCCTCGGGCTCGGCGGGGGGGCGGCACCCGCCCGCGCGGCGGACCGGCGCGCCGCGAAGCTCGCCCCCCAGTACCGCCAGTGGCTGGAAGAGGTCGATCTCCTCCTGCGCAAGGACGAGCGGGAGGCCTTCTTCGCCTTGAAAGAGGACTACCAGCGCGACGGCTTCATCGAGAAGTTCTGGGAGTCGCGCGACCCCTATCCGGAGACGCCGGAGAACGAGCTCAAGAAAGCCTGGTACGCCCGCCTGGAGCAGGCGAAACAGGACTATGGCAGCTGGACCGAGGACCGCGCCCGCGCCCTCCTCCTCCACGGCGAGGCGACCCGGACCTGGAAGACCGACTGCGGGCTCGCCCTCTGGCCGATCGAGATCTGGTACTACGTCCGGACCGAGCGCCTGCCGAGCGACTTCTTCATCATCTTCGTCCAGCCGGGGGCGGGCGGCCCCTTCCGCCTCTGGAACCCGGCCGAGGGCTTCGACAGCGTCCAGGCGCTGTTCCGCGAGATCCAGGGCACCCAGCAGGACGTCTATGCCTTCAGCCGGATGGTCGAGCGCCGCTGCCTCGGGGAATCGGACACCCTCCTCGCCGCCTTCCAGGGTGTCCTCCGGGAGAGCCAGCTCGGGGTCCTGACGGTCGTCGAGTACCCGCCGGCGCCCCGCGACACCGAGTGGCTGGCGACCTTCCTCGGCCTTTCGACCGACCTGCCCAAGGGAGCGCCCCCCTTCGCGGCGCAGCTCACCGTCGGCTTTCCCGAGCGGAAGGGCAACCGCACCCTGCTCCAGGGGGTCCTCCAGGTCCCTCGGACGTCGCTCGCGGCGGCCCACCTGGAGGGGCACGACGTCTACAACCTCCTGTTGACCGGCGAGGTCCTGAAGGACGGCGCCCTCCACGAGTCCTTCCGCTACCGCTTCGACCTGCCGGCCTCCGCAGATACGATCCCCCTGGTCTTCGAGCGCGCCCTGCGCCCCGGCGAGTACACCCTGGTGGTCCGCCTGGAGGACCTCGCCGGCAAGCGCAACTTCCGCGAGGCGCGGCCGCTCACCGTGCCCGAGGTGGCCAGCGCGGCGCCCCATGCCGGCAGCGCCGAGGTCGCCGCCGCACTCGGCGCGGCGCGCCAGGAGCTGGCCGCCCCCGATCGCGAGCCCGCCCTCCGCCTCCTGCCGCCCCCCGGCGAGGTGGTGACCGGCGGGGTGCGCATCGAGGCCAAGGCGAGCGGCGTGGACATCCACAAGGTCACCTTCGCCCTGGACGGCAAACCGCTCCTGACCAAGACCAACCCGCCCTACAGCGTCGACCTCGCCCTGGGCACCCTCCCCACCCCCCACACCGTGCGGGCGGTGGGCCTGGACGCCGCCGGCAAGGAGGTGGCGGTGGACGAGCTGGTCTTGAACGGCGCCCCCCAGCGCTTCGCCGTCCGCCTGCGCGAGCCGCGGCGCGGCGAACGGCTGGCGCTCCGGAAAGGGGAGAGCCTCCGGGTGCAGGCCGAGGTGCAGGTGCCCGACGGCCAGACCCTGGACCGGGTCGAGATCTACTTCGACGAGCGGCGGGCGGCAATGATCTTCCAGCCCCCCTACTCCGCCTCCCTCCTCCTCCCCTCTCCCACACCCCGCTACGTGCGCGCCCTGGCCACCCTGGCCGACGGCAGCACCGCCGAGGATCTGGTCCTCCTGAACGCTCCGGGCTACCAGGAGAACGTCGACGTCCCCCTGGTCGAGGTCTACGCCGCGGTCAAGGACGCCCAGGGCCGGCCGGTCCTCGATCTCCAGCCCGCCGACTTCCGGGTCCTCGACGGCGGCGTGCCGCAGCAGGTGGTGCGCTGGGAGCGGGTGACCGACCTGCCGGTCTCGGTCGCCCTCCTCATCGACACCTCGGCCTCCATGGTCAAGAGCCTCCCCGAGGCGCAGCGCGCCGCCATCGGGTTCCTCCGCGCCACCGTCTCGCCGCGCGACAAGGCGGCGTTCGTCCCCTTCAACGAAAGCCCCCGCCTGGCGGTCAAGCTGACCAACGACCTGCCGGCCCTGGCCGCGGCCGTGGCCAGCCTCCAGGCCGAGCGCGGCACGGTGCTCTGGGACAGCCTGGTCTTCGGCCTCCACTACCTCCAGGGGGTCAAAGGACAACGCGCCCTCCTCCTGCTGACCGATGGCGGCGACCGGTCGAGCCACTTCTCGTTCGACGAGGCCCTGGAGTTCGCCCGCCGTTCGGGAGTCGCCCTCTATACCGTGGGCCTGGCCGTCGGCAAGCTCGACCTGGAGGTCCGGCGCCACCTCACCCGCCTCGCCGAGGAGACCGGCGGCAGGAGCTTCTTCCCCGAGGCGGCGAGCGACCTGACCGCCATCTATGCCCGTATCCAGGAGGAATTGCGTTCGCGCTATCTTCTGGTCTATCAGCCGTCGGCGCCGGGCAAGCCGGGCGAGTACCGGACCGTCGCCGTCCAGGTCGACCGTCCGGGGACGACGATCGAAGCCCTCCGCGGCTACTACCCTTGAGGCTCCCGAGAGATCGAACGATGCGACAACCGTGGATCCCCCTCGCCCTCCTGCTCTTGGGTCTCGTTGGTCTCGTCGGGGGGACCGGGCCGTCCGCGGCGGCGGACCGGCGCGCCGCGAAGCTCGCCCCCCAGTACCGCCAGTGGCTGGAAGAGGTCGACCTGATCCTGCGCAAAGACGAGCGGGAGGCCTTCTTCGCCCTCAAGGAGGACTACCAGCGCGACGGCTTCATCCAGAAGTTCTGGGAGTCGCGCGACCCCTACCCGGAGACGCCGGAGAACGAGTTCAAGCAGACCTGGTACGCCCGCCTGGAGGAGGCGAAACGGGTCTACGGCAACATCACCGAGGATCGCGCCCGCTCCCTCCTCCTCCATGGCCCGGCCAGCCAGGTCTGGAAAACCGACTGCCAGCTCGCCTTCTGGCCGCTGGAGATCTGGCACTACGATCGGTCCGAGCGCCTGCCCCAAGACTTCTACCTCATCTTCTACCAGCCCGGGGGCGGCGGGCCCTTCCACCTCTGGACCCCCACCGACGGCTACAACGCCGTCCTGGCGACCAACGCCAGCGAGGAGATGAACAGCACTCCCCGCGGCGACTCCATTCTCGTCTTCGAGCATCTCGTCGAACGCGAATGCTCGCGGGAGCGGGTGATCCCGGCCTTCCGGGCCGTCCGCCGGGAGAGCCAGTCCGGCACCCTGATCCTGATCGACAACCCGCCGCCCCCCCGGGACACCGAGTGGCTGGCGACCTTCCTCGGCCTCTCGACGGACGTGCCGAAGGGGGCTCCCGCCTTCACCGCGCAGCTCACCCTCGGCTTCCCCGAGCGCCGGGGCAACCGCACCCTGCTCCAGGGGGTCCTCCAGATCCCCCGGGCGTCGATCGAGGAAGCCCATCTGGAGGGCCACGCGGTCTACACCCTTCTCCTGACCGGCGAAGTCCTGAAGGACGGTGCCCTCCACGAGTCGTTCCGCTACCGCTTCGACCTGCCGGCTCCCCATGCCACGGAAAAAACCGGGGAAACGATCCCCCTGATCTTCGAGCGCGCCCTGCGCCCCGGCGAGTACACCCTGGTGGTCCGCCTGGACGACCTGGCCGGCAAACGCAGCTTCCGCGAGTCGCGGCCGCTCGCCGTGCCCGCAGTGACCCGCTCGACGACGGAAGCCTCCGATCCCGAGGTCTCCGCCGCGCTCGGCGCGGCGCGCCAGGACCTGCAGGAGGATTCCACCCTCCGCCTCGTGCCCCCCCCCGGCGACACGGTGATCGGCGGGGTCCGCATCGAGGCCCGGGCGACCGGCACGGCCATCCACAAGGTCACCTTCGCCTTGGACGGCAAACTGCTCCTCACCAAGGCCAACCCGCCCTACAGCGTCGACCTCGCCCTGGGCACCCTCCCCACCCCGCACACCGTGCGGGCGGTGGGCCTCGACGCCGCCGGCCGGGAGGTGGCGGCGGACGAGCTGGTCTTAAACGGCGCCCCCCAGCGCTTCGCCGTCCGCCTGCGCGAGCCGCGGCGCGGCGAGCGGCTGGCGCCCCGCCAGGGCGGGGAGAGCCTCAAGGTGCAAGCCGAGGTGCAGGTGCCGGACGGCCAGACCCTGGACCGGGTCGAGATCTACTTCGACGAGCGGCGGGCGGCGATGATCTTCCAGCCCCCTTACTCCGCCGCCCTCCTCCTCCCCTCCCCCCTCCCCCGCTACGTGCGCGCCCTGGCCACCCTGGCCGACGGCAGCACCGCCGAGGATTTGGTCCTCCTGAACGCCCCGGGCTACCAGGAAAACGTCGACGTCCCCCTGGTCGAGGTCTACGCCGCGGTCAAGGACGCCCAGGGCCGGCCGGTCCTCGATCTCCAGCCTGCCGACTTCCGGGTCCTCGACGGCGGCGTGCCGCAGCAGGTGGTGCGCTGGGAGCGGGTGACCGACCTGCCGGTCTCGGTCGCGCTCCTGATCGACACCTCGGCCTCCATGGTCAAGAGCCTCCCCGAGGCCCAGCGCGCCGCCCTGGGGTTCCTCCGGGCCACCGTCTCGCCGCGCGACAAGGCGGCCCTCGTCCCCTTCAACGAGAGTCCCCGCCTGGCGGTCAAGCTGACCAACGACCTGCCGTCCCTGGCCGGCGCCCTGGCCGGCCTCCAGGCCGAGCGTGGCACGGTGCTCTGGGACAGCCTGGTCTTCGGCCTCCACTACCTCCAGGGGGTGCGCGGCCAGCGCGCCCTCCTCCTCTTGACCGACGGCGGCGACCGGTCGAGCCACTTCTCCTTCGACGAGGCCCTGGAGTTCGCCCGCCGCTCGGGGGTGGCCCTCTATACCGTCGGCCTCGCCGTCAGCAAGCTCGACGTCGAGGTCCGGCACCACCTCACCCGTCTCGCCTTTGAGACCGGCGGCAGGAGCTTTTTCCCCGAGGCGGCAAGCGACCTGACCGCCATCTACGCCGGCATCCAGGAGGAGCTGCGCTCCCGCTACCTCCTGGTCTACCAGCCCACCGTGCCGGGCAAGCCGGGCGAGTACCGGCCGGTTTCCGTTCAGATCGACCGCCCGGGGGTGACGGTCGAGGCCCTTCGCGGGTACTATCCCTAGGCGCCGAGCCCCATCCATCCTGGTACGTGGCCGGCATCCTGGGATGCCCATGCGAATCCTCGTAGTGGATGATGAGAAAGATCTTGCCGAGTCCCTCGCCCTGGGGCTGACGGCCGAGGCCTACGCCGTCGACCTGGCCCACGACGGGCCGACGGCCGACGAGCTGGTGGCGGTCAACCCGTACGACCTGGTGGTCCTCGACTGGCGGATCCCGCCCCCCTCGGGGATCGAGCTGCTGCGCTCCTGGCGCCGCCAGGGGTTGACCATGCCGGTGATCATGCTGACCGGGAGGACCGACGTCGCCGACAAGGTGAGCGGCCTGGACACCGGGGCCGACGACTACCTCACTAAGCCCTTCTCCTTCCCCGAGCTCCTCGCCCGGGTGCGCAGCCTCCTGCGCCGCCGCGACCGGCCGCTCGATCAGGAGCTGCGGGCCGGCGACCTGGTCATGGACCGCGCCACGCGCCGGGTGACGGTGGGAGGCGAGGTCCAGGAGCTCACCCGCCAGCAGTTCGCTCTCCTCGAATACCTGCTGAAACACAAGGACGAGGTGGTGACCCGCACCGACCTCGCCGACCACGTCTGGGACGGCTCGCTCGACTCCTTCTCGAACCTGGTCGACGTCGCCGTCCACCGGCTGCGCCAGAAGATCGACGGCGAGCGCGACAAGCGCCTCCTCCATACGATCAAGGGGGCCGGCTACATGCTGCGGAGCGAACGGTCCTGAGCTTCCCCTGGCCTCCCCCCGCCCCCGATCCGCCGGCCGGCGGCCCGCGGCACGTCGGCCTCGCCGTGGGCGGGCTGGGGATCGGCGGGCTCCTCCTGGCGCTCCTCGCCCAAAGTATGCCCGGGATGGAGGCCGCGCTCGGCCTGACCGCGCTCTGGGTGGGGGCCGTGGCCCTGACCGCCGCCGGGCTCGCCCGGCGCGAACGGCGCCGGCGCGACGCCGAGGTGGCCCGGGCGACCTGGATCGCCGCCCAGGCCCGGTCCCAGAAGATGGAGGCCATCGGCCGGCTGGCCGGCGGGCTCGCCCACGATCTCAACAACTACCTGGGGGTGATCACCGGCCAGGCCGAGATGGTCCAGCGCGACGCCCCCCCCGGCGATCCGATGGTCCGGCGGATGGAGGTCATCCTGGGCACCGCCTGGAAGTCCTCGGACTTGATCCGCCGCGTCCTCGCCTTCGGCCGCCGGCAGAGCCCGCGCAGCGAGGTGATCGACCTCGCCCGGGTGCTTGCCGACCTGCCGGGGACGGCCCGCCCCCTGCTCGGCGACGAGGTGCGCCTCGACCTGCGCCTCGCCGCCGACCTGTGGCCGATCGAGGGCGACCCGGCGCAGCTGCAGCAGGCGCTCATCCACCTCCTCGCCAACGCCCGGGAGGCCATGCCGCGCGGCGGCGTGGTGACCCTCGCGGTGGAGAACCGCCGCTTCGCCGGGGGCGCCGGCGGCGACCGGGTGCGCCTCGCCATCACCGACTCCGGTCCCGGCGTGCCGGCGGCCATCCGCGACCAGATCTTCGACCCCTTCTTCACCACCAAGGAGGAGGCGGGCAAAAGCGGCCTCGGGCTCGCCACCGTCTACGGCTTCGTCCGCCAGAGCGGCGGGACGATCGACGTCACCAACGACCCGGTGCGGGGAGCCTGTTTTGAGCTCCTCTTCCCCCGTTCCCAGCGCCTGCCTCTCACCTCCCCGGGCCTCTCCCTCCCCGGTCTCCTCCACGGCAACGGCGAGCGCATCCTCCTGGTCGAGGACAACCGCGAGCTGCGGCTCTCCACCCGCGCCCTCCTGGAGTCGCTGGGCTACCGGGTCACCGCCGCCTCCGACGGCGGCGAGGCCCTGGCCTTCCTCGCCGGCGGCGCCCGCGACCTGGACCTCGTGGTCACCGACGTGGTGCTGCCGGGTCCCTCCGGCGTCGCGGTGGCGGCGGCCGCCCGCGAGCGGCGGCCGGA
Source organism: Thermoanaerobaculia bacterium (assembly GCA_035644215.1). Lineage (GTDB taxonomy): Bacteria > Acidobacteriota > Thermoanaerobaculia > Multivoradales > UBA5704 > DASQPA01. The sequence goes on from DASQPA010000387.1 coordinate 17,293, forward strand.
CCTCCCCGTGGTCTTCCTCTCCGGCCATACCGCCTTCGTCCTCGAACGCCACGGCCACCCTCCCGGCGAGGACATCTTCTGCCCTAAGCCCTTCTCGGCCGAAATCCTCGCCAGCAAGGTCCACCAGGCCCTCTCGGCCCGGCCGCGACCCCGGCCGGCGGTGTAATGCTGCGGTAACGTCCCCTTTTTTAGACTGGCACAGTCGACATCCCGAGCTTCCTGGTGGAGCCGTGCGGGAGGGTCTTTCCCCCCCAACCTCCTGCCAGTTTTAGAGCTCCCCTCGCAAGCAGAGGATGGCGCAGACTCTCCACGGGCGCACTGCCCCTCGTGAACCCGGAGTGCCGGCGAAACTGACTCGCTGGGCTCCGGGCTTTTTTCTGCCCTTCTGCCGATAGAGAAATCCACCAATCCGTCGGCGAGCCGCAGGAAGAGACCGGCTCGCGGGTTTCTGTGGACGGGAGCGGGCGGCGTAGGGCGCTCCCTCCCTCCCCGGGGATGTTGGTCCACCCCCCTACCTCTTTCGAAGAGGAGACGTGTCATGCCTATGAAGATGAAGGGTCTCGTCCTCACCGTCCTGCTCGGTACCCTGGCTCTCCCCGCCCTGGCGGCAACCGGCGGTTCCAGCGCTCCGGCCTCGCCCGACGCCAATACGGCCTACGGCCTGCTCGACCATCCCCGCGCCCTCGCCAAGTTCCTTCACCTCTCGGCCGATCAGACCACCCAGCTCCTCGCTTTCTGGAACACCTTCCAGACGGCCGTCCAGCCGCTGCACCAGGCCCGCCCGGCCCTCTGCCAGCAGCTGCGCACCGACCTTGCGGTCACCCCGCCCAACCCGACGACGGTGGGGACCGACGTCCTCGCCCTGGTCGACAACCGGGATGACGTTCATACCGCCCGCCAGGCCTTCGACACCAGCTTCTCGGCCATCCTGACCCCGGACCAGCTCACCCGGTACGACACCCTGAAGCGGATCGCCCACCTGGACAACGGCCCCGGCACCGACCTCCTGGGCGACTGCCCTCCGGCCGCTTCGTAAAACGCTCCGCCGAGACGGCCGGCCCGACGGCGGGCCGGCCGGGCCTCGTCTCCGAGGAAGACTGTGCTACATTCCTCGCAGAAAAATCGCTATGACTTTCACGCAGGGGTAGAACGAGCCGTCGCCGGTGCCCCCCTCCGGTTTCGAGCTGGACTTGGCCCGCGTGCGCACCGACCTGGTGCGCGCCGTGGCCCGCGTCTGCCCCGCGTGGATGGCCGACCGCGCCGACGACCTGGTGCAGGTCGCCCTCATCCGCGTCGCCGAGGTCTACCGGCGGAGTGAAGGAAAAGCCGAGCTCTCGTCGTTCTATCTGAGGAAGGCGGCCTACAGCGCCCTCATTGACGAGATCCGGCGCCTGCGGACGCGGCAAGAGGTACCCTTGGAGGGGGAGCGTCCCGAGGTCGATCCCGCAGCGCCGCAACCGGACCCCGAGAGTAACTGCGCCGGGGCGGAGATCGGCCAGGCCATCCGTGACTGCCTGGGCCGTCTCCTCCGCCCTCGCCGGCTCGCCGTCACCCTGCACCTGCAGGGGCATCGGGTGGCAGAGGCGGCGCGGCTCCTCGGCTGGAGTGCCAAGAAGGCCGAGAACCTGGTGTACCGCGGCCTGGACGACCTGCGGAGCTGCCTGACGGCAAAGGGGATACGACCATGAACGACGACCGACAGATCGAGGTGCTGCGCCAGGCCTTCACCGCTCCCGGCGGCAGCGCTCCCCCGGCCGCGGACTGCCCCGCACCGGAGACGATCTGGGCCGCGGTCCATGGCGAGCTCCCCCCCGGTCCGCTGCGCGACGTGATCGATCACACCGCCACCTGCGCCGCCTGCGCCGAGGAGTGGCGGCTGGCCGTCGAGATGGAGCGCGAGGAAAAGCGCGCCGTGGCCCCTTCCCCGCGCCCCCGTCGCTGGGCGCGTCTCGCTCCCTACCTGGCCGCCGCCGCGGTGGTCCTCCTCGTCGTCGGGCTGCCGCACGTGAAGCACCAGGGTGGACATAACCCCCGTGGACAGAAGCCCGTGGTCCTGCTGTTGGACGATGGGCAGGAGCTGCCGCGGAGCCACTGCCTCCTTCGCTGGTTGGGCCCCCAGGGCGCGACCTATGAGGTCGAGGTCCGCACCCGGGTCGGCGAGACGGTCGCTCGGAAGCAGGGCCTCACGGCGACGCAGTACCTGGTGCCGGAATCGAGCCTGGCCGCCGTCCGTTCCGGAACTCGGCTCGAATGTCAGGTCACGGCGACCCTCCTGAACAAAACCCAGCAGCACTCCAATCCTTCTACTTTCATACTCCGCTAGCCGGCCGTTCGCTCTCTCCCTTGGGAGCGCTCTGCGCGCGCCTATCTGTATATATCTATATATAACAAATCTTCCCGCTCCTGCGCCTTTCTTTGAGGGATTTTGCACGTTGCCTTCGTCTGAAGAAGTGAGCAGGAAGCAGCGGGCTTCCGGAGAGTTTGGAACCAATCAATGCTCCGGGACCTGAAAGTCGCGGAGCCAAGAAGAAAGAGGCCGACCATGGCAGCGAACCCGAAACGGGACGATGAAGAGCAACCGCCACGAGCTGAACAGGTGGTGTGTCGGTATTTCCAGAGCAAGGAGCATGTGAATGTGAAGAGGTGGAGGGGCATCGAGTTCGGCTTCAAGCTGAGGATCTGCAAGGTGACCTGGAGAGTTAGGGCCGAGGCTCAGTCGGAAAACCAATTCGTGCCGTCGGCCACGCAGGCCCTGCCGGCTAAAGCGCTGCGGTTTGCGGCCACGAACGCGGAACTCCAGACCACTCAAATCACCCCTCAAGATTACGACGAGACCACGCAGACCTATTCCATCGCGTTCTGCGTGACGCCGCCAGACCCGAGTACCGGCCCTCCGCGCCAATGAACATGTGGCACCCTTGGTGGCAGGGAGACGGGCAGACAACAAGCTGCCCGTCTCTTTCTTCGGAGTCTCCCTTAAAAAGCAGTAGAATCTCACAATGCAGCTCGTCCGAGCTACAGCTCCTTTCATTCTCTGGTTCCTGCTCACGGCGGAGGGATCTGGCGACCCGCGGCATAGCCTGCAGCCGTGCGAGGCGCAGTTCGCCGCCCAGCCCCAGGCCGAGAGCTCCGTACGGTGCTTCTACGACGCATCTCGCTCCCCCACCCTGGCCACCGCGGCAACACGCCGTTTGCTGGAGCTCTTCACTCAGCACCCCGAGTTGCCATGGTTCTCCTTCTACCTGGGCAGCGCGAGATGGGAACAACCCGCCGAGTCGGAACGGCTCTACCGCATCGCCGCAGGCCGGTTCGCGGAGCGTGGAGTAGCGGAAGGCGAGTTCCGAGCGCGCTCCTACCTTCACGATCGGCTCACCAAGAGAGGCCATCTTGAAGAGGCGGTGCTCGAAGAGCAGCGTGCGATCCGCGTCGCCGAAGCTTCGGGGAATACCGCTCTCCTCGCCAATGCGCGGATCCTCGAGGTCAATGCTCTCGTGGCCTCGGGCCAGGATCTCGGCCACGCTTCCCAGCTCCTCGCCAAAGCCCATCGCATCCTCTTTCCGCACGGCTCAGATCGGGCGCAGAAGGACTGGCTGCACGCCTCCGCCGAGGTCAGCCTCCAGACCGGCCGGCGTGATGAGGCCCAGCAGAGCTTTCGCGCTCTCGCGGATCTCGCTTCCTCTACCAGCGATCCATATAGGATGGCCGCCGCCCAGTCCGGCTTGCTGCGCGTCCTGTTGGAGAAGGCGGCCGAGCAGCCGAGCGACTTCAGCCGGGAAGAAGTCCTTAAGCAAGCCAAGGAAGCCCTCGCCGCGGCGCAGGCGGCACGAGACTCCAACAAGGAGTTCCGAACGCAATTGATCCTCGGTCTGCTGGCCGCAGGGGTGGAGGCGCGGGAGCATTTCGCCAGGTGCGTGAACAGATCGATCACTCCAGCCGAGAGGTGCTATTGTCTCGGCGGTTGGGCGAGGCAGCTCGCGGAGGAGAACCCCCGGCAGGCCCAAGCGGTCCTCGGTGAGGCGCTGACGGTAGCGAAACAGAGCGAAGACCCCTGGCTCAGTGCTTTCTTCTCGGGCGACCGGATGCGGGTGAGCTGGCGCACTCAATCCCCTTCTCAAGCCATCGCCGACTCCTGGAAGGCGCTCAATGACGTCGAGGCGTTGCGCCGCGCCCAGGGCCCGGCGAGTCAGGCGGGGCTGTTTTCGACCTGGTCCGACGACTATTACTGGTTTTCTGGCAGCCTCCTCGTTCGACCCGCCCATAGCCCCGACGACATCGCGAAAGCCTTCTCGGTGACCGAGCGTCTACGCGGCAGGGCCTTGATCGAAAAGCTCGCCGACGTCCGTCCCGAGCCCCCTTCCGGGGATGTGCTCAACCAGCAGCTGCAAGGCGTGAGAGAAGCAATCCAGAACGTAGAGCGGCGCGTCGACGATGCAAGTCTGCCGGCGTACGAGAGGAAGTGCGCCGTGAAGGATCGAGCGGCGCTAGAGTCCAAAGGGGTCAAGATCCAGCGGCAGCTCCGGAGTACGGACTCTGGGGCACCCGGCAGTCACGAGATCTTTGCCGGATTGCAAGAGGTGCGTAGCGCCCTCGGCCCGGACGAGGCCCTCCTCTCTTTCCAGGTAGCTCCCTGGAAGGACTGGACGGGCGCCTTCGGCGGCGGGTCCTGGCTGACGGTCGTCACGCAGGGGGGCACGCGGGTCTATGACCTGAAAACGGGCCGCGAGGAGCTGCGGCAGCTGGCGGAGAAATTCACGAGGCCCATTGCGGCGGACGAGGAGGTCCCAGAGGAAACTCTGGTCGTGCTCTACCAGAAGCTCCTCGTCCCCGCCCTCGCGGATCTGCCTCGGGCGATCAAGCGGCTGGTCATTCTCCCGGACGACGACCTCCATAGGTTGCCCTTTGCGGCGCTCCACGCGGCCAAGGCTCCCCCCCTGGTCAATCGCTACCAGATCACGGTTGCGCCGTCCGCCACTCTCTGGCGCAGGTGGCGGCTCCACCGGCCGCCGCGAGCCGCAGTGCCGGCGCTCGTCCTCGCCGATCCCGCCGACCTGGGAGAGCTGCCGCGGCTGCCGCGCACCGCAGAAGAGGGTAAGGCCGCCATCGATGCCTTAGGCGGCAACAGCGTCCTCCTGACCCGAAAGGATGCCTCGGAAGCGTTCCTGAAGAAGGCCGACCTGAGCCGCTACGGACTTCTCGTCCTGGCCACTCACTCGCGGGTGGAGGATGACCCGGAGTTCTCCTCCGTCCGGCTAACCCCAGGCCATGGAGAGAATGGGCACCTCAAAGCCGCCGAGATCCTCACTCTCAAGATGGACGGCAAGGTCGTGGTGCTCTCCACGTGCGAGAGCGCGGGCGGCCAGATCCTCCGCGGCGAGGGGGTGCTGAGCCTGGCGCGCGCCTTCTTCGAGGCCGGAGCCCATACCGTAGTGGGGAGCCTCTGGCCGATCGACGACGAGGACGGAGAGCGCCTGTTCGAGCGTTTCTACCGATACCTCGGCAAGGGAGCTTCCGTCGCCGCGGCCCTGCGCGCCGCGCAGCGCGACCGGAAAAAAGACGGCGCGCCGCTCAAAGCCTGGGCCGGATTCGTCGTGCTCGGGGACGGCGACCTCGTGCCGCTGCCCGGAGGACGCAAGGGATCGCCGGTCATGGTCTGGGCCTCGGCGCTCGCCGCGGCCCTCCTCGGTCTCCCTCTCGCCTGGCGAGCATGGCGGTACGTCCTCTGCCGCTGCAGCTCACAGGTAGGCCTCCCTTCCACCCTTTCGAAGGAGCGGACCTTGCAAGAGAGGAGGCCCCATCCTGGACAGCGATCCGGAGAGCCGTAGGAGGAAGTGGAGGACGCCGGCACATCCGACCATGAGGTCGGCGGTTGCATGAGCAGGGTCCTCGACGATCCAGGTCACGCTATCGCCCCGCTCGCGACGAAGCTGAATCAGGGTGTTGGCGATCCTCCGCGCCCGCTCGATCCACCTCCGCTCTCCCAACACTCGCCAAGCCTCTAGATAGATATCCCCTAGCCCTGACAGCCCGTGGCACTGGCTCAGGTTGGCCGCCCGGGGGTCGACCGGCTGGCCCAGGGCGCGTCGCGCGACTTCCGCAAAGAGCTGTTCTCCGGTCTGCTCGTAGAAACGGAGGAACGAGAGCGCGATCCCCGGCGCCCCGTGGCACCACCAGCTCCAGACGGTCTTCCTGCGGTCACCCCACGGCCACTCCAGGCGGCGGCCGCGCGGTTGGGCCCGCGCGACCAGGCAGCCCGCCGCCCGCCTCCAGGCCTGCTCCGCCCGCTCGTCTGCAAAGCGGCCGGCATAGACGGCGAGGAAGTAGGCGATCCCGGCGAGGCCGTGGGCGAAGCCGTACAAGACCTCCCCCTCCATCCCGCGAACCCCCTCGGGCAGGGGCCAGGTGCCGTCGGCTTGCTGGGTGGAGAGCAGGTAGCGCGCCGAGCGATGGGCCGCCTCGGTCCATTGCGGGTTGCCCAGGAAGTCGGCGCAGGAGAGCGCCGCGATCCCTTGACCTGCTGCGCCGTGGGTCAAGTCTGGCCAATCGAGGCGACCGCGCAGAGACTCGCCGATGAAGGCGTCGACCCGCGGCCCTCGCGGCACCAGATCTGCAGCCGCCGCCGCGGCGACTGCGACTCCCACTCCCGCAGCGCCAAAGTGCAGCCCCGGGAGATTCATGTCCGCGGTCCGCGGCGCACCGAGCAGCCAGTCGGTCGCCCGTGCCACCTGCGCCTGGAGGCCAGGAGCACGAAGGCCTTGGGCATGCGCACGGGCAAGGAGGTAAAGCGGCCCGGCGACACCACGACTCGCGCTTCGCGCGAGCTCCAAGCCGCCCGGTCGATCGAGTGAGCTCGACAGCCAAAGGCCCGTCTCCGGGTCCATGCAGACCTCCGATAGGAGGCCCTGGACACCTTTGCGCACGACCTCGTCAAGAGTTGGGCTCGCGGTGGTGATCCGGGTGGCGCCTCGCGGAGCTCGTCGGCCCAGCTCGCCGAGACAGAGAGCGAGTTCCTCCTCGACCGAGTCGACCCCCGGCCGATCCGCGGCCTCCTCCGCGAGGCAACGGCAGGCCAGACGGATCAACCTCGGGGAACTCCCCGCAAGCCCACGGAGCCGTGTCTCGCGGTCCTTGAGGGCGACAGGCAGTATGCTTCCCGGGTGGAGACCGGTGAGGATCTGGACGAGGATGCAGCCGAACGAGAACATGTCATCGGCGGGCTGCGGAACCTCCCGCCTGCGCTGCGCCGGCGAAAGGAAGCCCGGCGTCCCGAGCTGGAGCGGAGGCGTCGGATCGCCGATCTGGTGCGCGAGCTCGAGATCCAGGATCCAGAGCGCACCGCCTTCGTCGATCAGCACGTTGCGTGGCGTCAGGTCGCGGTGCACGTAACCTGCCGCGTGCAGTCTGCGAAGCGCGGCGGCGAGGTAGGAGAGGTGGAAGAGAAGCTCGCGCCGGCGTCCGTTCGCCATCTGGGCCCATGGCTTCGCCGTCTTAGCCTCGAGGCTCTCCCCCGGAACGTAGTCGATCACCAGATAGCCGTTGCCCTTGACCTCGAAGTACAAATCGGCTGCGGGGATGGGGACCTCGCCGGCCAGCCGGTGATGTAGCAGGAGCTGCCGCTTGAGGCGCGCGCACATGTCGCGGCGGTGTTCGTCCGAGCAGCAGTGACGCCTTCCCTCCTTGAGCACGACGCTGCGCACGGATGCCTGGCTTCGCAGGTCGATGGCCCGGAACACCGATCCCCGGGGATGGGTCTGGAGGACGTCGACGAGGAGGAATCCGGGGCCGAAAAGCCGTCTCGCCGGGACCTCTGGAATGGTGGATGCCGCGTCATCGAGTAGCTCGCCGAAGGGGTGCTGGCACTCCGGGCGCGGCGCCCGTGGCAGCTCGTAAAGATCGGCCGTCGGCGATCCGTCCGGACCGTGAATGGAGAGGATCTGCTGGCCCAGACGGTCGCGCGTCACCAGCGGGTTGAAGGCCCCATAGCGGGCATAGACGATTCCTCCGAGGGCAAAATCGCTCGCCACCACCGGCCCCACGAATGAGTCTGTGGCCGCCACAAGCTCCCTCGCGAGCTGCCCGGCCTGCTCGTCGTCCTCGGGATAGATGGTCATGAACTTGCCGATCTGGGTCGGGCCGAGCTGGCCCTCGTTGAGCTGCATGAGCGCGCTCGCGTCGCAGGCGATCTTGAAGCTCACTCTTGAATCGCGCAGGAGCGGCACAACCGTGACGAGAAGCCGCCACACCTCTGTGGGAATCGTCGACAGGTGGAGCTTCCAACCCTGAGTCCGCTCGCTACACCCCACCATGAGCCAAGGATCCTGGAGGACCGGCGCTACCCCCAAGTTCGCGAGGAAACGCCGGAAACTGGTTTCGTCCACTCGAGCGGCCTCGTCGCCGGTCGTGAGTTCGAGGCTAGGCATAGGATCTCCTTTCCGCACTGACGAGAAAAGCAGAGACGCCTACGGCGCACCGGCGCCGTAGGCCATGAGACTGTTAGCCCAAAGAGCCGGCTCCGAGCTGGCCTTCGAGCTGCGACCTGATCTGATAGTCCAACTCCCCCAGCGGGAGCCGGCTGGAGACCGTTTTGGTGCACGTGCTGCCGCACACGACGGTCACGGTGCAATCGCTGCGGTTCACGCGCGGGTCCGCGTGCCGGTCGAGGAGCGAAGCGGTCTGGCCGCAGGTCCAGGTGCATTGGACCGTCACGGTACAGTCCTTCCGCGATCCCGTGACGATCGTGCCGAGAACCGTCTCGGGGTCGAGTTTGAGGAGCCTCTCCCTTACGTCGGCCGGTAGATCGTCCAGGTTCCCGATTGCGCGCTCCGTGTCGAAGACCAGGTCGTGGAAGAACCCGGCATCCGCGCGCGCCCGCTCGAGCAGTCGTTGCAAGAGCTTCTCGTCCATAATGCTCTCCTCTCAAATCTGCCGGGGCGCCAGTGCCCCGGGCGCGTGCAGCCTCGCCCCGGGCCACCGGGTCGAGAACGGTATCTGCACACCACATGAACGACAGGCGAGGCTGATTCCCCTCACTGCGGCCGCGTTGCGAAGGGGCGAGCGAATGGAACGAGGCTCTGGGCGTCGACCTCCTTGGGCGACTGCTCCTCGGCCGCTTCGTAGAACGCTCCGCCGAGAGTCTCCTGGCATTCCGTTTGCTAAGAAATCACCCGAGCCTCCCACCTCCCCGGAGTGTGTTGTGAGCTCGCCGAAGTAAGGACTGGGATTCGTGTGGGCGCCGCTCTACCTGAGAGAGCTGCGCAGGGAGATCGGCGACCCGCTTGCGTGTGTGAAGAACCCAGAAAGGAGTTCAACATGAAGCTTCCGCCCCGCCGACTCTCCCTCGCCATCGCCCTTCTGGCCCTCGCCATCGGCGCCGCCGTCCCCAGCCGCGGTATCGACGATCGGAGGAACGCCCACCGCCAGGTGATCGTCCCCGGCGAAGACCGGTTCACCCCGCTCGCCCAGACGGTCCACGTCAACGACATCGTCCAGTGGATCAACACCGACACCGACGACCACACGGTGGTGAGCGACGACTTCGTCAGCACCGGCGGCCGCCGTGGGATCAACGTCCTCCTGAAGGGGACCGACAACAACGGCGGCAAGCCGGGGACCTTCGCTCTCCGGCTGACGAATCCCGGCACCTTCGTCTACTACTGCCGCTTCCACGCCCACCTGGACGACGAGCACCAGCCGGCCGCGCCCGGCCCCAAGGGCGGCATCCAGGACGCCGACGGCAATTTCGGCACCCCGATGATGGGCGTCATCACGGTGCTGCCGAACGGGACCGACTAGGCACACGGGATGGCCGGCCGGCCGCGGGCCGGCCGCCACCCCCATCCCCTATTTCTCTGGTTTGACGTCCGTCTCGGCGAGCGTCACCTTGCCGCTCGGCGGATCGTAGATCGCCACCACCAGGTGCTGGGGGACGGCGCGCATGGTGAGCGTCACGTCGTAGCGCACGTGGCCGTTGGGTGCCGGCGCCTTCTCCGAAGTGAGGACCACGGGGACGACCGGGATGTCCGAGCGCTCCCCCCGGTCGTTCAGGCCGGCGGCGCGGAGCTCGACCTCGGCGGAATACTTGCCGTGCAGGGGGAGCACGGTCATGCGGTCGACCGGCAGGCCCAGGGTCAGCGGCACTTTCATCGTGCCGCGGCCCGCATGCGTGATCTTCCCCACCCGCATCGGCATGCCGGAGGTGCCTGCCGGGTTGCCGAAGAGGATGGCGCTCTCCACCTGCATCGACACCTCGGAGGAACGCGAGAGGTCGAAGAAGCTGTCGCGGGCGCGCGCCGTCAGGCCCGGACGGAGCACCTCGACCTTCACCTCGTGACGCTTGTCGTCGCGCTTCCGATCGGGGGTGAAGCCCAGCCAATAATACGAAGTGGTGTCCGCCGCGGCGGTGGCGAGGACGTCCACCCGCTTCGAGTTGAGGAGCGCCCGGCCGCCCGTCTCCTTGGCGGTGAATTGGAGCGACTGCTGGATCTGGAACTTCCGCTCGCTGTTGATCGCCATCGGCACCTCGTTCTGGACGTCCGCCGGATTGGGCTCGATGCCCGGCACGTCAACCGGATAGATGGTGTAGCCGAGGAGGTTCGCCGTGCTCACCAGCGGCTTCAGCAGCTTGTCCCCCTCCGGCACGTCGCGGGAGAGAATGGGCCGGTCGTTGTTCAGCATGTAATCCTGCGTCGAGTAGGGCCAGCCGCCGGAGAGCAGCAGCATCACCTTGCGGCCCGGCGGCTGGGCGAAGGCGCGCAGGGTGGAGGCCGCCGCCGTGGCCGCCCGTTCGACCTGCTGTCCGAGGAGCCGGGCATAGCCGATCTCGTCGAAGTGGAGCGAGGTGGTCGCCGAGACGATGACCGGGTTGGTCGAGCCGAGGGTCGGCGCGTCGTGGCGCCCCGACTCGAAGGTGCGCAGGTCGGTCGCCCGGTCGACCCCGTGGGCCGGCCGCTCCATGGCCGCGATCAGCGCCTTCTTGAGATCACGCGGCGAGCCCGACCAGGAGGAGAGCATGGTGAGCTTGCGGCCGTCGTAGGCGACGATCGCCATCCGGTCGTCGGGACCCAGCCGGTCGACCTGGTCGCGGATCGAGGCGAGGACGGTGTTCCTCTGGTTGGCGAAGGCGAAGTAGTCGTCGATGACGACGAGATAGCTGGTGCCGACCGTCTTGCCGGGGGTGACGCTGGGCGGCTCGGCGGGCGAACTGGCCGTACCGGCCGTCTCGGTGGAGGGGACGACGGCCTGGCCTTCGTGCACCTCGCTGAAGTACTGGACCGGCACCTCCCTGCCGTCCACCCGCAGGCGGAAGTCCTTGGGAGTCAGGCCGATCACCCGGTTCCCCTGCTTGTCGGTCACCACCACCTCGACGTTGACCACCCGCACCTCGACCTCTTCGCCGAAGATCGGCGTGCCCGGTGGGGCTGGGGCCGGCGCCGGCTGGGCGGCGATGGGGAGGGTCGTGGCGGCGAGGATCAGGAGGGCGAGCACCGAGGCGATCACGGCGAGGGGGCGGCGGGTCCTGTCCATGGCATCTTCCTCCGAGTTTCTCCGATGGAGAAACCGACTCCGGCCGGCGCTTTCTTTCCAGCTCCCGGGATCTTTTCAGTTTCTTTACGTCGCGGCTGCCGGTCCCGGCCGGCGCCAGGGTCCCGGTCCCTGCCCTCTGGGGACACTCCTAGAGGTGAGGCCACGTTCCGCCTCGACCTTCTGAAAAAGGAGAGATGCATGCGGAAGACCCTGCTGACGCTTCTCGCCCTCGCCTTGTTCGCCGCCCTGCCCACCCTCGCTGCCCCGGCCCCCTCGGCGCAACCCGCCGTGGCGCCCCCCGTGGCGGCGCCGGTCACCGCGGCCTGCAAGCTCGAAACGGCGAGACCTTTCCCCGCGCTGGCTACCGCCGCTCCGGCCGAACCCGAGTGGATGGTCCTGGGCGGCACCTCTGCGCACAAGATCCGCGGCTTCTGTCGCTGCGGCTGTTCGGCCACCCCGGATTGCAGAACCGATGCCGACTGCGGCGGTGCCGTGGGCTCCTGCAGCCAGTTCATCTCCTGCTGCTGATCTCCCCCGCCGGGGCGGCGAGAAAGCCGCCCCGGCGAACGCCTCGCGGTCTACCCTCCATGCCCTTCGCCCTCCATCCCACCCTCGCCAAGGACACCGTCGAGGTCGCCCGGCTCGCCCTCTGCCGGGTGCTGCTCATGAAGGACCGCCGGTTCCCCTGGCTGATCCTGGTCCCGGAGCGGGAGTCGGTGCGGGAGATCCACGAGCTGTCTTCGGTGGACCGGGCCGTTCTGATCGAAGAGATCGCGCGGGCCGGGGAGGTGCTGACACAGCTCGTCCAACCAGACAAGCTGAACGTCGGCGCCCTGGGGAACCTCGTTCCCCAGCTCCACGTCCACGTCGTGGCGCGCCGGACGACCGATCCCGCCTGGCCCGGGCCGGTCTGGGGCTCCGGGGCGGCCGTGCCTTATGAAGAGAGCGAGCTGGCGGAGCTCCGCGAGCGGCTCTCCGGCGCGTTCAACGCTATCCGCCGGCCTTGAAGTGGGGATTCTCGATGATCCCGAAGACGTTGCCGAAGGGGTCGAGGACGGTCGCCACCTTGATCCCACCGCCGACGTCGGTAACCGCTGCGTGGGAGGTGGCGCCGGCGGCGAGGAGATGGGCGAGAGCGGCGTCGGCATCGGCCACGCCCCAGTAGGCGACGACTCCCGCGGCCCCCGGCGCGGACCGGCTGGTGTCCGGGTCGAGACCCAGCTCAAAGCCGCCGACCGTGAAGCCGACGTAGAACGGCTCGTCGAAGTAGGGCTCGACGCCCAGAGCCCGGGTATACCAGGCCTTGGCGGCGCCGAGGTCGGTCACCGGATAGATGGCGGTGCGCAGTCCAAGGAACATGAGCGCCTCCTATCGGTGCATGCTACCTCATACCGCGAGCGGTCCGCGCTCACCCCATCTTCGCGCCGCGCTCCTCCAGCAGCTCGCGGAGCAGGCTCCTGTGGCAACGGGTCTCATCCTCACAGTAGCAGCCGACCGAGAAGTCGGCGGCGTGGGAGAGGGCGGCCAGGAGGTCCAGGGTTCGGCGGTTCTCGGGAGTGGCCATCTCGGCCCGGTACCGCCGCGCGAAGGCGGCCCACTCACGGTCGGTCGTGGCGCCCCGCGCGGCCTTCACCGCTTCCGCGCTCGGCGCCAGGTTGGGATACCAGACGTCGTAGAAGTCCCGCTCCGCGTACTCGCTCTTCGGCACGCCCCGCGGCGGATGCCGAACCGTTCCGATCCGCAGCCCCTCGCCGGGGAGCCTGGCGCTCCCCAGTCGTACGATCCGTACCGCCATCGGCTCACCTCCTCGCCCGCGAGGGTACCGCAGGTGGAGCCCGGGATCGCCGCCGAGCTTGGAAAGTGACCTCTGAAGAGGACGAGATCGCTCGCGCACTGCCAAAATGGCAGCCAAACGGCCCTGGAGGGCCGCCGAACGTCCTCCAAACCCCTCGAAATTCAAAAAAGTCACTCGAAATACATTTCGCGCCACCCGAAATTCATTTCGTCCCTCCGGGAATTCAAAAAAAGCCGGGCGAAATCGGAAACAAGGCGTAGTAAATCGATTTCGGGTCACTCGAAATCAATTTGGAGCCACCCGAAATTCATTTCAGGTCGCTCGAAATGCATTTCGAGCCACTTGAAATCGATTTCGAGTCGTTTGGGGGAGATCCTCCGCCGGTGCCCGGAGAGGGCAGCACAGCCACCGGGATACGGAGAAACCCACCGCGGCCCAACACGCGATCGGGCAGCCGGCAGCCCACCCCGCGGGGGAGGGGATCTGCCATACTCTCGTCGCCGGTTCCTCCTCTGCCTGAGCCCACATGAGACGCCGACGCCCACGCCGCCATCGCTTTCGCCGGTTCCGCGCCATCCTGCGGCCCTTCGCCGGGCGAAAGCTACCCCCCGAGCTCCGGGTCGGCCAGGTGGGGAGGCTTGCCGCGGCGCTCGACGGCCCGGACGATCCGCGGTTCGAAACCCTCCTGCGGCGGATCGAGAGCTCCCCCATCCTGGGCGGCAACACGGCCCGGGTCTTCTTCTCGGGCAAGGAGGCCTTCACCGCCATGGGCGAGGCGGTCTCCGCCGCCCGGCGGGAGATCCTCCTCGAATCCTACATCTTCCGCGACGACGCCACCGGCCAGGGCTTCGCCGAGCAGCTCGCCGCCGCCGCGGCGCGCGGCGTCGCCGTCCGCATCCTGACCGACGCCGTGGGCTCCTTCGGCACCCGGCAGGAGTTCTGGGCCATGCTCCGCGACGGCGGCGTCGAGGTCCGCCTCTTCCACCCGATCCTCTCCGACTTCTTCGACCAGCTGGTGCGCGATCACCGGAAGATCTTCGTCGTCGACCGCGCCGTCGCCTTTACCGGCGGGATGAACATCGGCGAGGAGTACGGGTCGCTGGTGCGGCGCCGCCGGCACGCCCGGCCGCTCGACACCTGGCGCGACACCCACGTCCGGGTGGAGGGTCCCGCCGCCTGGGACCTGGCGACCGTCTTCTGCGAGGGGTGGGCGCGCTCGGGCGGCGACCTTCTCGACCTGGAGCCGCTCCCGGCGAGCGCCGCCGAAGCCCCGGGAGCGCGTGTCCTCGTCCTCGACACCCGCCCCGGCCGCGGCCAGGCGGAGGCGGCCTCGGCCTTCGCCGCCATCGTCGGCGCGGCGCGGCGCTCGGCCTACCTGACCAACGCCTACTTCGCTCCCGGCCCCACCGCCGCCCGCATCCTCGGCGAAGCGGCGGCGCGCGGGGTGGACGTGCGGGTCCTCCTCCCCGGCCGGACCGACGTCTCCCTCGTCCGCCACGCCGGCCACGGGTACTTCGCCGACCTCCTGGCCCGCGGCGTCCGGGTCTTCGAGTACGAGAAGGCCATCCTTCACGCCAAGACCCTGGTCGTCGACGGCCGGGTCTCGGTCATCGGCTCGACCAACCTCGACTTCCGTTCCTTCGTCTTCAATGCCGAGTGCAACCTGGTGATCCTCGACCCGGACACCGGCGAGGCCATGGAACGGGCCTTTCTCCACGATCTCACCAGCTCGACCGAGATCCGGACCGACGTCTGGCGCGCCCGGTCCCTCCCCCACCGCCTGGGAGACCGCCTCGCCCGGCTCCTCTCCCCCCTCCTCTAGGTCCGGCAGCCTCCCCCTCCAACTTTATCCCTTCGCCTAAACTACTGATTTGGAAGGAGATCTCTGCCGCAGCCCAACTTCGTGAAATTTTCCTCGGTTTTTTTGTCACGCTGGAGGGGGGAGGCGCACCACACTCTATAGAAGGCAACGGAGACTTAACGGTTTCCGCGGCCATGACTCTCTCTCGGCTTGGGTACCAATCCCCCCCGGTACTCAAGCCCTTTTTAGTTTCAGGCCCTTCCCTTTTTTCCCTGCCGCCTGCGAACGTCTCCCGGAGAGGACGACCGAGCTTCATGCTACGCTTTATTTATGGAGTCCCTGGCGCTCCTCCGCTCCGCCCGCCGGGTCGGTCTCGTCCTCTCGGGCGGCTCGGCGCGCTGCGCCTTCCAGGTGGGGGCGATCGAGACCCTGCTCGAGCAGGGCGTCCGGCCGGCCCTCCTGGTGGCGGTTTCGGCGGGGAGCTGGACCGCCGCCGCGGTCGCCGTCGGCAACGCCCGCCGCCTGCGCTACTACTGGCGCGCCTTCGGCCGCATGCCGCACCTCGACTTCGGCCGCCTCTTCACCCACCACTCCCCCTACCGCTTCTCCGAGATGCACCGCCGCTGCTTCGAGCGCTACGTGGGGAGCGCCCGGCTGCGCTCGGGGGACGCCCTGCCGCTCTACGTCGGCGTCACCCGCCTGGCCGACCGCCGGCCGGTCCTCTTCGACGCCCGCGCCGCCGCCGAGCCGCTCGACCTCCTCCTCGCCTCCAACTACCTGCCCCCCTTCTACACCCACGCCCCGCGGCTCGACGGCGAGCGCTACGGCGACGGCGCAATGAGCGACAACCTGCCCTACGAGAAGGCGTTCGCGGAGGGGTGCGACGCGGTGGTCCTGCTCACCATGAAGGGAGAGAGCGAAGGGGAGCTGTTCAAGAGCCCGCGCGACCCGAACCACGTCCTGCCCGCGGACGTGGCGGAACGCGCGGTGGTCATCAGGCCCCGCCACCGCCTGCCGATCGGCTTCGCCGAGCGCCGTTGGGAGCCGATCCGCACCGTGATGGACCTCGGCCGCCTGCGCGCCCGCGAGGTGCTCTTAGGAGAGCGGCATCCGGAGACCGAGCTCCGCGCCAAGGGACAGGCGCCCTCGGCGCTCTTCGCCCGGATGCTCCGCCGCGACCGCGGGCCGGCCACGGGGTAAGACTCTCTTTACCGCTCGGCCAGATTGCGCAGCTCACGCTCACGCCAAAGGACCCGCCCTTCGACGGCGACCCGCCTCCACTTCAAATTCGGGGTCGAGGCCGCAGTAGGAGGCGGCCTTGACCTTGATCTTGACTTCGCGTTTCTGGGACCTCCGGTATCGGCAGGTCCGCCGCCACGAGATTGTCGGCGCTTCCAAAGGAGCTGAGGACGATGGCTTTCATGTTTCAAGGGTCCGTTTCCTATCAGAGTCCTGAGCAGTGCTTAATGCACGCGCCTAGAAGGCCGCCCTCGCAACGGCAGCAATCGACGCAGTCGCCCGTTTGAGCGCACTGGCAGCACCAAAGCGGGCCACAGGGACACTGCGGGCACCAGGTGACTACCCCATCGCAGTTGACGAATCCTTGGATACCGGAGGCACAATAGCTGTTCACCTTCTGGCAGGTGCTGTTTCCCGTGCAGGATACAGTGCCAGTCACGCAGGTCGCGGTGATACTGCAAACCGACGAGGTCTGCGCAGGAGGCGGTGTGGTCAAGAACACCAAGGTCTCCGGCACAGCGCAGGAGCCAGAGACCACAGGCTGACCGAGGACCGAGGCTAGGGCCGCTCTCGTGAGAGGGGCTTGGCTCGGCGGCTGGGCGAAGCCGGTGATTGAGACGAAGACCAGGATGAGGGCGGTAATCAACACATTTTTCATGAGCCTCTCCTTTCCTTTTGTCGTGTCCTCCTCGTCATCTTACTACTTTTAGGCAGATACTTCGAGCCTGCTCGCCAGGATCGCCAGGACCCAGGATCCGATCCGCACCGTGATGGACCTCGGCCGCCTGCGCGCCCGCGAGGTGCTCCTCGGGGAACGGCATCCAGAAACCGAGCTGCGCGCCAGGGGGCAGGCGCCCTCGGCGCTCTTCGCCCGGATGCTCCGCCGGAGGAGAGCCGCGGGGTAGGAAACACCGGCCAATGCCACCCCCCTCCTGTCCTCCCCCCATCCCCTGGCGCCCTCCCGCCCAGGGGGGAGGGACCCAATAGCAGCTTCGTCTTGAGATCGGCACGGCCGGCGGCGGCGCCGGCTACCGCGTCCCTCCCCCCTGGGCGGGTGGGAGGGCGGGGATGGGGGGAGGACAGGAGGGGGGTGGAACCGCGAACGTCGCCCGCTACCGCCCCGGCGGCTTGGCCTGTGCTGCCGGCGCCGGCGCGCTCCCGATCGGCGGCCGCGGCGGCGCGACGGCGGGGACGGCGAGGCTCCGGCGACCGCTCGTGCCGAGGCTCCGCACGGCGAAATACTCGTTGTCCGTGCTCATCCCCTCCAGGACCACCTCGCCGGAAGCGGTGACCAGGCGCAGGGGAGACCACCGGGCCTCCGTCGTCTCGCGGTGGAGGATCGCGAAGCCCTGCCGACCCGGATCGTCGCCGGCGTCGATCTTGAGATGCGCCGAGGGGGTGACCGCCCCGGTGAGGATCACCGCCTTGGGCGCCGCCGGGGCCGAGGCCAGCTCGGCGAGGAGGGTGCGGTTGATCGCCGCCACCTCGGCGATGAAGGGGTAGTCGAGGAACTGCGGCAGGTCGCCGTACTGGACGCCGTTCTCGACCCGCGGGGTCTGGTGCTGGTGGTGGTAGTCCTCCAGCGGCTCGGTGAAGCGGACGGCCGGCAGTCCCGCCTCGGCGAAGGGGATGTGATCGCCGCCACGGCCGAAGCGGTCGCGACGGAAGATCAGCCGCACCCGGTCGCGCCCCACCAGCTCCTCGGCCAGGCGCGCCATCTCCCGTCCCGGCGACTCGATACCGTCCGGGCCGCCCTCGCTGAAGATTCGCGGTCGCCGGTCGGCCGAGCCGTTGGTCGCCCCCACGATGTCGTTGGTGATCATGCCACCCACCTGGTAGCCCTGGGCGGCGAGCCACTCCTTCATCCGCCGCGCTCCCAGGAGCCCCTGCTCCTCGCCCGCGACCGTGGCGAAGATCAGGGTGGCGCGAAAGCCCTTGGGGTCGGCCGCGAGGCCCTGGGCGGCGAGGATCGAGACGGTCGCCCCCGAGGCGTCGTCGTCGGCCCCGGGGGCGTCGGCCTGGGGGTCCATGATGTCCGAGGGCATGGAGTCGAAATGGCCGGAGACGACGAAGGCGGTCGACTTCAGGAGCGGGTCGTTGCCGGGGAGGATGGCGTAGACGTTCTCCATATGGACGCGGACGTTCCGCGTCCGCGCTCCGCTGGTCTCGAAGGTGTCGACGACCACCTTGAGCCGGCCGCCCGAGCGGTCCGTGGCCGCCTGAAGCTGGCGGACGGCGACGTCTCTCCCGCAGCCGGCGCCGCGCTTGGGGTCGGTCCAGGACGACAGCGAGTGGCGGGTGCCGCACGCCACCAGCTCCGAGTCGATCGCCTTGGCGGCCGCCACCTCGGCCGGCGAGGCGAGCGGAGTCGGGGCCGGGGCTGGGGCCGGAGCGGCCAGGACCGGGGCGACGCCGAGAACAGCGGTCAGCAGAAAGACCTGGCAACGGGACGGGGGCATGGGCGCTCTCCTCTCCTACTTCCGCAGCAGCTTGAAGGCGTGGTTCCAGGTGCCAGTCTTCATTCCATATCCGACCCAGAGGATGCACAGCGGCTCCAAGAGACGCGCCCCCTCGATACCGCCAGCGTCGATCGTGCCCCAGCCGAAATCGGTGCAGATCTCGGCCACGGTCTTCTTGGCCGCTTCGTCGTTGCCGCAGTAGAACATGTCCGGCGGGCCGCCCGGGAAGACGGGGTGGATCATATGCGGGGCGCCCACGCTGTTGAACGCCTTGACCACCCGTGCCTCGGGCAGCCAGCGCTGCACCTGTTCGCCGCCCGAGTCGGTGCAGCCGAGCCGGAACCGAGGACTCCGATCTTCTTTGCGTTCATGCTTCTTACCTCCCCTGCTGCTGTCCTGGGGACGATAGCAGATTCGAATCCGCCGATCAGGGAGGCAGGGGGGGCCACCTTAGACCAGACGGTACCCCAGATGGCGAGCGACGCGCTCGAGGTCGCTCAACAATGCAGGATCGCTCAAAGGCCGATTGAAGATCGGCGTCGGTGGGAGCGCCGCCCGCGCGCGTTCATACAAGGCGACGGCAGGAAGGTGGGCATGCATCGAGGATGGATAATAGAGCCCCTGGACCACCGGGTAGGCCTCGTACACGGCACGCGACCAGGGCCGCGATCGGGATCGGGGGCCGGAGCAGAGGGCCATCGAAGCTCCCGCCTGCGTCGGCCAGACCTCAGTGAGGTCGAGCAGTGTCAGATCCACGGCCAGCTCGAAACCGACGAGGGAAACCTCTTCGCCGTCGCGGCTGATCGTACGGGTATCCTGGAAGAACTCCGCCAGGCAGGTAGCGATCTCCGCGGCAGCGTAATAGATCGCCCTCTCCTCCGCGCCAGGAACGAGGTCCCCCTCCAGGGGGCGGAGATGGTGGTCGAAACGAGCCGCCCCAAGGGGGCCGAACGAGCGAAAGGTATCCCAGAGAACGGGATGGCGGCCGCCGCGCTTGTAGACGCGCCACAGCGTCGTCCCCGCCTCGAGGACTCGAAGCTCGGGGGGAATGCGCGAGAGATCGGCCGCGGCAGGCGGATTCGGCAGCTTGACCAAGGTTTGAGGTGGTTAGAGGTTGTCGAGGTCGGCCGCGAGCTCCGCCACGACGCTCGGCGAATACCCGGCGAGCAACCACTCCCGCGGGCTCAGTACCCGATCCAGATCCTCGGGCGCGAGATCAGAGTTTGCCAGAGTGAACCAGCGATAGACCGCAACGGGGTGGAGGTCCTTCGGCAGGACAGTCGCGACCTCTTCGAGACCCGGAAGCAAGCGATCGTCATCAAGCTGGAAAATCGGGATGCTCCAGGCTCCTTTGGTCTGAAAGCCGTAAATCCTGCGGGCCGCGAGAAGCTGCCGGATTCGACTCGGGTCCACCCCCAGTCTCTGCGCCGTTTCGGAAGCCGATAGGCTGGTCTGCCGCAGAGCGGCATAGTCAGCTGCGGTCCGGGCCAGCGCGCTCGTACTCTCCTTGTCTCCCCGGGCCATCTCGAAGCCGCCGCGTCGCAGCGCCTCTGTCTCGTGAGCCGGCAGGTCCGCCGCCGGATCGGAGGGAAACAGCGTCCGGCGCATCTCGTCGAGGGCTTCTTTCAGCAATGGGGGAAGATCGTTGGGCTCGACCATGAGGCCGTGGACATGCAGATAGGCCAGGGTTGCTTCGGACACGGGCTTACCACCCAGCCGCAGCGATACCGCTCTGTCGCGATGGGCCGCCTTGGCAACCGCTCGAGCCATAGGACCTGTCTTCGTCATACTGAGCTCCCGCTCACTAACAGCGTGAGCTTCCAGGAGAAGTATACCATCATGCGCCGGGTCGAGGGCGGTCAGGAGGAGGGGGATGGTGGCGTTCATGGGAGAATGCTGTATCGCCTGCGACGCCTTCGCAGAGAGGAGAGAAATGGAGACTCACACCGTGCACTGGAGGAGGGTCGATCTGCCGGGCCACGAGGTCTGCCGGCTCCAGGAGCTCCCGGACGGCTGGCAGCTGTCCGGGGAGACCGCCTTTGCCTATGAGCGGAAGGCCTGCCGGCTCGACTATGCGATCACCTGCGATGGGCAGTGGCAGACGCTCTCCGCCAAGGTCGCGGGATGGGTCGGCGACCGCAGGGTCGACGTCGAGGTCGAACGCGAGCCCTCCGGGCTGTGGCGGCTCGACGGCCAGGAGTGTTCCGCGGTCGCCGGCTGCGTCGACGTCGATCTCAACTTCAGCCCGTCGACCAATCTCCTCCCCATCCGCCGGCTCGATCTCGTCGTCGGGCAGATGGCGCGAGTCCGGGCGGCGTGGCTGCGCTTCCCCAGCTTCGCCCTCGAACCGCTCGAACAGTCGTATACCCGCCTCGAGCCCGACCGCTACCGTTACGAGAGTGCCGGTGGCCAATTCGTGGCGCATCTCGGCGTCGACGATGCGGGACTGGTCACCGACTACGGCCGTCTCTGGGTGCGCGAGGACCTCGGCTGACGGCGCCTGCCGGCTTTCCTCCTCCGGTGCTGCCCGGCCTAGAACCCTTCCAGCAGGTCGCTCACCATGGTCTCCGCGAAGTGCTTGGCGGCCTTCTCCAGGGCGAGGTTCTCCTGGTCGAAGTAGCCGGTGCTCGACACCTCGACGGGGTAGCTCTCGCGGAAGTTGTAGCGGTCGTTCTTCCACAGCACCTGGTCTTTGCCCACCCGCTTGAACAGCATGGCGGCGGTGATCGAGATCTCGTACTGGGTGGCGCGGCCGGTGTTGTCGAAGGTCACCGGCGTGGCGCCGAAGCCGATCACCGAGCCCGACAGCTCGGCGTCGGCCCCGCTCTCGCTCCCGATCACCGAGAAACGGTGGCGGGTGACCATCTCGTCGGCGATGGCGCGGGTCAGGAACTGCTCGGCCTGGGTGCGCGAGGTCTTGTTTTCGAGCGGCTTGATGTAGACCGAACGGACGTCGGCCGGCAGGTTGCTGCTGCGGCCCACCAGGGCGTAGCCGCAACCTGCGAGCGCGACGAGAGCGACCAGCAGAGCGGCCAACGGTAGTTTTCTCTTCATGCGGACCTCCGGGTGACCAGGTTGATGAGTCGGCCGGGCACGACGACGGCGCGCGCCAGCTCGCGCCCGCCCAGGTGCTCCTGGACCTTGTCGCTCGAAAGCGCGGCCTCCTTGACCTCCGGCTCGGAGGCGTCGGCGTCGACCTCGATCCGGTCGCGCAGCTTGCCGTCGACCTGCACCACCAGGCTGATCCGCTCGCGGCGGATCTTCGCCTCGTCGAAGGTCGGCCAGCTCGATTCGAGCAGGGTCTCGACGTGGCCGCGCTGCTCCCACAGCTCCTCGGTCAGGTGCGGCGCCATGGGGTGGAGCAGCTGGACCAACGTGTCGAAGGTCTCCTCGCAGAGCAGGCGCGACGCCGTCTTCTCGTCCAGGGCGCGGGTCAGGGCGTTCAGCAGCTCCATCAAGGCGGCCACCGCGGTATTGAAGCTGAAGCGCTCCATGCTGTGGGTGACCCGCTGGATGGTCAGGTGGCGCTGGCGCTCCAGCTCCTGCTCGGTCGGCGCCGGGGCGGTCGGCGGCGCCTCGGACAGGCGCTCGGCGGCCCGCCAGAGCCGGTTGAGGAAGCGATTGGCGCCCGAGACCGCCTCGTCGCTCCACTCCGCCTCCTTCTCCGGCGGGCCGATGAAGAGGGTGTAGACCCGCTCGGTGTCGGCCCCCATCTGCTCGATCAGCTGGTCCGGCGAGACGGTGTTGCCGCGCGACTTCGACATCTTCTCCACCCGTCCTGTCTTCTCGGCGTAGCGGGTGATCATCCCCTGGTTGAACAGGTCGGTGAACGGCTCCTCGAACTGGACCATCCCGAAGTCGTGGAGCACCCGGCAGAGGAAGCGGGAGTAGAGCAGGTGCAGGATGGCGTGCTCGATCCCCCCGATGTACTGGTCGATCGGCGCCCACTG
This sequence comes from Thermoanaerobaculia bacterium, assembly GCA_035644215.1. Taxonomy (GTDB): domain Bacteria; phylum Acidobacteriota; class Thermoanaerobaculia; order Multivoradales; family UBA5704; genus DASQPA01. The sequence continues at coordinate 40,057 of DASQPA010000387.1, forward strand.
GTGGGCGAGCTCGGGATCGAACATCCGGTTCGCGTCGCGCGGCGAGAGGAAGCGCAGGTAGTACCAGGAGCTGTCGACGAAGGTGTCCATGGTGTCGGTCTCGCGCCGCGCCGGACCGCCGCACTTCGGGCACTTCGTCTCGACGAACTCCTTGGAGCGCGACAGCGGGTTGCCCTCCCGGCCGGTGAACTCGACGTCGTAGGGCAGCTCGACCGGCAGCTGGTCCTCCGGCACCGGCACCGCGCCGTGCTTGTCGCAGTAGATGATCGGGATCGGGGTCCCCCAGTAGCGCTGGCGGGAGATCAGCCAGTCACGGAGGCGATAGACCACCTGCCCGCGGCCGAAACCCTCGGCCTCCATCCAGGCGATGAACTTGGCGATCGCCTCCTCGCCGTCGACGAGGCCGTCGAACGGCGGGGCGTTCTTGATCACCCCCTCGTGAAGGATCGGCTCGGTCAGGCTCTCTGGATCGACGTCGGTGTTCTCCGGGGTCACCGGATGGTAGACGAGGCGGATCGGCAGCTCCTCCTGGCGGGCGAAGGCGAGGTCCCGGGCGTCGTGCGCCGGCACCGCCATGATCGCCCCCGTGCCGTACTCGGGGAGCACGTAGTTGGCGAGCCAGATGGGGATCTTCTCCTGGGTCGCCGGGTTGACCGCCATCACTCCGGTCTCCCGCCCCTCCTTGGGCGTCTCCTCCGCCGAACGCTGGATGCGCGGGGTGTTCCTCACCTTCTCGATCCAGGTCTCGATCTCGGCCCGCTCCGGGTGCTTGGCGATCAGCCGGGCGGTCCACGGGTGCTCGGGGGCCAGGACGAGGAAGGTGGCGCCGTGGACGGTGTCCGGCCGGGTGGTGAAGACCGTCAGCTTCCCCTTCTGGCCCTGGACGGCGAAGTCGATCTCCGCCCCCTCCGAGCGGCCGATCCAGTTGCGCTGCATGGTCTTGACCTTCTCCGGCCAGCCGGGCAGGTGGTCGAGACCGGCGAGCAGGCGCTCGGCGTAGCCGGTGATGCGGTAGAACCACTGCTCCAGGTCGCGCTGCACGACCGGGGTGCCGCAGCGCTCGCAGGCGCCGTCCACCACCTGCTCGTTGGCGAGCACGGTCTGACAGCTCGGGCACCAGTTGACCGGCGCCGTCTTCTTGTAGGCGAGCCCCTTTTCCAGCAGGCGCAGGAAGAGCCACTGGTTCCAGCGGTAGTACTCCGGGGTGCAGGAGGCGATCTCCTTGCCCCAATCGTAGAGGATCCCCCAGCGCTTGAACTGCTCCTTCATCACCTTGATGTTGCCCAGGGTCCAGTCGCGCGGGTGGACGCCGCGCTGGATGGCGGCGTTCTCGGCCGGCAGGCCGAAGGCGTCCCAGCCCATGGGGTTCAGGACCCGCTTGCCGTGCATGCGGAGATAGCGGAAGAGGGCGTCGCCCAGGATGTAGTTCCGGCCGTGGCCGACGTGCAGGCGGTCCCCCGAGGGATAGGGGAACATCATCAGCATGTAGTACTTGTTCCGGTTGTTGCGCAGGTCGGTCTCGGCCACCCTGTGCTTCTCCCAGCGGTCCTGCCATTTGGCCTCGATGGCCTTGTGGTCGTAGTACTGGCTGCTCATCGTCTCTCCGCGCTCTCGCGTCTATCGAAACACGACCCTATTTCAGGGGGTTCCCGCCGGGCGGCCCGCAGGGGCTCGCCCGCTGCCGGAGGGGGTTGTCCGGCTTGGGAGCGGCCATGATATCGCAGGCGGGGAGGGGTACGGACCGAAACGAGCGCGATGCTAGACTCCCCCCATGCCTGCCGACCCGGTCCTCGTGGAGGCTCTCCGCACCGCCCTCGCGGGACGTGAGGACGTGAAGCTCGCCCTCCTCTTCGGTTCTCAGGCCCGCGGCCGGCCGCGCACGGACTCGGATGCGGACGTGGCGTATCTGGGGAACGACGTCGATCCTCTGGAGCTGGCCTACACCCTGAGCCTCGCCGCGCACAAGGAGGTCGACGTGGTGGACCTCTCCCTTGCCGGCTATCCGCTCAAGAACGCCGTCCTCCGCGACGGCCTCCTCCTCCACCAGGGCGACAAGGGGGCGGAAGCGCGCTGGCGCTCCCACACCATCATGGAGCTCGAGCTCGACCGCCCCGGATGGGAGCGCATGCGGGATGCTTTCCTCGACCGGCTGGCCCGAGGGGACCATAGGGACCATGGTTGACGTCGACGTCGTCCTCAAGAAGTTAGGAGAGTTGGCAGACTTCGTCTCCCGCGTGCGAAGCCACCGGCCCTCCGATGCCGAGACCCTGGCGAACGACCGCAATGTCCGGGACCTGGTCTCGTACAACCTGGCGCTGGCCGTGCAGGCCTGCCTGGACATCGCCAGCCACCTCATCGCCGACGAGGCATGGGAACCGAGCACGACCGCAGCGGAGTCTTTTCAGACCCTGGCCCAACACGGGGTGATCTCGCAGGAGCTTGCCGCCATGCTGGGGCAGGCGGCCGGTCTGCGCAACATCCTCATCCATGGCTATGGCAAGGCCGTACCAGCCCGCATCCACGCCGCCGCGACCAGCGGCCTCGGCGATCTCGAGCGTTTCGCCCAGGAGATCTCGGCCTGGATGAAGCGCAGCCGGGGGCTTTGACACGAACTTCGTGTCCTCCTAGACTTGGAGGATGAAGAACGTGACGGTCACCCTGGAAGAAGAGGTCGCCCATTGGGTGCGCATCCGCGCCGCGGAAGAAAGCCAGAGTGTCTCCCGATTCCTCGGAGACATGCTCAAGCGGCAGATGGTCGAGGAGAAGAGATACGAGGAGGCTTTGGACCGATTCCTCTCTCGTACGCCCTCACGGATCAGCGATTCCGGGGTCTATCCAAGCCGCGAGGAGCTCTATGACCGCCCTGACCACCGCGCTCTCCACCGCGACCTCGATCACCTCGCCGGAACCTGGTCCGAGGAGAAAGCAGCGGCCTTCGATGCCGCTCTTGCCGAACAGCGCGGAGTCGATCCGGACCCCTGAGGGTGAGCCGGGCCGCTCCACAGACGCCTCGCGCTCGCGTCCCTCCCCCCTGGGCGGGGGGTGGTTGGATCAGGGGGGAGGCAAGGAGGGGGGTGGTCCCCGGTACGGCCCTCTCATCCGCCCTCCGCCCAGATCCTTCGTACCTCAGGATGACGGGTAGGAGGCGGAATCGCCAAACCGCGTCAACCGCTTCACCTTCGCTTGACTCCCGCCCCCCCGTTCGATAGATTCAGCGCCAACGCAGCCTCTCCCCAAGGAGGTGTCCCGCCTCAACAACCAGCCCCGCAGGTCCCCACCCAACAGCGGCCATCCCGGCGCGTGTCCGGAGAGGCCCAACACAAAAGCGGCCCGGGCGAGTTGGTAGCTCACCCGAGCCAGATCCCGCAAGGAGGGCTATTCCATGCGGAACCACGAAGATGGTAGCACCCACCGTCCGTCCAACGCCTTCACCCCCGAGTTCCTCGCCCGTCTCGACCAGCAGGACGAACCGCTGACCGCGTCCCAGGCCGACGTCGCCGGCCCGTGGATCGTCGTGCCGATCCCCAGCCCTGGATGGGCGGTCCTTCGCCGGGGCGAGAGCCTGGCCGCCGGCGACGTCCCCCGAGCGGTCTTCGTCCATCGCGAGCGGGCGCTCCTCGCCGCCGCGGTCCTCCCCGGCACCGGCTGCGATCGGCTCTTCCGGCTCCAGCACGAACGGAGCCCCGAAGGCTACGCCGTCGAGTCCGGCGGACAGGTCGTCGGGTATTTCCGCAACTACGACCCCGAGCTCGCAACCGCCCTCCACACGGTGGAAGCCGTCATCCGCCTCCCGGAGTGCCTCACCCGGGTGCTCGAGGCGAGCGGCGCCGTCGCCCTGGAGACCGCGGGGCGTCTGCTGGTCGAGGGAGACCGGACCACCTGAGGCGAGGAGCCTGGAGGGGCGGCGGAATCGAGCTCGACCGTCGCCCCTTCGGGGCTTTTGTTTTCTTGGGGTTACCCCAACCTGGGGCTCTCGCCCCAGGCTACCGACCTCAGCCCCTTCGGGGCAAGCTTTTCGACGCGGGATTTCCATTTCAGCTCGCCGCGGCGAGCCGGCGAGGCCTTTGGAGTGGCCTCTGGAGAGGACGAAGGGTCATCGCCTACTGTCAAAATGGCGGAGAAGTGACTCTGGACCGCCGGGCAGCGACTCCAAACGTCTCCCCCACGCCTCGAAATGGGAGCCCAGCCCCTCCAAATTCAAAAAAAGTCACCCGAAATTCATTTCGAGTCACCCGAATTGAATTTCGCGTCACCCCAAATGTATTTCGAGCCGCACGAAATGCATTTCTCCCCCTGCGAAGCCTAAAACAAGGCGCTCGAATTCGATTTCAAGTGGCTCGAAATGGATTTCGGGTCACTCGAAATGCATTTCGAGCCACTTGAAATGAATTTGGAGCCGTTTGGGGGAGATCCACAGGGCCTCCGGTGAGGCGCAGAGAGGCCGGCACCGCAACCAGAGGGGCTCCCCTACCTTTCCCAGTCACCGGGAGAGCCTTCCGAGCGACCTTACGTCAAACTCCCGGGGAAGGTGTGCTGCTTCAAGAGCCCGTCGAGCAGCCCGTTGACGAAGCGCCCCGACTGCTCGGAGCCGAACTTCTTGGCCAGCTCGATCGCCTCGTCGACCACCACCAGCTTGGGGATGTCCATCTCGAAGAGCATCTCGTAGACGGCGAGGCGGAGGATGTTCCTGTCGACGGCGGGCATCCGCTCCAGGCGCCAGTTGTCGGCCTGGCCGCGGATCATCTCGTCGATCTGCTGCTGGTGGTCGAGGGTGCCGCGCACCAGGGTCTGGGCGTAGTGGAAGGCGTCCTCGACCCGCTTCCGGCGCTTGGCGTAGTCCTCCCGGTCGTCCTGCACGGCGGCCCGCCGCTCCTTGGCCGGCGGCTTGCCCTCCTGCGCGGCCTCCTGGGCGACGTACTCGGCGAGGTCGAAGGTGTTGAAGATCTGTGGCAGGGTGCTGCCGCCCAAATCGCTCTGGTAGAGCATCTGGATCGCCATCTCCCGCGCCGTTCGCCGCTTTCCTACTGCCATGATCGCCTCAAAGAAGATCCGGAGCCGCCACGCAGCCCTCCGCCTGTGAAACCGCCCACCTCGATCGTCGATTGCCTGTCGGATGGTTTGGGACGCCGCCCGGGCCGATTCGCCGGCCGGCGCAGCCCGCCCATGATAGCGGCTGACGGCCTCCGAGGCTAGGCGCCGCTTCTAGGTACGCAGCTGCGCGAAGAGGTCGGCCATCTCCAGCGCCGCCAGGGCCGCCTCCCAGCCCTTGTTGCCGACCTTGCCCCCCGCCCGCTCCTGCGCCTGGACCGAGGTCTCGCAGGTGAGGACGCCGAAGCCGACCGGGATGCGGTGGCGCTCGGTGACCGCGGCCACCCCGCGGCTGCACTCGGTGCAGATGAAGTCGAAGTGGGGGGTCTCGCCACGGATGACGGCGCCCAGGGCGACGAGCCCCTGGAGGGTGCCGGGAGCGGCAAGCTCCTCGAGCGCCCCGGGGATCTCCCAGGCGCCGGGCACCCGGACCAGCCGGACGTCTCCCGCCGCCACCCCGTGGCGGAGCAGACAGTCGACGGCCCCGGCGACCAGCGGATCGACGATCCGGCCGTTGAACCGGGCGGCCACGATCCCGAACTTGCGTCCGGCTCCGGAGAGGGCTCCGGCGATTTCCTGGATGTCGTTCATCGGCCGGGGAGTATAGCGCGGGTCAGGCTCACGGCGCGATCCGCGCCGCCCGCGCCAGCTGGCGGAGGAACAGGCCATAGCTCGGGGCGAGGAGGCTCTTCATCAGGACGTCGATGAGGATGCCGCTCGCCGCCAGGCCCATGAGCTGGGTTTCCAGCCGTTCGAAGGGCCAGACCCGGCGGACGAGGAGCGGCCGGGCGAAGAGGCTGCCCAGGAGCACGAAGGCGAAAACCCGGATGACCGACCAGGGGACCCAGGCGGCCACGGCGCCCAGGAGCGGGTGGGCGCTCGCCACCGCGTAGCTCCCCACGAAGTAGCTCATGTAGCCGACCAGCGCCGCGCCGAGGACCAGGCCGAGGTAGCCGGCGCTCGCCCAGGTGAGGAGGACGAAGAGCCCGAGGTGGAGGAAGTGAATGGGGAGGAAGACCGCCGGGTGGTTCTCCGGCGCCTCGCCGGTCGCGATCCAGCCGAACATCTCCTTCCGGTAGGGCTCGCCGTTCCAGATCGCCTCGCCGGCCGCCCCCGGGAGGAAGTGGACGAGGGCGATCACCCCGGCCGAGAGGAGGAGCGCCCAGACGAGCCCCCGCGACCAGGCGCCCAGGTAGTCGCGGCGCCGCACCCGGTCCAGGAAGTCCGGATAGAGGGTGAGCGGGGCGACGAGCGGCAGGAGGAAGCGCCCTCCCGGCAGCAGGCCGAGGAGGGGGAGCAGCGGGGTCAGGGCGAGGAGCCAGCTCACAGGGCGCCTCCGGCGGGACCGAAATGGATCTCCTCGACCAGGGTGCCGGGATCGGCGTCCAGGGCCCAGGCCACCGCCCGCGCCACCTCCTCCGGGCGCACCATGGCGGCGCGATTCCAACTCCCCGGCGCGCCGTCCCAGATCGGGGTGTCGGTCGCCCCCGGGTAGAGGGCGGTCAGCTTGATCCCGCTGCCGGCCAGCTCCTCGCGGAGGGCGGCCACCAGGCCGGCCAGCCCCCACTTGCTGGCGCAGTAGGCCGACCAGCCGGGAAAGCCGCGGCGGGCGGCGACCGAGAGGAGGGGGAAGATCCACCCCCTCCCCCGCCACCGCATGGCGGGGAGGAAGGTGTGGAGGACGTGGAAGACGCCGGTCAGGTTGGTCTCGACGACCGCCGCGAAGTCCTCGGGAGCCGTCTCTTCGAGCGGCTGGATGCGGGCCACCCCGGCCGCCGGGACCAGGATCTCGGGGGCGCCGAAGCGGCGCTCGATTTCCGCCGCCGCGGCGGCGACCGCCGCGGGGTCCCGCACGTCGCAGGGGAGGGCGAGGCCCTCTCCCGCGCCGACTTCGGCGAGCGTCTCCGCCAGCGCCTCCGGCCGCCGCCCGAGGAGGGCCAGCGGGTGGCCGCGGCGGGCCAGCTCGCGCGCCACCTCGCGCCCGATCCCCGAGCCGCCACCGGTCACCACCGCCACGCCGCGCGCTTCGTCCGCCATGGCGGGGAGCATAGCGCAGGACCGCCCCGGTCCCGCGAGCCTGCCGGACCCGTGAGCCCGGGTGGCAACTTCAAAGCAGCTTCGAGATCCAGGCCCCCACGAAGTAGCCCACGGCGGCGACGCCGAAGCCGACGACGAACATGTCGAACCCGGAGCGGAAGATCCCCCGGCCGGTGAAGATCGAGCGCGCCGCCCCGACCAGGAAGTGGGAGAGCATGGCGACGGCGAAGGCGAGGGCGATGGCCGGCGGGCCGTGGAGGAAGAAGAAGGGGAGCACCGGGATGAGGGCGCCGAAGGCGGTGGCGAGGCCGGTGGTCCACCCCTCGCGCAGGGGGGAGGCGTCCTGGCCGCCGATCTTCAGCTCCTCCTGGACCTGCTCCTCCAGCATGCGCTGGGGATCGCCCATGACCTCGGTCGCGAGGTCGTGGGCGGCCTGCCGGTCCATCCCCTTGGCCTCGTAGAGGAGCGCCAGCTCGTCGCGCTCGATTTCCGGCATGAGCTCGATCTCGGCGCGCTCCATGGCGATCTCGTGGGCATAGACCTCCAGCTCGCTCTTGACCGCCAGGAAGCCGGAGGCTCCCATCGACAGGGCGTCGGCGATCAGGCCGGCGACGCCGGCGACCACCACCGCCTGGTGCTGGGTCGCGGCGGTGGCGCCGATCACCCCGGCGACGAGGCCGAAGTTGGCGGTCAGGCCGTCGTTGAAGCCGTAGACGACGTTCCGGAGGAAGCCGCCGGCCTCGATCCGGTGCCAGGGCTCGATCCCCCGGCCGCTGATCTCGCCCAGGGTGGTGGCGTGGTCGGCCGACTCGCGGGCGAGGACCAGCGCCTCCCCCTGGCCGGCCGCCCCGACCGGGGTGGTGCGGTGCATCTCCAGGTAGGCACGGACCTCCCGCCCCTCCTCGGCGAGGAGTAGGGGGAGGAGGGCGCGCGGACCGAAGGTCCGGCCGAGGAGAGCCAGGGCGCGCGCCCGCAGGCCCGGGCGGAACGCCCGGGGTTCGCGGCCGTGGGCCTTGAGCAGATCGCCCCAGATGGTCGTATGGCGCTCCTCGACCGCCGCCAGGCGGACGTAGAGGTCCTTTTTCTTGGCGTCCGGCTCCGCCGCGGCGAGCAACCGGTAGAGATAGGCCGCCTCCGCCTCGTCCTGCCAGTGGTCGGCGAAGGCGTCGAGGTCCGGCGGCGGCGCCACTTTGGCGGCAGGGGGCGGGGATGCGGGGGGAGAGGTGACGGCCATGCTCGCTCCTCGAAACGATGAAGCCCAGGCCCGGCACGGCGCAAGGGCAATGCCGTGGGTGGCGAAATCCGGAGTGCCGACTAGAATAGGTCGCGCTCGATCTTTTTTCCCTTTACGAGGTGCCCGATGCAACGCGGCCCGTCGATCCTATCCTGTCTCGCCCTCGTCCTCCTCCTCTCGGCGACCGCGGGCATGGCGGCCCCCCCGGAGCCGCCCCCGCCGCCCGCCCCCAAAGTCGTCGCCGTCCGCGCCGGCC
>DASQPA010000388.1:0-5834 GCA_035644215.1 Thermoanaerobaculia bacterium
CCGGCGGTGCCGGCGACATCGGCAATGCCGGCGACGCCATCGCCATCGTGGGCCTCGCCGGCCGCTTCCCCGGCGCCGCCGGCGTCGAACAGCTGTGGGCCAACCTGTGTGCCGGCGTCGACTCGATCGCCCGCCTGAGCGACGAGGAGCTGCAAGCCGCCGGCGTCGACCCGGCGCTGCGGCACCACCCCCGCTACGTCCCCGCCGCCGGGACGCTCGCCGGCGTCGAGTTCTTCGACGCCGACTTCTTCGGCTACAGCCCGCGCGAGGCCGAGATCCTCGATCCCCAGCACCGCCTGTTCCTCGAGTGCGCCTGGGAGGCGCTGGAGGACGCCGGCTACGACTCCGGGAGGACGCCGGGGCCGGTCGGCGTGTTCGCCGGCCTCGGTTTCAACAGCTACCTCCGTCAGCTCTTCACCGGGCTCGACCTCGAGGAGGTGGGCGACTATCAGCTCTTCATCGGCAACGACAAGGACTTCCTGCCGACCCGGGTCTCCTACAAGCTGGGTTTGAAGGGACCCAGCCTGGCGGTCCAGACGGCCTGCTCCAGCTCCCTGGTGGCCGTCCGCCTGGCCTGTCAGAACCTCCTCCTGGGCGACTGCGACATGGCGCTCGCCGGGGGCGTCTCCATCGCCCTGCCGCAGGGCGCCGGCTACCTCTTCGAGGAGGGCGGGATCCTCTCCCCCGACGGCTCCTGCCGCGCCTTCGACGCCGAGGCGCGCGGCACCGTGCGCGGGAGCGGGGTCGGCATCGTCGTGCTCAAGCGCCTCGCCGACGCGCTGGCCGAGGGGGACACCCTCCGCGCCGTCATCCGCGGCTCGGCGGTCAACAACGACGGCTCGGTCAAGGCGGGCTACACGGCGCCGAGCGTCGAGGGGCAGGAAGAGGTGATCACCGCGGCCCTGGCCGCCGCGGGGGTCGACCCGGCCACCGTCTCCTATGTCGAGGCGCACGGCACCGGCACCCTCCTGGGCGATCCGGTCGAGGTCCAGGCCCTGGCCCAGGCCTTCCGGCGCGGTGGGGAGCGGGAAGGCTCCTGCGCCCTGGGCTCGGTGAAGAGCAACCTGGGCCACCTGGACACCGCCTCCGGCATCGCCGGCCTGATCAAGGCGACGCTCGCCCTCCAGCACGGCCTGCTGCCGCCGAGCCTGGGCTTCTCGCACCCCAACCCGCAGATCGATTTCGCCGCTGGCCCCTTCCACGTCCAGACCGAGCTGACCGAGTGGAAGCGGGGCTCCTCGCCGCGCCGTGCCGGGGTGAGCTCGTTCGGCATCGGCGGCACCAACGCCCATGTCGTGCTCGAAGAGCCGCCCCCGCCGCCCGCTCCGCCCGCCGAAAGCGCCCGCCCCTGGCAGCTCTTCGTGCTCTCGGCGCGCACGCCGCTCGCCCTGGAGCGCAAGCGGGCCGAGCTGGCCGAGTATCTCTCCCCGTATCTCTCCCAGCATCCCGAGGTCCACCCGGCGGACGTCGCCGCCACGCTGCAGCTCGGGCGGCGGGCCTTTCCCCACCGCTCGATCGTCGTCGACCGCGGGGCCGCCGAGGTGGCGGCCGTGCTGCGGGGAGAGGCGCCCAAACGCCTCTTCTCGGGCACGGCGGCCGAGACGGCGCCGCCGATCGTCTTCCTGTTCCCCGGCCAGGGGAGCCAGCGGCCCGGCATGGGCGCCGGGCTCTACCGGGCGGAGCCCGCCTTCCGCCGCGAGATCGACCGCTGCTGCGAGATCCTCCTTCCCGAGCTGGGCTTCGACCTGCGCGATCTCCTGCTCGCCCCGGCCGATTCCGCCGAAGCGGCCGAGCGGCTCGCCGCCACGGAGGTGACGCAGCCGGCGCTCTTCGTTTTCGAATTCGCGCTCGCCCAGCTATGGATGGAGTGGGGGGTGCGGCCGCAGGCGCTCCTCGGCCACAGCATCGGCGAGTACGTGGCCGCCTGCCTGGCCGGCGTCTTCTCCCTGGAGGACGCCCTCCGCCTGGTGGCGGCGCGCGGCCGCCTCGTCGGCGCGCTTCCTCCCGGCGCCATGCTCGCCGTCTCCCTGCCGGCAGAGGAGGCGGCGCGCCTGGCCGAGGAGCACGGCCTGGCCGTGGCCGCGGTCAACGCTCCGCAGTCGAGCGTGCTCTCGGGGTCGCCGGAAGCGGTCGAGCTGCTCGCGGAGCGCCTCGCCGCCCGGGGGATCGAGCACCGGCGTCTGCGCACCTCGCATGCCTTCCATTCGGCGGCGCTGGCGCCCATCCTGGACCACTTCCGGGCGGAAGTGGCACGGCTCGCTCTGCGCTCTCCGTCGCTCCCCTGGATCTCGAACCTCACGGGCACCTGGATCCGGCCCGAGGAGGCGACCGATCCCGGCTATTGGACCCGGCACCTGCGCGCCACCGTCCGCTTCGCCGACGGGGTGGAGGAGCTGCTCCAGGTCCCCGGCCGGATCTATGTAGAAGTCGGCGCGGGGCGGTCCTTAAGCTCCCTGGTGCGCCAGGCGCTGGGGCAGCGAGAGCCGGGCTCGGTGCTCGCCTCACTGTCCCACGTCCGCGAGCCGGAGGGCGACGTCCGCCAGGTCTATGAAACCCTGGGCCGCCTCTGGCTGGCGGGGATCGAGGTCGACTGGCCGGCCGTGCAGGCTCCCGAGAAGCGGCGACGGGTTCCTCTCCCCACCTATCCGTTCGAGCGCCGGCGCTACTGGGTGGAACCGGCCGCGGGGGCGCAGCGGACGCCCCGGCGCGCCACAGAGGGACGCGGAGAGGGCCTCGCCGCGCCGGCGCCGGGCGGCTACGCGCGATCCGATCTCGCCACCGCCTACGTGGCGCCCAGGGGAGAGGTCGAGGAGCGCATGGCGGCGCTCTGGGCCAGCCTGCTGGGCCTCGACCGGGTGGGCGCCGAGGACGACTTCTTCGAGCTGGGCGGCCACTCTCTGCTCGGCACCCGGTTGATGACCCGGGTGCGCGAGGGGTTCGGGATCGAGATGCCGCTCGCCGATCTCTTCGCGGCGCCGACGCTCGCCGAGCTCGCGGCCCGGGTCGAGGCCGCCCGACGGGCCGGCGCGGGCTTGCTGGCGCCGCCTCTCGTCCCCCTCGCTCCAGCGCTGCGGCAGGGGCCGCTGCCGCTGTCCTTTGCGCAGCAGCGCCTGTGGTTCTTGAACCAGCTTGAGCCGGGCAGCTCGTTCTACAACATGCCGGTGGCGCTGCGCGTCGAAGGACCGCTGAGCCCTTCGGTGCTGGCGCTCACCCTGGGCGAGATCGTGCGCCGTCACGAGGTCCTGCGCACCGTCTTCGCCGTGGCGAAGGGCGCGCCGGTGCAGCGGATCCTGCCCCCGGCGCCCTTCGCGCTGCCCAGCGTGGACCTGTCGGGTCTGCCGGCGAGCGAGCGCGAGGCCAGGGGCCGGGCGCTGGCCGCCGCGGAGGCGGCCCGCCCGTTCGATCTCGGCGGTGCGAGCGGTGCCCCGCTGCTGCGCGCCGTGCTGCTGCGGCTGGCAGAAGGCGACCACGTCGTCGCTCTCACCGTGCATCACATCGCGAGCGACGGCTGGTCGATGGGCATCCTGGTCCGTGAGGTCGCGGCCCTCTACACGGCGTTCGTCGAGGGCAGGCCCTCGCCCCTGCCGGAGCTGCCGGTGCAGTACGCGGACTTCGCGGCGTGGCAGTGCGCCTGGCTCACCGGCGAGGTCCTAGCGAGCGAGGTGGCCTTCTGGCGCCGGCAGCTCGCGGGCCTGCCGGCCCGCCTGGAGCTTCCCACCGACCGGCCCCGGCCGGCGGTGCAGAGCTTCCGCGGCGCCAACCTGCATCTGTGGCTGCCCGCCGAGACCCTCCGGCAGGCCCAGGCCCTGGGCCGGCGCGAGGGAGCGACGCCCTACATGGTGCTCCTCGCCGGCTTCCTGACGCTCCTCGCGCGCTACAGCGGCCAGCAGGACTTCGCGGTGAGCTCACCCATAGCGGGACGCAACCGCGCCGAGACCGAGGATCTGATCGGCTTCTTCGTCAACTCGCTGGTGATCCGGGGAGACCTCTCCGGCACGCCGACCTTCCGGGAGCTGCTCAGCCGGGTGCGGGAGACCACCCTCGCGGCCCAGCTCCACCAGGACGTGCCGTTCGAGAAGCTCGTCCAGGAGCTGGCGCCCGAGCGGAGCCTCGGCCACACCCCCCTCTTCCAGGTGGTCTTCGCGTTGCAGAACGCGCCGGTCGAGATTCTGGAGATCCCGCACCTGCGCCTCACGCCGGTGAGCGAGGCCGGGACGGCGGCGAAGTTCGATCTCACGTTCTATTCCGAGGAGCGAAACGGCGATCTGTTCAGCCTCGCCGAGTATGCCACCGACCTCTTCGACGCCACGACCATCATCCGCCTGTGGGGGCATTTCGGCGCCCTGCTCGCCGGTCTCCTCGCGGCGCCGGACGCGCGCGTCGACGAGGTCTCGCTCCTTCCGCCGGCCGAGCGGCAGATGATCCGGGAGTGGAACACGATGCCCGTGGAGCCGGCGTCGGACCTCCTGCATCGTCGCTTCGAGGCCCAGGCGGCGCGCACGCCGGGCGCCGTGGCCCTGCTCCAGGGCGAGCGGGAGATGACCTACGGCGAGCTCAACGCGCGCGCCAACCAGCTGGGTCATTTCTTACGGCAACGAGGCGTCGTGGCCGGCACCTTCGTCGGCATCTGCCTCGGGCGTTCGTTCGAGCTGGTGGTCGCTCTCCTGGGGGCGATCAAGGCCGGCGCCTGCTATGTCCCCCTGGACCCGGCCTATCCGTCGGAGCGCTGGACCCACACGCTCGAAAACGCCGGCATCCGGGTGCTCGTCACCGCGGAGAGCTTCCTGCCGATCCTGCCGGCGCCGCACTGGGACGTGCTCTGTCTCGACCGCGACCGCGAGCGGATCGAGGCCTGCTCGACCGCAGACCCGCCGCCCGCCTCGGCGCCCGAGGACCTGCTGGTCGTCATCTACACCTCGGGCTCGACCGGCCGGCCCAAGGGGGCCGCCCTCTACCAGCGCTCGTTCCTCAGCCTGGTCGATTGGTACATCCGCAACCTCGACCTGCACGCGGACGACAGCTTCCTGCTGATCAGCTCGATCGCCTTCGATCTGACGCAGAAGACGGTGTTCTCGCCGCTGGTCTCCGGCGGTCGTCTGATCCTCCCGCTGCCCGGCCCCTACGACCCGGCGGCGCACCTGGCGTCGATCGCGCGCCATGGGATCACGCGGCTCAACTGCACGCCGAGCACCTTCTACCCGCTCCTCGAAAGGGAGGAGGACTTCCCGCGTCTCGCCTCGCTGCGCGGTCTGACCCTGGGCGGCGAGCCCATCTCTCTGGCGCGTCTCGATCGCTTCCGCCGGTCGCCCTGGTGTCACGCCTACGTCATCAACACCTATGGTCCCACGGAGTGCACGGACCTCACCAGCTGCCACCGCCTGGAGCCGCCCGGCGAGCGCTCCATCGTCTCCGCCGGCCGGCCGCTGACGGGGGTGCAGGTGTGGGTGTTGAACCATGAGCTGATGCCGGTGCCGGTGGGAGTGACCGGGCAGATGTGCGCCGCCGGGGTCAACGTGAGCGCCGGCTACCTGCGCCAGGCGGATCTCACGGCGGAGAGGTTCCTGCCCAACCCGTTCTCCGCGGTGCCGGGGGAGCGCATGTACCGGCTGGGCGACCTGGGGAGATGGCTGCCCAACGGCGAGGTCGAATACCTGGGCCGGACCGATTTCCAGATCAAGCTGCGCGGCATCCGCATCGAGCCGGGAGAGATCGAGGCGGCGTTCGTGGGGCTTCCCGGAGTCCGCGAAGCGGCGGTGGTGGCGCGCGACGATCGATCGGATGGGGGGTCCGGCGACCTCAAGCTGGTCGCCTACGTGGTCGGCGAGGCCACGATC
>DASQPA010000389.1:0-2956 GCA_035644215.1 Thermoanaerobaculia bacterium
CCCTTGCGCAGCCGCGTTTCCAACTCGGTGAACAATCCATAGTTGATATTGGCCGGCTGAAAGTGCTTCGGGTCCGACTCCGTCAGGTGGCGGGCGAGGGCGCCGAGCGCGGTGGTGGCTGGGAACGGCTCCGGCGCGTGACCCTGCCGCTCCATGGATATATAGAGTCCGATCGCAAGACCCGTGGCCGCCGATTCGAGGTAGCCCTCGACGCCGGTGATCTGCCCGGCCAGGCGGACCCGCGGCTCGGCCTTCACCCGGTAGTGCCGGTCCAAGTGGGTGGGCGCGTTGACGAAAGTGTTCCGGTGGATCTGGCCGAAGCGCTCGAAGCGGGCGTTTTCGAGGCCGGGAAGGAGGCGGAGGACCCGCTCCTGCTCGCCCCACTTCATGCGCGACTGGAAGCCGACGAGGTTGAACTGGCTCTTCGCCAGATTCTCCTGGCGCAGCTGGACGACCGCCCAGGGCCGCCGGCCATCCGGGCCGGTCAGGCCGACCGGCTTCATCGGCCCGAAGCGCAGGGTGTCGACCCCGCGCCGCGCCAGCTCCTCGATGGGCAGGCAGCCCTCGAAGAAGATCGCCTTCTCGAACTCGTGCGGCGTCACCACCTCGGCGGCGAGGAGAGCGTCGTAGAAGACGCGGTACTGCTCGCGGTCCAGAGGCGAGTTCAGGTAGTCGTCGCCGTCCCCCTTGCCGTAGCGCGACTGCCAGAAGAGCTTCGTCAGGTCGAGGCTCTCGGCATCCACGATGGGGGCGATGGCGTCGTAGAAGTAGAGGTACTCGCTCCCCAGGAGGCCGGCGAGGGCGGTGGACATGGCCTCCGAGGTGAGCGGCCCGGTCGCGATCACCAGATCCCCCAGAGGCAAGGCCGTCACCTCCTCGCGCCGCACGGAGACGAGCGGATGGGCGGAGAGGGTCTCGGTGACCAGCGTCGCGAAGCGGTCGCGGTCGAGGGCGAGCGCGCTCCCCGCCGGCACCGCCGCCCGGCGGGCCGAGGCGATGATGAGCGAGCCGAGCTCCTCCATCTCGCGCTTCAGGAGCCCGGCGGCGTGGTGAGGATCGTCGCTGCGCAGCGAGTTGCTACATACCAATTCGGCGAAGTCGCCGCCCTTGTGGGCCGGCGTGCCGCGCCCCGGCCGCATCTCATGAAGGACGACCGGCACTCCGCGCCGGGCGAGCTGCCAGGCGCACTCCGAGCCGGCCAGGCCGGCGCCGATGACGTGGACGGGGGTGCTCATCGCGTGCTTCTTATCATAGGCCGGATAGAATGGCCGGATGAGCGACGACAAACCCCTCCGCGACCATCTCGTCGCCCTCCTAGAGGGCGGCCATGCCCATGCCACCTTCGACGCCGCCGTCACCGACCTCGCCCCCGAGCTCCGCGGCGCCCGTCCTGCGGGAGCGCCCCACTCCCCCTGGCAGCTCCTGGAGCATCTGCGCCTCGCCCAGTGGGACATCCTGGAGTTCAGCCGCGACCCCAAGCACGTCTCCCCCAAGTGGCCGGAAGGCTACTGGCCGGAGGCGCCGGCCCCGCCCGACGCCCAGGCCTGGGACGCCAGCATCGCCGCCTTCCGCCGGGACTTGAAGGAGATGGAAAAGCTGGTGGCCGACCCAGAGAGCGACCTCTTCACCCCCTTCCCCTGGGGCGACGGCCAGACCCTCCTCCGCGAGGCCCTCCTGATCGTCGACCACAACGCCTATCACCTCGGGCAGCTGGTGCTGGTCCGGCGGCTGGTGGGTGGGTGGAAGGAGGAGTAGGACTACTTACGCCCAGCTCTCGCTTCTCGGTATCCTTCTATGGTAGGCTAGGGTTGCTTGAGGAGGAGGTAAACATGGCGACGGCTCACGACATAGCAGCCTACATCTTGCGCAAGCAGGGCGAGATGACCGCCATGAAGCTGGAGAAGCTGGTCTACTACTCGCAAGCCTGGTCTCTCGTCTGGGATGACGAACCGCTCTTCAAGGAGCGTGTCGAGGCCTGGGTGAACGGTCCGGTCCTGCCGGCGCTCTATCGCTGTCATCGTGGCCAGTTCAAGGTCTCGGAGTGGCCCAAGGGCGATCCGGACACGCTGACGCCGAAACAGCGCGAGACCGTCGACGCGGTCTTGAACTACTACGGGGACAAGTCCTCGCAGTGGCTCAGCGATCTGACCCATCGGGAGGCTCCGTGGATACAGGCCCGGAAGGGCTTGGAGCCGGGTGACCCTGGCAAGCGCGAGATCTCGCACGCTTCGATGGCCGAGTACTACAGCAATCCGTACTAAGCGCAAGTCGCGGACCTGTGGGAAAGAAGCCGCGGCACCAGAAGTTCCAATCGCCGCAAAGGGTCCCTCTCCAGGCGCAGGAGCCGGATTCGCACAAGGTTCCCCGCTCCATTCCGTCTCATAGCTATCACCATCTCCGCCCTTCCTGGCGAGTTTCCAGCATGGAGCTGGTCGATCCCTACGGCTGGCACGCGGTAGACGGTTCGACGCTGCTCTACATCCGGGAGAAGCTGGCCCATTTCGAGAGCATGACGTGGAACGAGATCCTGGTGGTCGGGGAAAAAGCGTAACCACTCGATCAACATCGGAGCCATCACTCCCGAAGCGCGACAACGCCTCGAAACCATTGGGCTCGGCCTGGACGAGGTCGTTTCTCTACGGCTCTCCGGTGCGGAGCGAGTCTTCGGCTATCTCGACAACGGCGTCCTGGTGCTCCTGTGGTGGGACCCTGATCATCAGGTTTGTCCTTCCCTTAAAGGTTGACCTCCACCCGCTCCTCGACGTCCGCCGCCTCCGGCGCCGCCGGTTCGGCGGCGCCGTCCCTTTTCCGCCTCCCCAGGACCAGGATCGCCGGCAGGAGGGTGATCGAGGCGAGGGCGGAGAGGCCGACTCCGAAGGTCGAGGCGTAGCCGATCGAGCGCAGGCCCGGGTAGTGGGAGAGGGCGAAGGAGCCGAAGCCGGCGATGGCGGTGAGG
>DASQPA010000390.1:0-4636 GCA_035644215.1 Thermoanaerobaculia bacterium
GAATGGAACGACACGGCGGTGGATTTCCCCGCCGGCGCCCGGCTCTCCGACCTCGTCCTGGCGCAGGCCGCGCGCACGCCGGAGGCGGTGGCGGTGGTGGGGAGCGAGGGAGAGCGGCTGACCTACGGCGCGCTCCGCGCCCGTGCCCAGGGGCTCGCCGCCGCGCTCCGCGCGCAGGGGATCGGCCCCGATCGCCGGGTGGGGCTCTGCCTGGCGCGGCGGCCCGAGCTGGTCGTCGCCATCCTGGGGATCCTGGAGGCGGGTGCGGCCTATGTGCCGCTCGATCCCGCCGCTCCCACCGAGCGCCTGGAATGGATGCTGACCGACTCCGGGGCCGAGCTGCTGGTCACCGAGCCGGCGCTCGTGGAAAGGTTCGCGTTCTTTACCAGGTCGACCGTATCCCTGGGTCCCTCCCCCCTGGGAGGGGGGTGGCTGGGGACGTGGGGAGGACAGGAGGGGGGTGGCTCTGGATCAGACCGCGACCTCGCCTACATCATCTACACCTCGGGCTCTACGGGTAAGTCCAAGGGGGTGGCGATCGAGCACCGGAGCGCCGTCACCCTGATCCGCTGGGCGCTCGGGGCCTTCTCGACGGCGGAGCTCTCAGGGGTCCTGGCGGCGACCTCGGTCGGCTTCGACCTCTCGGTGTTCGAGATCTTCGCTCCGCTCGCCGCCGGCGGCCGGGTGATCCTGGCGCCGGACGTCCTGGCGCTGCCGCGGCTGGTGGCGAACGGTCCGGGGGCCGAGATCACGCTCTTGAATACCGTGCCGTCGCCGATGGCGGAGATCACGGAGATTCTCGCGGCCACCGGGCTGCCCGCGGGGCTTCAGACGGTCAACCTGGCGGGGGAGGCGCTCCCGCCGGAGCTCGCCGGCCGGCTCTACGCCTTCCCGCAGATCGAGCGGGTGGTCAACCTCTATGGGCCGAGTGAGGACACCACCTACTCGACCGGCGCGCCGGTCCCCCGGGGGGCTTCCCTGGTCCCCATCGGCCGGCCGCTTGCCAACACCCAGGCGCGGGTGCTCGGGCGGTCCCTCGCGGAGCCGCTGCCGGTGGGGGTCCCCGGCGAGCTGGTGCTCGCGGGCGATGGCCTGGCCCGCGGCTACCTCGGGCAGCCCGAGAGGACCGCCGAGCGCTTCGTTCCCGACCCCTGGGGACCGCCCGGGGCGCGGCTGTACCGCACCGCAGACCGGGCTCGCCTCCTGCCGGACGGCCAGCTCGACTTCCTCGGCCGCCTGGACGACCAGGTCAAGATCCGCGGTTTCCGGATCGAACCGGGGGAGGTCGAGGCGGTGCTTGCCCTCCACCCCGGCGTGCGCGAGGCGGCGGTGCTCGCTCTTCCCGTGTCAGGAGAGAAGCGGCTGGTCGCCTTCGTGGTACCCGCCCTCCCCGGCGCTCTGCCTCCGGACCTGCGTCCCTTCCTCGCCGCCCGGCTGCTCGCGGCCATGATCCCCACCGTCTGGCTGGAGCTGCCGACCCTGCCGCGGAACCCCAGCGGCAAGATCGACCGCGCCGCCCTGGCGCGCCAGGCCGAGGCGACCCTGGAACAGGAAGTGTCGAGGGAGGGGCACGACCGCTACGCGCCGCCCGTGGGGCCGACCGAAGAGCTGCTGGCCGGGCTCTGGGCCAGCCTCCTGGGGCGCGAACGGGTGGGCCGTCACGACGACTTTTTCGTCCTGGGCGGGCACTCTCTCCTCGCCACCCGCGCCGTCGCCCAGATCTCACGCCTCTTCGGCGTCGACCTACCGGTCTCCGCCCTCTTCGCCGCGCCGACCGTCGAGCGTCTCGCGGCGCAGCTCGCCGCGGCCTCTTGGAGCGAAGCCGCGCCGCCGGTCGTTCCCCGGCCGCCGGCGCCCGGCGAGCCGCTCCCTCTCTCCTTCGCCCAGCGCCGGCTCTGGTTCCTGGAGCAGCTGACGCCGGACACCCCGCTCTACAACCTGCCGGGCGCCCTGCACCTCGCCGGACCGCTCGACCCGGCGGCCCTCGCCGCGAGTCTCGCCGCCGTCGTCCGCCGCCACGCCGCCCTGCGCACGGTGTTCCGGGTGGAGGCCGGGGAGCCCGTGGCGCGGGTGCTTCCAGAAGTGCCTGGGTCCTCCGGCGTCTCCGGGCTGCCCGTCGTCGATCTTTCGGGCCTCGCCATGGTGGTCCGGGGGCCTGAGGCGGAGTACCTGGGGCGTGCCGAGGCTCGGCGGCCCTTCGGCCTTGCCGGTCTCGCGAACGGCCCCCTGCTGCGCACCCTCCTGCTCCGCCTGGGCGCCGCCGAGCATCTCCTCCTCACCACCTTCCACCATCTCGTCGCAGACGGCTGGTCGCTCGGCCTGTTCTTGGACGAGCTCGCGGCGCTCTACGCCGGCGGCGCCCTGCCCGATCTGCCGGTGCAGTACCCCGATTTCGCCGTCTGGCAGGCGAAATGGCTCGAGGGCGAGGTCCTGGAGCGGCAGCTCGCCTACTGGCGGGATCGGCTGGCCGGGCTGCCGGTCCTGGAGCTTCCCGCCGACCGGCCGCGGCCGGCGGTGCGCGATCTCCGCGGCGGCCGGCGCCTCCTCCTCCTGCCGCCCGAAGAGGCCGCCGACCTGGAGGGCCTCGCCCGGCGCCAGGGGGTGACCCTGTTCATGGCCCTCCTCGGCGCCTTCCAGGCCCTCCTCGCCCGTCTCACCCGGGAGTCACGCATCCCGGTCGGCTCGCCGGTGGCGAATCGCCGGCGGCCCGAGGTCGAGCGGTTGATCGGGCTCTTCGTCAATACCCTGGTCCTGGACGTCGAGGCGGGGGACGACCCGGCGTTCTCCGCTCTCCTGGCCCGGGTGCGAGAGGCCTGCCTGGGCGCCTACGCGCACCAGGACCTCCCCTTCGAGCGCCTGGTCGAGGTGCTGCAGCCGGGCCGCGACCTGGCACAGAACCCGCTCTTCCAGGTGATGCTCGTATTGGAGGAGCGGCTGCCGGTCCGGGCGATCTCAGGGCTTGCCCTGGAGCCGGTGCGCGGCGACAGTGGCACCGCCAAATTCGACCTCCTGCTCGCCGTCTCGCCACAAGCCGATGGTGGGTGGGAGCTGGTGGCCGAGTACCCGGTTGCGCTTTTCGAGCCGGTCACCGTCGATCGCCTGCTCGGCGGCTTCCGGCGCCTCCTGGTCGCGGGCGCCGCTTCTCCTGCGACGGGGCTCTCGGAGCTGCCTCTCCTCTCCGCTCCCGAGCGCCAGCAACTCCTCGTCGAGTGGAACGACACGGAGCAGAGCGGCCCACGCCTGCCACCGGTCCACGAGCTCGTCGCCGAGCAGGCCCGCCGGCGGCCGGCGGCCCTGGCCGTCGCCTCTCCAGCCGGGCGCCTCACCTATGGCGAGATGGAGGCGCGGGCGGACCGCCTCGCTCGGCGCCTCCGCGCGCTGGGGGTGGGGCCGGAAGTCCGGGTGGCGCTCTGCGCCGGCCGCTCGCCCGCCCGGGTGGTGGGCGCCCTCGCCGTCTGGAAGGCCGGCGGGGCCTTCGTCTCCCTCGACCCCGAATACCCGCGGGAGCGGCTGGCCTTCGTCGTCGACGACGCGCGGGCACCGGTCCTCCTGACCGAGGAGCGCTTCCGCGACCGAATGCCCGAAACCGGGGCGGTGATCCTCGATCTGGACCGGGAGATGGACGCCCTCGAAGCCGCCGGACCGGCGCCGCCTGTCCCGGTCGCGCCGGAGAGCCTGGCGTACGTCATCTATACATCGGGGTCTACGGGTAAGCCCAAGGGAGTGGCGATCCCGCACGCCGGTCTCTCCCACCTGGTCCGCTGGTACCGGCGCTTCCACGATCTCAACCCCGAGGACCGGGGGACGCAGCTCGCGAGCCCGGCCTTCGACGCCTCGATCTTCGAGGTCTGGCCGTTCCTGGTGGCGGGGGCATCCGTGCACATCCCGGACGACGAGGCCCGCCTCTCGCCGCCTGAGACGCTGCGCTGGTGGGCGCAGGCGCGGATCACCCACTCCTTCCTGCCGACCCCCCTGGCGGAGGGGGTGCTGGAGGAGGCGCCGTCGGTCGACCGGAACCAGGACCTGCGGCTGCGCACCCTCGTGACGGGCGGTGACCGGCTGCACCGCCGGCCCCGTCCGGGAGCGGGTTTCCGGCTGGTCAACGTCTATGGCCCGACGGAATACAGCGTCGTCACCACGGCGGCTCGCGTGCCGGCTGCGAGCACGGTGGAGCTCCCCCGGATCGGTCGCCCCATCGACGACACCCATCTCTATCTCCTCGACCGCCGGGGCGGACCGGTGCCGGCGGGCGTTCCCGGCGAGGTCCATATCGCCGGCCGCGGTCTTGCCCGCGGCTACCATGGGCGACCGGACTGGACGGCGGAGCGGTTCCTCCCCGATCCCTGGAGCGGCGAGCCGGGCGGCCGGATGTACCGCACGGGCGACCTCGCGCGCCTTTTGCCGGACGGCGATCTCGACTTCCTCGCGCGGGTCGATCACCAGGTGAAGGTGCGCGGCGTCCGCATCGAGCTGGGAGAGATCGAAGCCTCTTTGGCCGCCCATCCGGAGGTGCGCGAGGCCGTGGTCCTGGCGCCCGAGGATCGCTCCGGAAGCCGCCGGCTGGTGGCCTACGTCGTCCCCGCGCCGGGCGCCGCCCGGGATGCCGCGGCGCTGCGCGCCGCTCTCGCCGGCCGCC
>DASQPA010000391.1:0-8308 GCA_035644215.1 Thermoanaerobaculia bacterium
CTCGGCGACGTTCAGGTAGCGGTTGCCCCACTCCTTGAAGCTCCAGGGATTCACCCGGTCGGTCAGGGTCTCGTAGGGCAGGTCGCTCGTCCAGCCGAGGGCGTCCTTGGCGTAGGCGTTGAACATGGCGGTGAAGGGACCCTGGATCGCCGCGTAGCTGGGATCGAAGTCGGGCCGCTCCCCGGCCGCCTCGCGGTCGGCGCCGACGAAACGGCTGTCGAGCCGGCCCACGGTCTGCCGGCGGTCGCGCAGCAGCTCCTTGTCGAAGGCGAAGATGACCGGCCGCAGGTTGGCGGACTCCAGGTACTGCGGCGAGAGGCCGGTCAGGCGTGAGAGCTTGGCCGCCACGTCGCGCCGCTCCTCGGGCGAGAGCCGGCTCCCCTTCATCAGGGCGAGCGTGTACTCGCCGGCCGCGAAGCGCTCCGCCTCGGCGAGGGCGGTTTTCAGGTCGCCCTGGAGATCGGCCGGCAGCCGCTTGTGGTACCAGGCGGTCGCCGTGTAGGTGGGGAGGAAGAGCGGATAGGGGAGATCGTTGCCGACGTCGAAACGGGCGGTCTCGAAGTTGAGGATCGTCGACAGGAGGACGATGCCGTTCAGGTACATGCCGTCCCGCTCCTGGAGGTAGCGCGAGAGGGCGGCGGCGCGGGTGGTGCCGTAGCTCTCGCCGGCCAGGAACTTGGGGGAGGCCCAGCGCCCGAAGCGGCCGGTATAGAGGCGGATGACCTCGCCCACCGATTCGACGTCCCCGGTGACCCCGTGGTACGGCTTGGGGTCCCCCCCCGGCACGGCGCGGGAGAAGCCGGTCGAGACCGGATCGATGAAGAGGAGGTCGGTGACGTCCAGGAGCGAGGCGTCGTTGTCGACCAGCTGGTAGGGGGGCGGGAGGGCCATCCCCTCCTCGTCCAGGAGCACCCGGCGGGGGCCGAAGGCGCCCAGGTGGAGCCAGATGGAGGACGAGCCCGGGCCGCCGTTGAAGGCGAAGGTGAGCGGCCGGTGCCCGAGGTCGGAGACGCCGTCTTTCGTGTAGGCGACGAAGAAGATCGAGGCTTTGGGGGTGCCGTCCTCCTCCTTGAGCAGGAGGGTGCCGGCGGTGGCCGTGTAGCGGACCTCCACGCCGCCGATCCGCGCCGTGTGATGGGTGACCGAGAGCTTCTCTTCCGGCTTCGGCCGGTCGGGATGGCTCTCCCGGGCCGGGGCGGGCCTGGCGACCGGTTCGCTCCGCGGAGCGTCCTCGTCCTCCTGGGCCGCCCGGGGGCGCGGCTGGGCGGCGGCGGTGACGGCGGCGGCGAGGCTCAAGACGGCGGCGAGCCCAAGGGCGAGGAACGCCCTCGGGGCACCGGGGTGTTCCTGGATGGGGATGGCGGGGATTCCCATGCGGCGTCTCCTCCTTTTTGCAAGGTGCGCCATTATCTCCCGAGAACCCGGCCCTCCGGGAGGGTCGTATAGACTCCGGGCGGTGAGGGTCCGCCAGCGCCGCTTCGTCCTTGAACGCAACCGCCGCCTCTCCGCGTCCCGGCTCTGGCAGCTGCAACGCAATTTCTTTGAGCAGCAGGGGGGACAGGCCTGGACCACGGGCACGGTCCCGCACTACATCACCAGCAATCCCTGGATCGCGGACGCCTATGCCAAGGTGATCTTCGCCTGGCTGGGGGACCTCTGCGCCTCCCCGGAGACCCTCGACCTCGCACAACCTTTCTACGTCGTCGAGCTGGGCTGCGGCTCGGGCCGCTTCGCCTACCACTTCCTCCTCCGCTTCTTCGACCGGCTCTCCCGCTCGCGGCTCGCCGAGCTGCCGGTCCGCTACGTGCTGACCGACTTCACCGAATACAACCTGGATCTCCTGCGCAACCACCCGGCCCTCCAGCCGCTGGTCGCGGCGGGGCTCCTCGACTTCGCCCGCTACGACGCCGGCACGGACGTGGAGATCGCGCTCACCCACTCCGGCGAGACGCTCACCCCCGGCGCCGTCGCCAACCCCCTGGCGGTGATCGCCAACTACGTCTTCGACGGCATCCCTCAGGACGCCTTCACCGTCCGCGCCGGGCACCTCTACGAGAGCCTCGTAACCCTGAGCGCCGCCCAGCCGGAGGCCGATCTCGACGAGCCGGCGCTCCTGGAGAGAATCGATCTCGGCTGGAAACATCGCCCGGTGTCTTCCGGCTCGCCCGGCTACTACGGCGAGGCCGACCTCGACCGCATCCTCGCCGAGTACTCGGCGGAGCTGCCGGAGACGACCGTGCTCCTCCCCGTCGCGGCGCTCGCCTGTTTGCGCCACTTGGATCGCCTGTCGGGAGGCCGGCTGCTCCTCCTCTCCGGCGACAAGGGTTCGAGCAGCGCGGCATCGCTCGCCGGCCGCGCCGAGCCGCTCCTCGAGAGGCACGGCAGCTTCTCGTTCGGCGTCAACTATCATGCCATCGGCCGCTGGTTCGCCCACCGGGGAGGGGAGCTCCTCTCCGCCTCCTATGAGTCCGCCAACCTGAACGTCTCGGCCGGCCTCCTTGGGTCTCCCCCGGACGGCTGGGTGGAGACCCGGCTGGCCTTCGAGGACGCCATCGAGCGGCGAGGGCCGGACGATTTCTTCTCGGTCAAGAAGGGGATCGAGGCGACCTATGAGAGCTGGAGCCTGGAGCGGCTCCTCGGCTGGCTGCGCCTCTCCGGCTGGGACCACAACGTCTTCCTCGGCTGCTTTCCGGTGCTGCTCCGCCAGGTCGGCGGGGCGTCCGAGCCGCTCAAGGCCGAGCTGGCCGTGGCGGCGCGGCGGATCTGGGAGAGCTACTTCCCCCTGCGCGAGCCGTGGGACCTGCCCTTCCACCTCGGGGTGCTGCTCGTCGCGCTGTCGCAGCCAGCCGAGGCGGTCGAGCTCTTCGGGCATTCGCTGCGGCTCTATGGTCCGGAGCCGACGACGGCCTTCAACCTGGCGCTCTGCCATCATCTCCTGGGCGACCGGAAGGAAGCGCTCGCCTGGATCGAACAGGCGCTCGCGGCGGACCCGGAGCTCGAAGGGGGGGAGGCGCTGCGGCAGGAGATTGGGGGTGCCAGGAGTGGTGGGTGAGAACACGGCGGCCACGAAGCAAGTGAGCAAAACTGACAATAAGTCCCTGAACGATCACCATATGGGAGGGCAATTCGGTCAGGTGAGCAGAGTTGATGTACATCTGCCGGAACAGAACGAGCGTGGGCAGCCAATCTCCCCGCATCGCCACAGCGCCGTATTCTTCACTCGGTCTGGGCGAAGACGCAGAACGGCGGTAGGCCGTACCGCATTGCAATGCTGTTGACCCAAAGCCGAGCAGTGCGTCATTTGCGTTGGCGAAGGGGTGAATGCGTACCCACTCCGGTGTGCCCATGCACGCCCGCAGCCGTCCGGCTCACGCGGCGGATGCCTAGATGCTTCTCGTACCAGTCGTACATCTTGCCGGGTCTTCCGCCTTGAAGATCCCCCCGAGGCCGCAGGTTATGCTATAAAAGCGCTCTAGCTTGCTGCCAGTAGAAATATGTAAATATCTTGCTGTCTCATTAGCAGCCAGGAGAAGGGTCTTGTATAGCTTCGTGAGTGTAGCAATTGAATTCGTGCGTCTCCGGGCCTATGCTACGATGGGAACCCGAGACTATGAGGTGCTGGACTTGGCGGCTCATCTGTTCGCCCTCGCCTCGCAGCTTTTCGTCAATGAGGGGAGCCCGCGCCTGACCCTGGACCGCCCCCCGGCGGCTGCCGAAACCCTGGACGAGCTCCTCAAGCGCCTCGCTACCCTGTCGTCCGACCTCGACGCACAAGAATTCTACTGGACGCTCATCAGCGCTCTGGTACTCATTGAAAACGAACTCTGCAGCCGGCCGAGCGATGCGCTGGCTCTGCCCGGATCGACGCGCCTCCAGGAGCTATCCGCCGGGGACTTCCGCGGCATCGGCGGTGAGGTCCATCACTGGATCCGCCCGGCATCCGCCCTTACGAAGCTCCGGGATCAGCGTTTCGAATGGGCGAAGAACCCGCCGCCGGATCCCCAGCCCCACCCCGGAACCTATCTCTCACGGCTGGCGATGTATTGGGACTCGCAGCGGGAGGCCCCCGCCGGGCGGCGGACGCGGGTACACCGGTCCGTCCCTCTCGTCGACCAGAGCGGCCACGACGCGGCGCATCGCGGGTCCTTCCGCATCGCGCTCTGTCCCCTCGCCTGCGACGCTCATCCCCAGTTCGAGATCGATCCGCGTGGCGACCTGTTCTACGCCTGGGAACCCCACAGTATGCGGAACCCGGATCTTCTGCACGAGCATCTCCGCGACCTTGTCCGGGCGGCCAGGGAACAGAAGGTCCACCTCCTAGTCCTGCCCGAGCTCATGGTGCACACCGACGCGCGTGAGGTGCTCAGGTCCTTGCTGCGGGAACGTGGATCGCTGTGGCCCTATGGCGTTATCGCCGGCAGCTTCCACGTCTGGCGAGGGGGAACCGGGGACGGCACCGAGAGGATTCGCGTCAATGAGTCTCTGCTTCTCGACCACTTCGGTAGGCCTCTCCTGTCGCATTGGAAGAGGGGGCAGTTCCGCGTCCTGGACCGGCACGTCGACGCCATGCCCGCGTTCTTCCCGTCCCGGCCGGCAAAGTTGAAGCGGAAAATCCGTGAGGACATCTCCTGGGGCAGCTGTCTGGAAGTCCTCGAGACTTCGCTGGGGCGTCTCGCTGTGCTCATCTGCGCCGACGGAATCGACATCGACACACACCACCATTTCCTACCGGTCGTCAAGAGCCTGCGCCCCGACCTCCTCTTCATCGTCGCCATGTCCCCCGAGACGGAGCCGTTCGAGCGGGTTTTCAAGGATCTGAGCGCCTGCCGGATCGGCACGGTTTTTGTGAACGCCGACTGTGTCTGCCAGCCCGCAAGTGGGAAGAAGGCATCGCAGCGCCCGGCGGGCGACCCGGCTAGCTTCGAGCCTGACATGGCCGCGGACCCCCTCCTTTCGTACTGGGACCTGGCGTTATACGAGCCCGGAGAGGCTCCCGCGACGCGAGTCTCCTGGCGGAAAAGCCACGGCGACGGCGGGCCCAAGTGCTACTCCTTCCTCCGGGGCGGCTGGCTGCCACTGCCGCCGCGCGAGGGCTCCGAAATCTTCTGGCTCACTCGACCGGATGGTCCACCTCTCGGTCTAGGCTTCGACCTTGGGCACCACTGGCGCTTCTCTGCGGCGCAGGAATGAACAGCGCAGGAGAACCGTTAGAAAAGAGAAAGGAGCCCCTTGTTGTTGGGTTCCTGAAGGAGTAGTATACCGAAAATCAGCCGTCTCTAACCGGCTGTCCTGGAGTCCGAGGGTCCCGCCTGGGGCCGGGGACTAGAGGTGAAACCGAACTTGTCGCGATCCGGCCAAGGAAGGCTCCCCGGAGCTGCTCCGGGGCGTGGATCATCTCGAACCGGAATGATCCAGCCGATCCGGAGCCTGAGCCGCCGCCCGCCTGGCAGGCTGCTTCGTCTGATGCAGGCATCTCCGACAGCTGGACGGAGGAACGATCCGATGACCGAACCGATGCTTCCGAGGCGTCCTTCCGACGACCTGCTGGAGCTCAAAGACCAGCTCCTCGGGGAGCTGGAGCGGCTGGAAAAGGAAGGCGAGGATGCCGGTGAGCCCTGGCTCTTCCGCGCCTACCTCCAGCACGCGCAGACCCTGGCTTGGCAGGAAGTGGCGGAGGGCAAGCTGGGCATCCCGCGCCAGATCCTCGACTGCCTGCTTGAGGTGCAGCCCGTGGTCGACGCCAACAGCCCGGAGACGCTCACGCCGGCGGCGCGGGCCGCTCTCGAGGTCGACGCCGTGATCCGCTCCCTGTATACGGCGGCGCAGGCCATGGAGGAGGTACAGGCCTCGCTGCGTTTGGCCGACGACCACTCCGAGACCGAGCGCGCCGTCCTTCAGGTTCTCTTGGACAACCGCGGCACCTACCTGCGCCGCGGCGATGTCTACGAGCAGATGGCGCCGGATCAACGCCCGACGGCTCCCCGCATCGGCCAGATCCTGGCGGAACTCTATCATCAAGGCCTGCTCCTGCGGGTCCACGGCCGCGCCCAGGGGAGTTCGAAGGCGTCGTTCTACACGCTTTCGCCCAAGGGATTCGAGATGTGCGCCCGGCTCAAACTGCGGGAGCAGGAACGGCCGGGAGCGGAGCTGCCCCAGCACAGGCTACAGACCTTGGTCGAGATCGTCCTCGACCCGACGCGGGAAGCAGCCGAGCGGAGCATCGCCCGGGGCGTGCTCGCCAGCCATAGCGCGGGCGCGAAGGGGGAGCGAATCCTCGCCACGCTCGAGGACGCGGCAGCCGGCCCCGAGAGCCAGAACGAGGAGGTCCGCCAGCTCTTCGACGACGTCATGCGGGAGGTCCTGCTCACCAAGAGGAGCATCGAATCCCTGTCCGGAAGCGAGGTGGGGGCGGGCGTCCTCGTCTTCGAGAGGCAGGACCCTTCCCGCCTTGCCCAGCCTGAGTACGACGTCGTCAGGGAGCTGACCGAGAGAGGAATGGAACCGCCAGCGAGGGAGATCAGGGACCCCGTGGGCAGGAAGCGTGTACGCCACATGCGAGAGGTCCATCGAGCCGCTCTGCTCGCCGCGCTTCTCGCCGAGAGGAGCGCGTCGTCCGCGGCTTGAGGGGAGGTCATCGATGCCTATAAGGAGGGCGGCCAGAGCCATCCAGTCGCAGGCCAGCGAGCTCGACGCGTTGGGACTGCGGGTTGTCCATTCGCTGGCCGAGACAGCTTTCGCCTCGCGCCCCGGGGATTTGCAGTCGCAGCTCACCTACATGGCGCAGCGTATCGCCGCACTTCCCGGAATGATCGGCATCATGGTGGTAGCCTTCGACGAGAAAGGAGAGCCGCTGACTTCGGGCTCGCACGACCTCGCCCTGATCCATCCGGGGTCGCTTCTCGAAGGGCTGCTCGAGCTGCGGCAGCGGCTCGGTGCGCAGATGAGTGCGCCGTCTTGGTTCGGCACTCCCATCTGCCGTTCCTCCCGTCCCGGGCGCACGGTAGCACTTCCCATCCGCGAGGCCGGGAAAACGACCGGCCTGATCCTCGCGGCTGTGGAGCCGCGAGCCTCCCGGACCTTGCAAGCTCTAGCACGGGAGACCTCCATTCTGGCAGCCGCGATCCGCTGGTGCATCCGCAACGAGGCGTGGAACCGTAACCAGGAGCTGCTACGACTGGCGCGCGAGACCTTCGAAAAGGAGGAGCCGAATCTCCGGGGTCTGGTCAAGGAGCTGGCGAAGCTCTTCAAGGCTGGCGCCGCGACCCTGTTCCTCGAAGTGCAGGATGAGCTGTGGCTGGCGGCGAGCACAGATCCCCGCCTGGGGGAGGAAAAGCCGGTCTTCTACCCACGAGGAAAGGGCCTCACCGGCTACGTCTTCAAGACCGGCCAGCCTCTCCGCTTGAGCAACACCGAGGATCGTGTTGAGGTCGCGCATCTGACAGGCATCGAGAGAACGGGGCCGAGCCATCCCGAACGCGACGAGGACGGCCTTTTCACCGGCCAGTTCCTGGGTGTGCCACTGCGTTTCGGTGGCAAGGTGGTCGGCGTCCTCCGCATGTCGTCCAGAGAGGGTGTGGCGCGTTTCACCCAGGAGGACGAGAAAGCGCTGCAGTTTTTTGCCGACCTCCTCGCGGGCGCCTTGGCCCGCTCCTGGGAGTTGCTGCTGGCAAAGAGCATCCTCGATTCGGTTAGCGAGGCGATCGCCGTGACCCGCAGAGACGGCGAAGGAGGCGTGCACGTGCCCCGGCTCATCATGGCGAACCAGGGGGCCGAGAAGCTCTTCGGACGCAACAAAGAGGAACTGCAAGGCATGGACGCCCGGGACGTGTATGCCCCGGGGGAGTACGGCAAGATCAAAGAGGGGCTGATCAAAGCCCTGCGGGACGCGACGGGCCAGGATCACGGCGAGTATGGCCCCGTGGACTCGCGAATCCGGCGGCCCGACGGCAGCGTGATCCCCATGCGGATCTCGTTCCGGCACCTCTCGAACCACCTCGTCCAGCCGCCGTTGGTGTTTACGATCGGAATCGCGCGCGACACGTCCGAGAGCGAGCGCGAAGCCGAGGAGCATCGCCGACTGCTCGGGCTGCTGGACGCAATGGACATCGCCTACTTCGAGCTCGACGCGGATGATCGGACGAGAGTCTCGGCCGGGGCGGAATTCCGGATCACCGGATACTCTCTGGAGTACCTCAGCAGCCAGTCGCGTCGCTCGCTGTTCGTGAATCCTCGACTGCGGAGGAGACTTTTTGAGCGGGCAAGAGCCCAAAAGACGACGCGAGGAGTCCTCCAGATGTACCGGGCGGAC
>DASQPA010000392.1:0-49753 GCA_035644215.1 Thermoanaerobaculia bacterium
GTGATGGCGATCCCGGGGGAGCTGGCGGCAACGCTCCGGCGCCTGAGCCTCGACGCCGGCGCGACCCTCTTCATGACCTGCCTCGCGGCGCTGGGCGTGCTCCTCGGCCGCTCGGTCCACCAGGAGAGCCTGCTGGTGGGGACGCCGATCGCCAACCGTACCCACCGGGAGATCGAGGGGCTGATCGGCTTCTTCGTCAACACCCTGGTGCTTGCGGTCGACCTCTCCGGCGGGCCGAGCTTCCGGCAGCTGCTGGAGCGGGTGCGTCGCTCGTCGCTCGGCGCCTTCACCCACCAGGACCTGCCGTTCGAGCGGCTGGTCGACGAGCTCGAACCCGACCGCGATCCGCGCCTGTCGCCGTTTTTCCAGGTGATGTACGCGCTCCACAACGCCCCGCCCGAGCCCCTGGCGCTGCCGGGCCTCGTCACCCGCGCTTTCGAGATCCCGGCGACGACCAGCAAGTTCGACCTGAGCCTCGACCTGGCGGCGGGAGGCGAGCGGATCGGCGGCGGCGTCGAGTACAGCGCCGACCTCTTCGACGCGACGACCATCGAGCGCACGATCGCCCGCCTCACCATCCTCCTGCGGGCGATCGTACACGATCCCGAGCGCCCGGTCGCCGATCTCCCGCTCCTCGCGCCGGCCGAGCGCCAGCAGGTCCTCCGCGAGTGGAACGACACCCGGTCCCCCTCCCCGGATCGCGCCGTCCACGCGAGCTTCGACCTTCAGGCCACGGCGCGGCCGGAGGCGGTGGCGGTGGTGACCGGGGGGTCGGACGTCCGCTGTCTGACCTACGGGGAGCTGCGGCGGCGCGCCAACCGGCTGGCGCGACACCTTCGGTCGCTGGGGGTCGGGCCGGAGGTGCCGGTGGGCCTTCTTCTCGAACGCTCGCCGGAGCTGATCGTGGGGCTCTTCGCCATCCTGAAGGCGGGCGGGGCCTATGTCCCCCTGGACCCCGACTATCCCGAGACGCGGCTCGGCTTCGTCCGCGAAGACTCCGGAATGCCGGTCGTCGTCACCCGCGAGCCGTTGGCCGGGCGGTTGTCCGGGATGCCGGTCGCGACCGTCCTCGTCGATCGCTGGGAGGAGATCGCGCGGCAGAGCCCCGAGGACCCGGAGCCCGCCGGTCCGCCGAACGGCCTGGCCTACGTCATCTACACCTCGGGCTCGACGGGAACCCCCAAGGGGGTGGGGGTCGAGCACTCGGCGCTCGCCGGCTACGTGGAAAGCGCCGGCGCGGCCTACGCGATCGAGCCCGGCGACCGGGTGCTGCAGTTCGCCTCGATCAGCTTCGACACCAGCGCCGAGGAGATCCACCCCTGCCTCACCCGCGGCGCCACCCTGGTGCTGCGCGATCCCGGAGCGGCGGGGATGATCGCCACCGCGAGCGGCTTCCTGGGTGCCGTCGAGAAGCTGGAGATCACCCATCTCGACCTGCCCACCGCCTACTGGCACGAGCTGGTGGCGAGCGGCGAGCCGGCCCTGGCGCTGCCGGCGAGCGTCCGGCTGGTGATCCTGGGCGGCGAGGAGGTACAGGCCGCCCGGCTCGCCACCTGGCGCGAGCGACTGCTGGAGACGCCGGTGCGGCTCCTCAATACCTACGGCCCGACCGAGGCGACCATCGTCGCCACCTGGCACGACCTGACCGTGTCCGGCGCCGCCGAGGCCGGCAGGGTGCCGATCGGCCGCGCCGTTCCCAACGTCCGCGCCCACGTCCTGGGCGACGACCTGGAACCGCTGCCGGTCGGGATCGACGGCGAGCTGTGGTTGGGCGGCGCCGGTCTCGCCCGGGGCTACCTGGGGCGGCCGGAGCTGACCGCCGAACGGTTCCGTCCCGACCCGTTTGCCCTGGCGGCCGGCGCCCGGTTCTACCGGACGGGAGACCTGGCGCGCCGGCTGCCGGACGGCAGCCTGCTGTTCCGGGGCCGGGCGGACGGCCAGGTCAAGCTCCGCGGCTTCCGCATCGAGCCGGGAGAGATCGAGGCGGTGCTGCGCGAGCATCCGGCGGTCCGCGAGGCGGTGGTGGCGGTGGTCAGCCGCGAGCGGCTGGCGGCCTATGTGGTGCCGGTTGCGACCGATGCCATCGAGGTGGAGGAGGTCGTTTCCCTGCGCACCTATCTGCAGCGGCGCCTGCCGCCGCACATGGTGCCCGCGGCGTTCGTGCGGCTGCCGGCCCTGCCGCTGACCGTACAGGGCAAGGTGGACCGGCGGGCGCTGCCCGAGCCGGAATGGGGCCGCCGGGAGGAGGGCGAGACCTTCGTCGCCCCGCGCACCGCGACCGAGGTCCTGCTGGCCGAGATCTGGCGGGAGCTCTTAGGCGTCGAGGCGGTCGGTCTCCACGACAATTTCTTCGCCCTGGGTGGCCACTCGCTCCTCGCCACGCGCCTCATGGCGCGGCTGCAGTCGCTGGGCCTCGGGGTCCCTCTGCGCTCGGTCTTCGAGGCGCCGACCCTGGCCGAGTTGGCGCGCGCCATCGAAACCGAGGGCGGAGCGGCGGGTGGGCTGTGGCCCGCGCTGCCGCTCGTCCCCCTCGCGCCGGAGGCGCTGCAGGGCGATCTGCCCCTCTCCTTCGCCCAGGAGCGGCTGTGGTTCCTCGACCAGCTGAACCCGGCCTCGGCGGTCTACAACATCCCCACCGCCTTCCGGCTCGACGGCGATCTCGACGTCCCCGCCTTCCAGGCGAGCCTCGGGGAGATCGTCCGCCGCCACGCGATCCTGCGCACCACCTTCGCCCGTATTGCCACCGCCGATCCCCGGCCGGTGCAGCGGATCGCGCCCACGGGGGAGGTCCCGCTGCCCTCTGTCGACCTCCGCGCTCTGGCCGCCGAGATCCGGGAGCCCGAGGTCGTGCGCCTCGGTCGCGAGGAGGCGGCGCGGCCGTTCGAGCTGGCGCGCGGACCGCTCCTCCGGGCCGTGCTTCTGCGCCTTGCGGCAGGCGAGCACGCCGCCCTCTTCACCGTGCATCACATCGTGGCCGACGGCTGGTCGATGGGCGTGCTCACCGTGGAGCTCCAGGCGCTCTACACGGCTTTCGTCCAGGGCCGGCCCTCGCCGCGATCACCGCTCCCCGAGCCGGCGCTCCAGTATGCCGACTTCGCCGCCTGGCAGCGGGACTGGCTCCAGGGGGAGACTTTGGATCGGCAGCTCGCCTACTGGCGCCAGCAGCTCGGCGGTGCGCCGGGGACGACGACCTTCCCGGCCGATCGCGCGCGGCCGGCGGTGCAGCGCTTCCGTGGCGCCCAGCGGGCCATGGTCTGGAGCGCGGAGCAGACGGCGGCTCTCACCGCCTGCGGCCGCCGCTCCGGCGCCACGGACTTCATGGTCCTGCTCGCCGGGCTCGCGGCTCTGCTGGCGCGCACCGGCGGCGAGGAGGACCTGGTGGTGGGCTCGCCGATCGCCGGTCGCACGAAGCGCGAGCTGGAGCCGCTGATCGGGCTGTTCCTGAACACCCTGGCCCTGCGCCTCGACCTCTCGGGCCGGCCTTCGTTCGCCACCCTGCTGTCGC
Source organism: Thermoanaerobaculia bacterium (assembly GCA_035644215.1). GTDB lineage: Bacteria > Acidobacteriota > Thermoanaerobaculia > Multivoradales > UBA5704 > DASQPA01. Next base: position 3,506 of record DASQPA010000392.1, read on the forward strand.
GGGTGCGCGAGCGGACGCTCGCCGCCTTCACCCACCAGGACGTGCCGTTCGAGCGGATCGTGCAGGAGCTGGCGCCGGAGCGGAGCCTCGCCCAGGCGCCGCTCTTCCAGGTCCTCCTCGTGCTGCAGAACGCTCCGGCCGAAGCTTTCGTCCTGCCGGGGCTGACGCTGCGGCCGATGGCGACGGTCAACGACACCTCGAAGCTCGACGTGAGCCTGAACCTGGGAGAGGCGGGCGGGCGGCTCGCGGGTGGCTGGATCTACAACCGCGACCTGTTCGACGCGGCGACGATCGAGCGGCTCGCCGGGCAGCTCACGACCCTCGCCGCGGCGGCCTTCGCCACCCCGGAGCGGCCGCTCGCCGAGCTGCCGCTGCTCTCGCCGGCCGAAGCGCAACAGCTCGGCGAGTGGAACGCCACGAGCCAGATCTACGAACCGGCCGGGCGCAGCCTGCCCGAGCTGCTGGCGGAGCCGGCCGGGCGGATACCGGATTCGGTGGCGGTCCGTTTCGAAGCGGAGACCCTGACCTACGGCGAGCTCAGCCGGCAGGCGACGGCGCTGGCCGGGCGGCTGCGCGGGCTGGGCGTGGGACCGGAGGTCTGTGTGGGGATCGCCGCCGAGCGCTCGCTGGAGCTGGTGATCGGCCTCCTGGGTATTCTCCAGGCGGGTGGCGCCTACCTGCCGCTCGACCCGGCCTACCCGGCCGAGCGGCTGGCCTACATGCTCGGAAATGCCGGGGCGAAGGTGCTCCTGGTCCAGCCTCACCTCGCCCCGTTGTTCTCCGTGGACGACGTGCAGATCGTACCGCTCGACCGGCAAACAGGCCTGGATTCTCCTGGCATCGAGACGGCAGCCGGGCCGGACCACCTGGCCTACGTGCTCTACACCTCGGGCTCGACGGGACGGCCCAAGGGCGTGATGAACACCCACCGCGGGATCGTCAACCGGCTGCTCTGGATGCAGGCGCAGTACGGCCTGGGCGCCGCAGACCGGGTGCTCCAGAAGACGCCGATGAGCTTCGACGTCTCGGTGTGGGAATTCTTCTGGCCGCTTCTCACCGGCGCCCAGCTGGTGGTGGCCCGCCCGGGCGGGCATCAGGACCCGGCCTATCTGGTAGAGGAGATCGCCCGCCGGGAGATCACCACCCTGCATTTCGTCCCCTCGATGCTGCGGGCCTTCCTGGAGATCCCCGGCCTCGAGCGCTGCACCGCGCTGGCGCGGGTGTTCGCGAGCGGCGAGGCGCTGCCGGCCGAGCTCGAACGGCGCTACGTCTCGCGGCTTCCGGCTCCTCTCTACAACCTCTACGGACCGACCGAGGCGGCGGTCGACGTGACCCACTGGACCTGCGCGCCGGAAGAGGCGCGGAGCAGCGTGCCGATCGGTCGGCCGGTGGCCAACACCCGGATTCATCTCCTCGACCGCGAGCTGCGGCCGGTGCCGGTCAGCTCGCCCGGCGAGCTTTACATCGGCGGCGTGCAGGTGGCGCGGGGCTATCGCGGCCAGCCGGGCCTGACCGCGGAACGTTTCGTGCCCGACCCCTGGGGCGGTGCGGGCTCCCGGCTCTACCGGAGCGGCGACCTCGCCCGCTGGCTGCCGGACGGCGCCGTCGACTTCCTCGGCCGGACCGACACCCAAGTCAAGGTGCGGGGGTTCCGCATCGAGCTGGGGGAGATCGAGTCGGCCCTGCTCGCCTGCCCCGGAGTGCAGGAGGCGGTGGTCCTGGCGCGGCAGGAGGGCGGCGCCCTAGGCCTGCGGCTGGTCGCCTACGTGGCGGGCGAGGCGACCGCGGCCGAGCTGCGGGCAGCCCTGGCGCGGCAGCTGCCGGAGCACATGGTGCCCACCGCGTTCGTGGCGCTCCCCGCCCTTCCCCTGCTGCCCAACGGCAAGGTCGACCGCGGCGCCCTGGCGCGGCTGCCCATCGAGCCGGAAGGGCGCGGCACCGCAGCAGCCGAGCCGCCGCGCACCGCGCTCGAACGCGAGCTGGCCGCGCTCTTCGCCCAGGCCCTGGGGCACGATCGCTTCGGCATCCAGGACTCGTTCTTCGAGCTGGGCGGCAACTCGATCGCCGGCGCCATCCTGATCGCCCAGCTCCAGGAGCGGCTGGGCGAGATCGTCCACGTGGTCTCCCTGTTCGATCATCCGACGATCGCCGGCCTCGCCACCTATCTCACCCGCGAGCATGCCCCGGCGGTGGCGCGGCTCTGGGGGGAAACGGGCACGGCGGCCGAGGGGCCTCGGGAGACCGGGCGGGTACGGCTCGACGCCGCGCGGCTCACGGTTTTCCGCGACCTGATGGCGGCGTCGGCTCGGGAGGCGCGGGAAGAGGCGGAGCCGAAGAACCCGCGGGCGGTCTTCGTCCTGGCGCCGCCGCGTTCCGGCTCGACCCTGCTGCGCGTGCTCCTGGGCGGTCATCCGGGGCTCTTCGCGCCGCCGGAGCTGGAGCTGCTCAACTTCCCGACTCTCGCCGCGCGGAGTGCCACCTTCTCCGGGCGCGATGCCTTCCGGCTGGAGGGCGCGATCCGCGCCGTGATGGAGGCGCTGCGCTGCGGCGCCGAGGAGGCCCGGGAGATCGTCGCGAGATGTGAGGCCGAGGGCTGGTCGACCCTGCGCTTCTACGGCTGGCTGCAGGGCGCGCTCGGCGGGCGGATGCTGGTCGACAAGACGCCGAGCTACAGCTGGAGCCCGGCGGCGCTGGCGCGGGCGGAGGCCGGATTTGCCGAGCCGCTCTACGTCCACCTCGTGCGCCACCCGCTGGGGGCCCTCCATTCCTTCGAGGAGGCGAAGCTCGACCAGATCTTCTTCCCGCGGGCCGAGGGCTTCTCGCGCCGCGAGCTGGCCGAGCTCTCCTGGCAGGTGGGCAACGCGAACATCCTGGAGTTCCTGGCGACGATCCCCGCCGCGCGCCGGTTCACCCTCCACTTCGAGGCGCTGCTCGCGCATCCCGAGGCGCGGCTGACCGAGCTCTGCGACTTCCTGGGCGTCGGCTTCGAGCCGGAGATGCTCGACCCCTACGCCCGGCCGCAGGGGCGGATGACCGACGGCCTGCACGCCGCCTCGCGGATGCTCGGGGACGTCAAGTTCCACACCCATTCGGGGCTCAATGCCGGGGTGGCGGAGCGCTGGCGGGAGAGCCGCTCGGAGGACGAGCTGGGCGACGACACCCGGCGGCTCCACGCCGAGCTGGCCCGGCGCTCCGGCCGGGAGAGCGCTCCCGTTCCGCCCTCGCTTCCCTACTGCCTGGTGGGGCTAAAGCAGGGCGGCGCCCTGCGGCCGCTGTTCCTCGTCCATCCGGTCTTCGGCGACGTCCTCTTCTACCGCCACCTGGCGCGCGCGCTCGACCCGGAGCGGCCGGTCTACGGTTTCCAGTCGGTCGGTCTCGACGGGAGCGGCGAGCCGCTCACCCGCCTGGAGGAGATGGCCGCCACCTATCTGCAAGCTCTCCGCACGGTGCAACCTGCGGGGCCGTACCAACTCGCCGGCAGCTCGCTGGGCGGCGTGATCGCCTACGAGATGGCGCAGCAGCTGATCGAGCAAGGGGAGGAGGTGGCCTTCCTCGGGCTCCTCGATTCCTGGCTCCTCGATCCTTCGATCCCTGAGATGGAGGAAGCGGAGGCGGAGCGTGCCATCCTCGCCTACGGGGAGTCGGTGGGCGGCCTGCCCCCCTCGATCGGCCGGCGCGAGATCGAGCGGCTCGCCGAGATCCTGGTCAAGAACGGCCGCGCCCTGCGCGCCTACCGGCCGCGGCCCTACGCAGGGTCGCTCACCTATTTCCGGGCGACGGAGAACGTACCCGCGGAGCGGCCGGAGGACGTCTGGGACGCGCTCGTCGGCGGCCGCGCCGAGATCCATCGCGTACCCGGCGACCACATCTCGGTGCTCTTCCCGCCGCACGTCGCGGCCCTCGGCGCGCAGCTGGAGGAGATCCTCAAGCGCAGAGAGTTCCCGCTTCTCGTCTCGGAAAGCTTGCCTCTCCGTATCCCGGCGTGAGCGCCACGGGAATGGCCGCCTGCGGTGGCCGCAGGCTTCGCGTCAGAGCTACGGATGGATGTCGGCACCATGGAGGCAGCCGTTCGTGAACTCCGGCTGGAAGGTCGTCGAGCTGTCGGTGTGCGCACCCATGTGGCGGATAAAGCCGCGTGGTGCCGGTAGCGTACAGTCGCATTGCGACACGGGCGTGCCGACGTGCTGGGAATTGTCGACGTTGCCTGTCACCGTCCAGTCGGTGACCCCGTCGGCTACATAGCCGTACCCCATTCGGCTTCCCTGGAGGGTGTTGCCCGTCACCGATCCGCCCCAGTTGTAGAGGTCGACGTTCGGCTGGCAGAATAGCTTGTAGCCCATGGCGATGCCGAACTTCATGAAGGCGTTGGCGGTGATCGTGTTGCCGAAGACCTGGGTGCCGGAGAAGTTGCCGTCGTTGGTTCCCCACTGGTCGACCATGGCGATGCCGCTGATCGCCGATTGAGTGTTGGCGCGGATGTCGTTGTAGCGGATCGTACTTCCCGGAGCGCCGAAGATGACGATGCCGCCGTCCGTCACGTCCTGGATCAGGTTGAAGAGCACGTCCGAGTTGCTGCACTGGAGCGAGATGCCGTCCGCGTACTGCCCGGTGGCAAAGTATCCCGAGGGGCCGAGCTCGTTGTTGGTGATTTGCCCGTAGCTACAGCCGTTGCTATAGGCGCTCACACCGCGCTCGAAGACGATGGTGGACCATCCGCGCGCACCCCAAGCCTTGACGCTGTCGACGATCTGCCCGCTGGTCGGTCCGCCGAAGTGAATCAGCGCCTGGTTGTAACAAGCCTGGCCACCACAGCTCCCAAAGCGGTCGATGCCGCCGTCGATCCGGAGGTTCCTGAGTTGGACGTTGTCAGGAGCGACGATGGTGCCGCTCTGGACGTCCCAGCCGTTGGCCGCGAAAACGGCGGCGATCCCCGAATTGTTGACGTAGAGGAGAGCGCGGGTATCGTCCCGCGGGTTGCCCTCGGTGTAGACATAGATGTCGTCGTACTGGATCGGGAAGGTGAGCGTCTGATTGACGGCCCACACCGTGCTGGGGCAGAGAATTGCGCTCTGGCCGCTGTTGAGCTTCGCCTGGATCAGAGCTGCATCGTTGGTGACGCCGACCGTGCCGATGCACTGGGCGCAGAGCGGTGAGACAGCGAACAGCAAGAGCGTTCCTACAAGAGTTTTTCTCATGGCCGGTTCCTCTGTTGAGCTCCCCGTAGGCTTTTGGGGAGCGACACTACGTTGTGGACCGGTACACCCGGAACCGTGTCATAGCCACTCAGAAATCTTTGCAGGATTGAGACCAGGGGTCTCGGAGCCTGGGGGAGGCTCCCTGCTCCCGAAGGTCCCGATCTGGGGCTTGAAGCTCCCTTATCCAGTGCTCCGATAGTCTATCCGGCGGCCCGATAGTCTATCGGGCGCCCCGATAGTCTATGTTTTGCCAGAACCCCCTCTATCCTGGCGCCTAGCTCTCTATGTCTAGCCTGAAGCTCTCTATTTTTGCGGCAGGATAGACTATCGGGCGTCCCGATCGTCTATCTTTTGCCGGAACCCCTCTATCCTGGCGTGTAGCTGCCTATCCCGGAGCGTGGGCGCCTATCCGGTGCCGGAGAGCCCGATCCCGGTCAAAGGAGATCCCATCGCAGGATCGTCCCATCCTTCTCATGGTCGAGGCGGAAGACGTACGGCGGCTCGCGGCGGAGCGAGAAGCGGAACCGCGCTCCCGGTCCCGGCTCGCTCTCGACGATCCAGGCCTCGGCCTCCCCGGCGACGGTGGGGATCCCTTCCCTGCCCTTGACCCGGAACGAGAGCCACTCGATGTGGTCGGCCTGCTTCACCTCGAAGCTGGGGAGCTGGAAGAACGACCCCTCGTGGAGCGGGAAGGTCACCAGCAGGATGCCGTACATCCCCGTGAACTGGAAGACCGGCATCGCGAGCGGGAGGTCCCTCTCCTCGACTCCGCCGGCCGGGGTCGCCCGGTGCCGGTGCCGGACGCGGGTGCCGTCGAACACGAGATGCTCGAAGCTGCCCTTCGAGCTCTCCTCCTCGGAGAGGATCGGCGCCATGGTTGCCGGGTCGGCGACGTTGACGTACCGGAACCGGGTGGCGCCGAAGATCGCCGTCTGGGTGCGCCGTACGGCCGGGCGGCCGTTTTGCTCCTCGATCTCGACCCGGTCCGCCCAGTCGCCGACCTTCCGGGTCGTCCCGTCCGGCTTGAGCTGGCCGACCGACCACTCGCTGGTATACGGCTCGAGAAACGAGCCATCCACTGCCGGATCGCCCGGCCGAAGCACGGTCGGCTCCGCAGTGTTCTTGAGAGCGTTCACAATTGGCTCAGTTCCAGGGCAGTATAGCGAAAGCTTCCAACGTCCCGCCTGGCCGCCCCACGGGCGCTAACTTTGCCTCCCATTCCCGCTCTGATCTCTGAACCTCTGAGCGGAGGCGGTAGAGACGTTCCCAGGTCGTAACGATACCGCCCCGCAGTCCACGGGGACCGCGGGACGTCTCCGGATCGGGAGGCCGTCCCCTACACGCGCCTTCTCCCGTCGGCCGGTCCTACCGGAAACGGGCCGTCCGTGGCTCCGGCGGAGACGGCCCGCGGTCCCCTTGGACTGCGGGGCGATATCGTTCAGGACCTGGGCCGTCTCTACCGCAGACCGGACACCTCTTTCCACTAAGTAGGCGTACAGGCAGTATAGCGAAAGCTCCCGCCCGTCCCGCCTGGAGCGCCGAGACCCACTATGGAATCGGCACCGGCCCGAGCGCGGTTGTGCACTCCGCGATTCCCTGAAGCTCTGGAGATCCCTTGAATTGTGATTGCCGGGGAAAGACCGAGGAATGAGCCCCGAGACGAATACCGACGACACCGACTCCCACGACAACATCGAGCTCCTCTGCGAGCTGTCGCCCATGCAGCAGGCGATGCTGTTCCACAGCCTGCTGGCCCCCGGCTCCGGCGTCTACGTGGTGCAGCTGGCCCTGCGTTTGACCGGCCCGCTCGACGTCATCGCCTTGGAGCGGGCCTTCCGGCACGTCGTCGCGCGACACGGCATCCTGCGCACGGCCTTCCACTGGGAGGAGCTGGAGAAGCCGCTCCAGGTGGTCTACCGCGAGGTCGATTTAGCGATCGCTCGCGAGTCGTGGCGGGAGCTTGACGCGGCCGAGCAGCGGGCGCGGCTTGAACGCTATCTGGACGCCGACCGCGAGCGGGGGTTCGAGCTCACGGCGGCGCCCCTGATGCGGCTGGCCCTCTTCGAGCTGGAGCCGGGCGTCCATCAGCTGGTCTGGACCCAGCACCACCTGCTGGTCGACGGCTGGTCGCGAGGGCAGCTGCTCGCCGAGTTGTTCACCGCCTACCGACAGCTCGCCGCCGGCAGCACGCCCTGGCAGGAGCGGCCGCGGGGCTTCGACGCATACATCGCCTGGCTCCAGGAGCAGGACCTGGCGGAGGCCGAGGCGTTCTGGCGGCGGTTTCTCTCGGGGTTCACCTCACCGACCTTCGTGGCCGGGGGAGAGGAGAAATCCGGTCCGAGCTACCGGGAGTCGCGGCGGCAGGAGCGCGCGCTGTCGGCAGAAACGACCGCGTCTCTGCGCGAGGTGGCGCGGCGGCACCGGTTGACGCTCAACACCCTGGTGCAGGGGGCCTGGGCGCTGCTTCTGGCGCGGGCGAGTGGGAGTGGCGACGTGGTCTTCGGCACCACGGTCTCCGGCCGGCCGGCGGACCTGCCGGGAGTGGAGTCGATCGTCGGCCCGTTCATCAACACGCAGCCGATGCGGGTGGAGGTGACGCCGGAGCGGCGGCTCGCGGAGTGGCTCGCCGGTCTCCAGGAGCGCCAGGTGGAGATGCGGCTCTTCGAGTACGCGCCGCTGGTCGAGGTGCAGCAGTGGAGCGAGCTGGCTTCCGGGGTGCCGCTGTTCGATCACCTCCTGGTGTTCGAGAACCTGCCGCCGCAGAGCGAGCTGTCGAGGCGGGTGCCGGAGCTGCAGGTCTCGGAGGTCACGGCCAACGAGCTGACGAACTACCCGCTGAACGTGGTGGTCGTTCCCGGGGCCGAGCTTTCGCTCACGATGCTCTACGACTCGGGCCGTTTCGACGCCAGCACGATCTCGCGGCGGGTCGAGCATCTGGCGGGTCTCCTGGCGACGTTCGCGGCCGATCCGGACCGGGCGGTGGGGGAGCTGCCGGTGCTGCTGCCGGCGGAGCGCCAGCAGGCGCGGGTCGAGTGGAACGACACGGCGAGCGCCTTCGCGTGGGAGGCGAACGTCCTCACGCTGTTCGCGGCGCAGGTGGCGGTGGGGCCGCAGGCGACGGCGGTGGTGGGCATAGGCGCTAACTTTGGCCGTAGAGAGGGGCCGGGCGGGGTTCCTCCCCCCTGGGAGGGGGAGGGTTGGGAAAGGGGGGAGGGCAGGAGGGGGGTGGCTGCGGACCGGAACGCCCCCCTCCTAGCCTCCCCCCTGATCCAACCACCGCCCTCCCAGGGGGGAGGGACCCTCCGCCCGGCCGCCGCGGAGCCAAAGTTAGCGCCTATGGCGGTGGTGGGGGAGGGCGGGGAGGAGTGGAACTACGGGCGGCTGGACGAAGCCTCGAACCGTTTGGCACGGCACCTTGTCCGGCTGGGCGTGGGAGTGGGCAGCGCGGTGGGGATCTCCCTGGAGCGCTCGCCCGAGCTGATCCTGGGGATGCTCGCGATCCTGAAGGCCGGCGGCGCCTACGTGCCGCTCGACGCCGGCTATCCGGATGAGCGGCTGGCCTTCATGCTGGAAGACACGGGGGCAAAGCTGGCTCTCGTACAGGCTTCCACCCGGGATCGCCTGGCCGGGCTGGCGCCCATCGTGCCGATCGAGGACGGCGCCTGGCAGGCGGAGAGCGCGGCTCCGCTCGCGGTGCGGGTGCCGGCCGCGAGCCTGGCCTACGTCATCTACACCTCGGGCTCGACGGGACGGCCGAAGGGGGTGGCGGTGCCGCACCGCGCGATTGCTCGCCTGGTCCGCGAGACGAATTTCGCGCAGCTGGGCCCGGACGATCGGGTGGGGCACGCCTCGAACATCAGCTTCGACGCGGCGACGTTCGAGATCTGGGGAGCGCTCTTGAACGGCGGGGCGGTGGTGGTGATCGGCAAGGAGGTAGCGCTGTCGCCTGCGGAGCTGGCGTTGAAGCTGCGCGCCGAGCGGATCACGACGCTCTTCCTCACCACGGCGTTGTTCAACCAGGTGGCGCGGGAGGAGCCCGCGGCTTTCCGGACTCTGCGCCACTTGCTGTTCGGCGGCGAGGCGGTAGACCCGGGCTCGGTGGCGCGGGTGCTGGCAGAAGGCGCGCCGGAGCGGCTGCTCCACGTCTACGGTCCGACCGAGAGCACGACCTATGCGACCTGGCACCGGGTGCGGGAAGTCGAGGAGGGGAGCACGGTGCCGATCGGCGAGCCGCTGGCGAATACGACGGGCTATGTGCTCGACGCCTGGCAGGGGCTCTCGGCGCTGGGCGAAGTGGGGGAGCTCTACCTCGGCGGCGAGGGCCTCGCGTGGGGCTATCTGAATCGTCCGGAGCTGACGGCGGAACGGTTCGTGCCTAACCCTTGGAGCGGGGAGGCGGGGGAACGGCTCTACCGGACGGGGGACCTGGTGCGCCGTCGTTTCGACGGGGCGATCGAGTTCGTGGGCCGGGTGGACCATCAGGTCAAGATCCGCGGCTTCCGCATCGAGCTGGGGGAGATCGAGGCCGATCTGGCGGCGCTGCCGGGAGTCGTGGACTGCGTCGTGCTGGCGCGGCGGGACTCTCCCGGGGACGCCCGGCTGGTGGCCTACGTGGTGCCGGCGGCCGGGGCTTCCCTCGACGAGAACGCTCTACGGGCCGGGCTGCAGCACGCGCTGCCGGACTACATGCTGCCGGGGGCGTTCGTCTTCCTGGAAGCGCTGCCTCTCACCCCGAATGGCAAGCTGGATCGGGCCGCCCTGCCGGAGCCCGGCAGGGGAGGCAGGGAGGAAGGGTACGTCGCGCCGCGCGATCCGGTCGAGGGAGTGCTGGTGGGGATCTGGGAAGAGGTGCTGGGGCGCGAGCGGGTGGGGGTGGAGGACGACTTCTTCGCCCTGGGCGGGCATTCTCTCCTGGCGACGCAGGTGATGTCGCGGATGCGCGGAGCGTTCCAGGTGGAGCTGCCACTGCGCCAGCTGTTCGAGGGGCCGACGATCGCGCAGCTGGCGCGCGCGGTATCGGCTACTCGGCAGGTTGAGGTGGATACGGCGGCCCCTCCCATCGTGCCGGTTCCGCGCGATCGGGACCTGCCGCTGTCTTTTGCGCAGCAGCGGCTGTGGTTCCTCGACCAACTGGAGCCGGGCAACCCGGCCTACAACGTGCCCTGGGCGGCCCGGCTGCTGACCGACTCTGGCGCGCTCGACGTCCACCTGCTGCGGCGGATCTTCGCCGCGGTGGTGCGGCGGCACGAGGCGCTGCGCACGACCTTCTCGGCTTCCGAGCGGGGTCCGGTGCAGAGGGTGCAGGCGGACCTGCCCGTTCCCATTCCCGTGATCTCTCTGGAGGGGCTTCTGCAAGCGGTGCAGCCGTCGGAGATCCGGCGTCTGGCGGTGGCGGAGGCCCGGCGCTCTTTCGACCTGTCGCGTGGGCCGCTGCTGCGCCTGACCCTGCTCCGCCTCTCCGGTCGAGAGCATGTGCTGCTGGTGACGATGCACCACATCGTCTCGGACGGCTGGTCGATGGGAGTGCTGCTGCGCGAGGTGATGGCGCTCTACGCGGCGTCTCCGCTGCCGGATCTGCCCATCCAATATGCCGACTTCGCGGTCTGGCAGCGGGCCTGGCTCTCGGGGGCGGTGCTGGAAGCCCAGCTCTCCTACTGGCGCGAGCAGCTGGCCGGAGCGCCCCAGCGGCTGGAGCTCGCGACCGACCGGCCGCGACCGGTATCGCCCACCCACCGCGCGGGGCTCGCGCGCCTCGGTCTCGACCGGCAGGTGGCGGCGGCCCTCGCGGTGTTCAGCCGGTCCGAGGGCGTGACGCTCTACATGACGCTCCTCGCGGCGCTCGGGGTGCTGCTGGGACGTTCCGCGCACCAGGAGGAAGTCCTGGTGGGGAGCCCGATCGCCAATCGCACCCAGCGCGATACGGAAGGATTGATCGGCTTTTTCGTCAACACCCTGGTGCTGCGGGTGGATCTCCAGGCTGCTCCGAGCGGCCGGGAGCTTCTGGGGCGGGTGCGGCAGACGGCGCTCGACGCCTACGCTCATCAGGATCTGCCGTTCGAGCGGCTGGTCGAGGAGGTGGTGCCGGAGCGCAACCTCGGGCACTCGCCGCTCTTCCAGGTGATGTTCGCTTTGCAGAACGCTCCGGTCGAGCGGCTTGCCGTGCCGGGGCTCACTCTGCTGCCTTTGGCGCCGGAGCCCGGGGTGGCGAAGTTCGACCTCACCCTGACGTTCGAAGAGACGCCGGCGGGCCTCTCGGGCCTCGCGGAGTACGACGCCGAGATCTTCGACGCAACGAGCATCGAACGCCTGCTGGCGCGCTTCACGCCGCTGCTTGCGGCGACGATGGACGATGCGGAGCGGCCGATCGGCGAGCTGCCGCTGTTGCTGCCCGGCGAGCGGGAGCAGCTGGCCTGCGAGTGGAACGACACCTGGAGCGACTACCCGCGGGAGTTGAGCGTCCACGCGCTGTTCGCGGCTCAGGCGGAGGCGACCCCGGGGGCTCTGGCGGTGGTGGAGGGAGAAGAGGAGTGGAGCTACGGTCGCCTCGCGGCGGCGGCCTACCGCCTTGCCTGGCATCTGCGCTCGCTGGGTGTGGGGCCGGAGTCGCGGGTGGGCGTGGCGCTGGAGCGCTCGGCGGAGCTGATCGTGGCCTTCCTGGGAGTTCTCGCGGCAGGCGGGGTTTACGTGCCGCTCGATCCCGGCTATCCCGACGAACGGCTGCGCTTCATGCTGGAGGACACCGGGGCCTCGGTGGTCTTGGTGCACGGCAGGACCCGGGAACGCCTGGAGAGCCTCTCCGTATCGGCGTCCCTCGTCTGCCTCGACCGGGACCGCGAGGCGATCGCGAAGTGGAGGGCGACGCCGCCGCCGGATTCAACGGCGGCGGAGCAGCTGGCCTACGTCATCTACACCTCGGGCTCGACAGGTCGGCCGAAGGGGGTGGCGGTCGCGCACCGGGCGATCGTGCGGCTGGTCCGGGAGACCAACTTCGTCCAGCTGGGTCCCGAAGACCGGGTGGCGCATGCCTCGAACATCAGCTTCGACGCGGCGACCTTCGAGATCTGGGGAGCGCTCCTATCCGGTGGCGCCGTGGTGGTGATCGAGCGCGAGGTGGTGCTCTCGCCGGTCGCTCTCGCCGCGCGGCTGCGCGAGGCAGGGGTGACGGCGATGTTCCTGACCACGGCCCTCTTCAACCAGGTGGTGCGGGAGGAGCCCGGAGCCTTCTATCCGTTGCGCCATCTGCTCTTCGGCGGCGAGGCGGCGGACCCCGGCGCGGTGGCGCGGGCGCTGGCCGAGGGGGCGCCGGAGCGGCTGTTGCACGTCTATGGTCCGACCGAGTCGACGACCTACGCGACCTGGCACGAGGTGCGGGAGGTGGCGCCGGGCGCGGCGACGGTGCCGATCGGCCAGCCGCTCGCCAACACGACGCTCTACCTGCTGGTGCCGGATCTGGAGCTGGCGCCGCTCGGTCAGCTGGGCGAGCTGTGCATCGGCGGCGAGGGTCTGGCGCGGGGCTACCTCAACCGTCCGGAGCTGACGGCGGAGAGGTTCGTGCCCGACCCGTGGAGCCGGGAGCCGGGCGGACGGCTCTATCGGACGGGGGACCGGGTGCGGCGGCGCGGAGACGGGGCGATCGAGTTCGTGGGCCGCCTCGATCAGCAGGTCAAGATCCGCGGCTTCCGCATCGAGCCGGGGGAGATCGAGGCGGTGCTCGCCGGCTGCCCGGGAGTCGAGGCGTGCGTCGTGCTGGCCCGGCGGGACACGCCGGGCACGCCGGCAATGCCGGCAATGCCGGCCAATACCCGGCTGGTGGCCTACCTGGTGGCGAAGCCGGGGGAGCGGCTGGAGGAGGCGAGCGTCCGGGAGTATCTCCAGGGGACGCTCCCCGAGTACATGCTGCCCGCCGTCTACCTGTTCCTGGAGGCCTTGCCCCTGACGCCGAACGGCAAGGTGGACCGGGCGTCGCTGCCAGCACCGGAAGAGGTGGAGCGGCAAGCGGACGGCTACGTGGCGCCGAAAGGCCCGGTCGAGAGGCTGTTGGTGGGGATCTGGGAGAAGGTGCTGGGTCGCGAGCGGGTGGGGGTCACGGACGACTTCTTCGCCCTGGGCGGGCACTCTCTCCTGGCGACGCAGGTGGCGTCCCGGGTGCGCCAGACGTTCGGGGTGGAGCTGCCGCTCCACGAGCTGTTCGATCGGCCGACGATCGCAGCGCTCGCGGCGCAGCTCGACCTCCTGCTGCACGGGGCGAAGCGCCCGGTGGCCCCTCCCCTCCTGCCCCTGCCGCCGGAGCTTCGCGCGCCGCCGCTGGCGCTCTCCTTCGCCCAGCAGCGCCTCTGGTTCGTCGACCAGCTCGCGCCGGGCGATCCGACCTACAACCTGCCCTGGGCGGCGCGGCTCGGCGGCGATCTCGCGGTCGGCCGGCTGCGCCAGGTCTGGAGCGAGCTGGTGCGGCGGCACGAGGCGCTGCGGACGACCTTCGCGGAATCAGGCCAGGGCCCGGTCCAGGTCATCGCCGCGCCCCGGCCGGTACCGTTGCCCGTGGTCTCCCTGGAGGACCTGCCGGCGGTGGAGCAGGATGCCGAGGTCCGGCGCCTGGCGCGGGCGGAGGCCCTGCGGACCTTCGACCTGGCGGCGGGACCGTTGCTCCGGCTGACCCTCCTGGGCCTCGCCGCTCGCCAGCACGTGCTGCTGGTCACCCTGCACCACGTCGTCGCCGACGGCTGGTCGATGGGGGTGATGCAGCGGGAGATGGCGCTCCTCTATGGGGCGTTCTCGCGCGGCGAAGGCTCGCCCCTGCCGGAGCTGCCGGTCCAGTACGCCGACTTCGCCGCCTGGCAGCGGGGCTGGCTCGCCGGCGACGTCCTGGAGGAGCAGCTGGCCTACTGGCGACGGCAGCTGGCCGGCGCGCCGCTCCGGCTGGAGCTGCCGTTCGACCGGCCGCGACCGCTCAGCCCCAGCCATCGCGGGGGTCTGCGGCCGGCGCGGCTGGGAGGGGAGCTGGCGCAGGAGGTCGCGGCCTTTTCCCGGCAGGAGGACGTGACGCCGTTCATGACCCTCCTCGCCGCGTTCGGGGTGCTGCTGGGCCGGCAGGCGAATCAGCCGGAGGTCCTGGTGGGCGTGCCGATCGCCAACCGCACCCACCGCGAGATCGAGGGGCTGATCGGGTTCTTCGTCAACACCCTGGTGTTGCGAGTGCCCCTGGGGTCCTTCGGTGGCCGGCCGAGCTTCCGGGACCTGCTGGGGCGGGTGCGGCAGGTGGCGATCGACGCCTACGCTCACCAGGACCTGCCGTTCGAGCGGCTGGTCGAGGAGGTGGCGAGCGAGCGCGGCGCCCGCGCGCCGCTCTTCCAGGTGATGTTCGCGCTCCAGAACCGGCCCGGCGAGGGGGCGGAGCTGCCGGGCCTCACCCTCGATCTCCTCCCCCTGGAGGGAGGCGTCGCGCGGGCCGACCTCTCCCTGATGTTCTACGAATCCCCCCAAGGCATCGCGGGGCTGCTCGAGTACGACGCCGACCTCTTCGATCGCACCAGCGTCGAGCGCCTGCTCGGCCGCTACGAGGGGCTGCTGCGGGGAGCGCTGGTCGACCCGGAGCGGACGCTGTGGGACCTGCCGCTGCTGCTGCCGGGGGAGCGCGAGCAGGTGCTCCGGGAGTGGAACGACACGCGGAGCGAGTATCCGCGGGAGTCGAGCGTCCCGGCGCTCTTCGGCGACCAGGCTCGCGCGCGGCCGGGAGCGCCGGCGGTGCTGGAAGGGGACGCCGAGCAGAGCGGTACGAAGGAAACGTGGAGCTACGGCCGGCTCGACGGTGCGGCCAACCGGCTGGCCTGGCATCTGCTCTCCCTGGGGGTGGGCGCGGAATCGCCGGTGGGGGTCGCGATGGAGCGCTCGGCGGAGCTGATCGTGGCTCTCCTCGCCATCCTCAAGGCGGGCGGGGTCTACGTGCCGCTCGATCCGGGCTACCCCGACGAGCGGCTGCGCTTCATGCTGGAGGACTCCGGGGCTTCCGTGGTGTTGGTGCACGGCCGGACCCGGGAGCGCCTGGCCACCCTGGGCTCGCCGGTGTCCCTGGTCTGCCTGGAAGGAGACCGCGAAGCGATCGCGCTCCGGAGCGCCGCTGCACCGCCGGCGCTCTCCCCGAACGGGATCGCGGCGGAGCAGCTGGCGTACATCACCTACACCTCGGGCTCGACCGGACGGTCCAAGGGGGTGGCGGTGACGCACCGGGCGGTCGTGCGCCTGGTCCTCGGGACAAATTACCTCCGGCTGGGGCCGGCGGACCGGGTGGGGCACGCCTCGAACATCAACTTCGACGCGGCGACGTTCGAGGTCTGGGGGCCGCTCCTCAGAGGCGCCGCCGTCGTGGTCATCGAGCGCGAGGTGGTGCTGAGGCCGGCCGCGCTCGCCGCGCGCCTGCGCGAGACCGGGGTGACGGTGCTGTTTTTGACCACGGCGCTGTTCAACCAGGTGGTGCGGGAAGAGCCGGGAGCCTTCCGCTCGCTCTCCCACCTGCTGTTCGGCGGCGAGGCGGTCGACCCCGGCGCGGTGGCGCGGGCGCTCGCCCTAGGCGCGCCGGAGCGGCTGCTGCACCTCTACGGCCCCACCGAGTCGACGACCTTCGCGGCCTGGCACGCGGTGCGGGAGGTGGCGCCCGGGGCGGCGACGGTGCCGATCGGCCTGCCGGTCGCCAACACGACCCTCTACGTGCTGGACCCCTGGGGCGAGCCGGCACCTGCGGGCCAGGTGGGGGAGCTGTACATTGGCGGGGAAGGGCTGGCGCGGGGCTATCTCCACCGGCCGGCGCTGACCGCGGAGCGCTTCGTGCCCGACCCGTGGGGCGGAGAGGGGGGTGGGCGGCTCTACCGGACGGGGGACCGGGTGCGCCGGCGCCCGGACGGACCGATCGAGTTCGTGGGCCGCCTCGACCACCAGGTCAAGATCCGTGGCTTCCGCATCGAGCCGGGGGAGGTCGAGGCGGCGCTCGCCGGCTGCCCGGGAGTCGAGGCCTGCGTCGTCCTGGCGCGGCGGGACACGCCCGGGTCCCCTCGATTGGTGGCCTACCTGGTGGCGAAGCCGGGCGAACGGCTGGCGGAGGGAGAGGTCCGCGAGCACCTCAAGCGATCGCTGCCCGACTACATGCTGCCCTCGGCCTGCCTGTTTCTCCCGGCTCTGCCGCTGACGCCGAACGGCAAGCTTGACCGGGCGGCGCTCCCCGCGCCGGAGGCGGAGGGAGCAGAGCCGGGAGCGGCAGTCTACGTGGCGCCGCGCGGGCCGGTCGAGACGCTCCTGGTGGGGATCTGGGAGGAGATCCTGGGACGCGAGCGGGTCGGGGTCGAGGACGACTTCTTCGCCCTGGGCGGGCATTCGCTCCTCGCCACCCAGCTGGCCTCCCGGATCCGGCGGGCCTTCGGGGTGGAGCTGCCGCTCCACGACCTGTTCCTGCGGCCGACCATCGCCGGTCTCGCGGCGGAGCTCGACCACCGGCTGCGCCAGGCGGAGCGGGATGGGACCGCGGAGGCCTCCCGCCTCGCCATCCCCAGGACCTCGCGCGACGAGGACCTGCCGCTCTCGTTCGCCCAGCACCGGCTGTGGTTCATCGAACAGCTGGAGCCCGGGAGCTCCGCCTACAACATGCCCTCCGCCCACCGTGCGAGCGGTCCCCTGGATGCCTTGGCGCTCGCCGCGAGCTTCAGCGAGCTGGTGCGCCGCCACGAGGTCCTGCGCACCGTCTTCCGCCCCGGCGAGAAGGGGCCGGTGCAGGGGATCGGAGCGCCCTGGGAGGTCGCGCTGCCGCGGGTCGACCTCTCGCTCCTGGACGAGCCCGGGCGCGGCACCGAGGCCCTGCGGCTGATCGCGGAGGAGGCCCGCCAGCCGTTCGACCTGACGGCGGGGCCGCTCCTGCGCACGATCCTGCTCCGGCTGGAGGAGGAGGAGCACGTGCTGCTCGTCGACCTCCACCACATCGCCGGCGACGGCTGGTCGGCCGGCGTGCTGATCCGTGAGGTGACGACGCTCTACGAGGCCTTCCACCAGGGGCGGCCGAGCCCGCTGCCCGAGCTGGCGATCCAGTACGCGGACTTCGCGGCCTGGCAGCGGCGGTGGCTCTCCGGTCCGGTGCTCGAAGGCGAGATCGCCTGGTGGCGCGAGCGGCTGGCCGGCGCTCCGCCGGTGCTCGATCTGCCCACCGACCGGCCGCGGCCGCCGGTCCAGAGCTTCCGCGGCAGCAGCCAGCCCCTGCGCTTCGCGATCGGCACCGCGGCCGTCGTGCCGAGCTTCTGCCGGCGCTCGGGGGTGACGCCGTTCATCCTCCTGCTGGGGGTTTTCGAGACGCTGCTCTGGCGCTACACCGGCGAGGTGGACCTCTCGATGGGCACGCCCATCGCCGGCCGCAACCGCCTGGAGACGGAGGGCTTGATCGGCTTCTTCGTCAACACCCTGGTGCTGCGCACCGACCTCGCGGGAGATCCGGCGTTCGGCGAGCTGCTCGTCCGCCTGCGCCGGGTGGTGCTCGACGCCTACTCCCACCAGGACCTGCCGTTCGAGGTGCTGGTCGAGGCGCTGCAGCCGAAGCGGAGCCTCGCCTACGAGCCGCTGTTCCAGGTGATGACCGACTTCCACAACCTGCCGGCGGCGGGGACCGCTTTTTCGGGCCTGCGCTGGCGGGCGATCGAGAGCGAGCAGCAGAGGGTCCACTTCGATCTCACCCTGACCGGCGAGGAGAGCGGCGGCCTCTCCGGCCGGCTGGAGTACCGGACGGACCTCTTCGACGGCACGACGATCCGGCGCCTGGCGGAGCACCTGCAGGCCCTGCTCGCCGGGGTGTTGGAGGACGGGGCGCGGCGGCTCTCGGAGCTGCCGCTCCTCGTCGCCGGCGAGCGCCAGCAGCTGCTCGCCGAGTGGCACGGCGGCGCCCGTTTCGACGTCGACGTCCTCCACCAGCGGTTCGCGCGGCAGGCGGCGCGGCTCCCCGCGGAGCTGGCGCTGGTCTCGGGGGTCGAGGCGCTCAGCTACCGGGATCTCGACCGGCGGACCAACCGCCTGGCCCGGCGGCTGCAGCGGCTCGGGGTGGGGCCGGAGGTCGTCGTGGGGATCTGCCTCGAACGCTCTCCCCAGCTGGTGGTGGCGATGCTCGCGGTGCTCAAGGCGGGCGGCGCCTACCTGCCGCTCGACCCGGCCTATCCGCCGGAGCGGCTGGCCTTCATGTTGGGCGACTCCGGGGCGCGGGTGATCGTGACCGAGAGCCGGTCGGCCGGCGCGCTGCCCGCCCACGACCTTCCAGGCGCCACGATCGTCGAGCTCGACGCGGCGGGCCTGGAGGCGGACGATGCTGGCGATGCGGGCGATGCGGGGCCGGTCGCGAGCGCGGTGGGGCCGGAGAACCTGGCCTACGTGATCTACACCTCGGGCTCGACCGGACGGCCGCGGGGCGTGCTGGTGACGCACGGCAACGTCAGCCGGCTGCTCGATGCGACGGAGGCCTGGTTCGGCTTCGACGAGAAAGACGTCTGGACGCTCTTCCACTCCTATGCCTTCGACTTCTCGGTCTGGGAGCTGTGGGGCGCTCTCGCCTACGGTGGGCGGCTGGTGGTGGTGCCCTACTGGGTGAGCCGCTCGCCGGAGAGCTTCTACCAGCTGCTGGTCGAGGAGGGGGTGACGGTGCTCAACCAGACGCCCTCGGCCTTCCGCCAGCTGCTGCCGGCGATATTGGCCGAAGAGGCGGTGGGAGTATCTCCCGATCTCGCCCTGCGCCGGGTGATCTTCGGCGGCGAGGCCCTGGACCTCGCGAGCCTCGCGCCCTGGGTGGCGCGGCACGGCGCCCGGCGGCCGCTCCTCGTCAACATGTACGGGATCACCGAGACGACCGTGCACGTCACCTATCGGCCGCTCGCCGAGGCCGACGTGCGGGACGGGGTGGGGAGCCTGATCGGCGAAGCGATCCCAGACTTGACCCTCCGCCTCTTCGGGCCGGGCCTGGCGCTCCAGCCGATCGGGGCGCCGGGGGAGCTGTGCGTGGGCGGGGCGGGGTTGGCGCGCGGCTACCTGGGCCGGCCGGAGCTGACCGCCGAGCGCTTCGTGCCCGATCCGTTCGGCGCCGAGCCCGGGGCGCGGCTCTACCGCTCGGGCGACCTCGGGCGGCGGCGGCCGGACGGCGACGTCGAGTATTTGGGGCGGATCGACCATCAGGTCAAGGTGAGAGGCTTCCGCATCGAGCTGGGAGAGATCGAGTCGGCGCTCGCCGCCCATCCCGCGGTGCGCGAGTGCGTCGTGCTGGCCCGGCAGGACGAGCCGGCGATGTCGGCGATATCGGCGATATCGGGAGATACGCGCCTGGTGGCCTACCTGGTCCCCGCCGAGGCGGGGCGGCTGGCCGAGGGCGACCTGCGGGAGCACCTGAAACGGTCGCTGCCCGACTACATGCTGCCCGCGGCCTACGTGCTCCTCGCGGCGCTGCCGCTCACCCCCAACGGCAAGGTGGACCGGAAGGCCCTGCCGGCGCCGGAGGCAGCGCGGGGAATGTCGACGGAATCGGCGGAGTCGGCGGGGTACGTGGCGCCGCGCGATCCCACCGAGGAGATCCTGGTGGGGATCTGGCAGGAGGTGCTGGGGCGGGAGCGGGTGGGGGTGCGCGACGACTTCTTCGCCTTGGGCGGCCACTCCCTCCTGGCGACGCAGGTGGTCTCCCGGGTGCGCGGGGCGTTCCAGGTGGAGCTGCCGGTGCGGCGGCTCTTCGAGGCGCCGACGATCGAGGCGCTGGCCGCCGGTGTCGAAGCGGCGCGGCAGGGCGAGGCGGGAAGCGCACCGCCGCCGATCGTGCCGGTTCCGCGCGATCGGGAGCTGCCGCTGTCGTTCGCCCAGCAGCGGCTGTGGTTCCTCGACCAGCTGGCGCCCGGCAATCCGGCCTACAACGTGCCCTGGGCGGTCGAGCTCCGCGGCGCGCTGGCGGTCGAGGCGCTGGCGCGGACCTTCGCCGAGGTGGCAAGGCGCCACGAGGTGCTGCGGACGACCTTCGCGCCGTCCTCCCGCGGCGGCCGGGAGGCGGTCCAGGTGATCGCCCCGCGCCTCCTCCTCCCGCTGCCGGTCGTGGCGCTCGACGGCCTGCCCGCGAGCGCCGGGCGGGCCGAGGCGGTGCGCCTGGGCGCCGGCGAGGCCCGGCGGGCCTTCGACCTGTCGGCCGGCCCGCTGCTCCGGCTGCTCCTGCTCTGCCGGAGCGCCGACGAGCACGTCCTCCGGGTGACCGCCCACCACATCGTCTCGGACGGCTGGTCGATCGGCGTGCTGCTGCGCGAGATCGGGGTCCTCTACGGTGCCTTCCGGCAGGGCGAGCCGAGCCCGTTGCCGGCGCTGCCGGTCCAGTACGCGGACTTCGCCGCCTGGCAGCGGGAGTGGCTTTCCGGGGAGGTGCTGGAGGGCCAGCTCGCCTACTGGCGGCAGCAGCTCGCCGGGGCGCCGCGCCGGCTGGAGCTCCCCACTGATCGTCCCCGGGCGCGGGTTTCTCTCCACCGCGGAGGGGCGCGCCCCACGGCGTTGGGGGAGGAGCTGTCCCGCGAGGTCGTCGCCTTCAGCCGGCGCCTGGGCGCGACCCCCTTCATGACGCTCCTCGCCGCCTTCGGCCTGCTCCTCGGCCGGACGGCCCACCAGGAGGACCTGCTGGTGGGAACGCCCATCGCCAACCGGACGCAGCGCGAGACCGAGGGGCTGATCGGGTTCTTCGTCAACACCCTGGTGCTGCGGGTCGCCTTGGCCCCCGGTGGGAGCCGGCCTGGCTTCGGCGACCTCGTGCGCCAGGTCCGGCAGGCGGCGCTCGGCGCCTACGGCCATCAGGACCTGCCGTTCGAGCGGCTGGTCACCGAGCTCGACCCCGACCGCGACGCCAGCCGCCCGCCGCTCGTCCAGGTGATGTTCGCCCTGCAGAACGCGCCGGCCGAGCGGCTCGCCCTGCCGGGTCTGACGCTCGTCCCCCTGGCGCAGGAAGAGGGAACGGCGAAGTTCGACCTGACCCTGGCTTTTGAGGAGAGCGCCGCAGGGCTTTCCGGCTCGCTCGAATACGACGCCGAGCTCTTCGACCGCACGACGGTCGAACGCCTGCTCGCCCGCTTCACGGTGTTGCTCCGCGGCGCGCTCGGCAGCCCGGACCTCGCCGTCCAGGACCTGCCGTGGCTGTTTCCGGGCGAGCGCGAGCAGCTGCTCCTTGAGTGGAACGACAGCTGGAGCGACTACCCGCGGCAGGCGGGTGTTCCCGAGCTGTTCGCGGCGCAGGCGGCGATGCGGCCAGGGGCCGTTGCGGTCGTGGGGCAGGATGGCGAGGCGTGGAGCTACGCGCGGCTGGAAGAGGCCTCGAACCGGCTGGCGCGGCATCTCCGCCGGCGGGGCGTGGAGGCCGGGGACGCGGTGGGGATCGCCATGGAGCGCTCGCCCGAGCTGATCCTCGGCATGCTCGCCATCTTGAAGGCCGGCGGCGCCTACGTCCCGCTCGACGCCGGCTATCCGGACGAGCGGTTGGCCTTCATGCTGGAGGACACCGGGGCGTCGCTGGTCCTGGCGCAGGCCACCACCCGGGAGCGCCTGGAGGGTCTTTCGCGGCTGCTGCAGATCGTGCCGATCCTGCCGATCGAGGACGCGGCCTGGCAGGAGGAGAACGGCGGCCCGCTCGGCGTGCCGGTGCCGGCTGCGAGCCTGGCCTATGTCATCTACACCTCGGGCTCGACGGGACGGCCAAAGGGGGTCGCGGTGCCCCACCGGGCGATCGTGCGCCTGGTCCGGGAGACCCCCTTCGTACCACTGGGGCCGGCGGACCGGGTGGCCCACGCCTCGAACATCAGCTTCGACGCGGCGACCTTCGAGATCTGGGGGGCGCTCCTGAACGGCGGCGCGGTGGTGGTGATCCCGAAAACGCTGGCGCTGGCGCCGGCGCAGCTCGCCCGCCGCCTGCGGGACGAGCGGGTGACGACGCTCTTCCTCACCACGGCGCTGTTCAACCAGGTGGCCGAGGAGGAGCCCACCGCTTTTCTAGCCCTGCGCCACCTGCTGTTCGGCGGCGAGGCGGTCGACCCGGGCGCGGTGGCGCGGGTGCTGGCGGCGGGGCCGCCGGAACGGCTGCTCCACGTCTACGGCCCCACCGAGAGCACGACCTACGCGGCCTGGCACCGGGTGAGCGCCCCGGCGCCGGACGTCCTGGCCGCGGGGACGGTGCCCATCGGGCAGCCGCTCGCCAATACGACGGCCTACCTGGTCGACTCCCGGCAGCAGCTGGCCGCGCTGGGCGAGATCGGCGAGCTGTGCCTCGGGGGCGAGGGGCTGGCGTGGGGCTATCTCCATCGGCCGGAGCTGACGGCGGAGCGCTTCGTGCCGCATCCCTGGGCGTCCGGGCCGGGGGAACGGCTCTACCGGACGGGCGACCTGGCACGGCGGCGTGCGGACGGGGCGATCGAGTTCGTGGGACGGATCGATCACCAGGTCAAGATCCGCGGCTTCCGCATTGAGCCGGGAGAGGTCGAGGCGGCGCTGGCGGCCGTGCCGGGAGTGCGGGAGTGCGTCGTCCTCGCCCGCCGCGACCGGCCGGGGGACGCCCGCCTGGTGGCCTACGTGGTGGCGGCGGAAGGCGCGGGCGGGAGCGAGGGCGGGCTGCGCGAAGCTCTCCGGCGGTCGCTCCCCGAGTACATGCTGCCCGCCGCCTACCTCTTCCTCCCGGCGCTGCCGCTGACGCCGAACGGCAAGGTCGACCGGGCGGCCCTCCCGGCCCCCGAGGAAGCGGCGGCGAGCCGGGGGGCGGCCTACGTGGCGCCGCGCGGCCCGGTCGAGGAGATCCTGGTGGGGATCTGGCAGGAGCTTCTGGGACGGGAGCGGGTGGGGGTGACGGACGATTTCTTCGCCGCGGGCGGGCACTCGCTCCTCGCGACGCAGGTCGCCTCGCGGATCCGCCAGACCTTCGGCGTGGAGCTTCCCCTGGGCAGCCTGTTCGAGCGGACGACGATCGCCGGCCTGGCGGCGGAGCTGGCGCCGCTGCTCACTGCCGTTCTCCCGGCCCCACCGCCCCTCGTCGCCGTGCCGCGGGAGGGGGAGCTGCCGCTCTCCTTCGCCCAGCAGCGTCTCTGGTTCCTCGACCAGATCGACCCCGGCAATCCGGCCTACAACGTCGCCTGGGCGGCGGAGCTGCGCGGCGAGCTGGCGGTCGAGCCGCTCCGCCGCACGTTCGGCGAGGTGGTGCGGCGGCACGAGGCCCTGCGTACCGCCTTTCCGCTGGGGCCGGAGGGTCCGGTTCAGGCGATCGCGCCCCCCCTGGCCCTGGCGATCACCCTGCCGGTCGTCTCGCTCGCCGGTCTGCCGGAGGCTCTCCGGCAGGCGGAGGCCCGGCGACTGGGGGCGGCCGAGGCCCGGCATCGTTTCGATCTTCGCACGGGGCCGCTCCTGCGCCGGCTGCTCCTCCGGCTCGCCGCCCGCGAGCACGTCCTCCTGGTGACGGTGCATCACATCGTCGCCGACGGCTGGTCGGTGGGAGTGCTGCTCGCCGAGGTCGAAACCCTCTACCGCGCCTTCCGGCAGGGCGATCTCGCGCCGGCAGCGCTTCCCGAGCTGCCGATCCAGTATGCGGATTTCGCGGTCTGGCAGCGGCAGTGGCTGGCCGGGGAGAGGCTCGCAGCCCAGCTCGCCTACTGGCGGGAGCAGCTCGCCGGAGCGCCCCTCCGCCTGGAGCTGCCGACCGACCGGCCCCGGCCAGCCCTCCAGAGCCACCGCGGCGCGGCGCTGCCGGTCGGGTTCGACCCCGAGCTGGCGCAAGATCTCACCGCCTTCAGCCGGCGCTCGGGAGCCACCCTCTTCATGACCCTCCTGGCGGCCTTCGGCGCGCTCCTGGGGCGGGCGGCCGGCCAGGAGCAGGTGCTGGTGGGGACTCCCATCGCCAACCGCACCCACCGGGAGATCGAGGGGCTGATCGGTTTCTTCGTCAACACCCTGGTTCTCCAGGTCGACCTGTCAGGAGCGCCGAGCTTCCAGGCGCTGCTGGGCCGGGTCCGCACGATGGCCCTGGGCGCCTTCACCCACCAGGACCTGCCCTTCGATCGCCTGGTCGAGGCGCTCGAACCGGAGCGCGACACCAGCCGGTCGCCGCTCTTCCAGGCGATGCTCACTCTGCAGAACGCCGCCGGGGGCGGCCTGGCGCTGCCGGGCCTCGAAATCCGTCCCGTCGAGATCCCCGCCGCGACGAGCAAGTTCGACCTGACCCTGGGCCTGACGGTGGGCGAGGGGCGGATCGCCGGCGGCGTCGAGTACAGCACGGCGCTCTTCGACCGGACGACGATCGAGCGCACCGTCGAGCGCCTGGCGATCCTGCTGCGGGAAGTCGTCCGTGCGGCGGATCGCCCGCTGGCCGACCTGCCGCTCCTCTCGCTCCCGGAGAGCCAGCAGCTCCTCCTGGACTGGAACGACACCCGGGCGCTCTACCCCGATGCGACACTCCACGCTCTGGTCGAGCGCCAGGCGGCGGCGCGGCCGGAGGCGGTGGCGGTGGTGGCGGCGGACCGCTGCCTGACCTATGGCGAGCTCTGCCGGCGCGCCCACCGGCTGGCGCGGCGGCTGCGGGCGCTGGGGGTGGGACCCGAGGTCCCGGTGGGGCTGCTCCTCGAGCGCTCGCCGGAGCTGGTCGTCGGCCTCCTCGGCATCCTGCAGGCGGGTGGCGCCTACGTCCCCCTGGACCCCGACTATCCGGAGCTGCGGCTCGGGCTCATCGTCGAGGACTCCGGGATGCCGGTCGTCGTCACCGATTCGCGCCTGGCCGGGCGGGTGAGCGGCCGGGGGGTGGAGACCGTTCTCATGGATCTCGATACCGCCGATCCCGGCGAGCGCCGGCCGGAGAGCGCTATCTCTGCGTCGGCCACTGGCCTGGCCTATGTCCTCTATACCTCGGGCTCGACGGGGACGCCGAAGGGGGTCATGATCCCGCACCGCGGGGTGGTCAACTACCTCGCCTGGTGTTGCGAGCCCTATGGCCTGGGGCCGGGGCGGCGGTCGCTCCTCCACTCCTCGATCGGCTTCGACCTCACCGTCACGGCGCTCTGGGGACCGCTGGTGACCGGGGGCGAGGTGCACCTCCTGGCGGAGGGGGACAGCTGGGGCGGCATGGTCGCCGCCCTGGAACGGGCGCCGGTGCAGCTGCTCAAGCTGACCCCGGCCCACCTGGAGGTCCTGCGCCGCGAGCTGCCGGCGGCGGCGGCGCGCCAGGTGGGCGTCCTGGTCCTCGGCGGCGAGGCGCTCTCCGGCGACGCCCTGGAGCCCTGGCGCACCGCCGCTCCCGCCACCCGGGTGGTCAACGAGTACGGCCCCACCGAGGCGACGGTGGGCTGCGCGGTCGAGATCGCGCCGGCGGGGGCGATCGGATCCGGGCAGGTCCCCATCGGCCGGCCGATCGCCAACGCCCGCCTGCACGTGCTGTCGGCGGAGCTGATCCTGCTGCCCACGGGCTCCCGGGGCGAGCTGGCGATCGGCGGCGACGGCCTCGCCCGCGGCTACCTGGGCCGGCCCGACCTCACCGCCGAGCGCTTCGTCCCCGATCCCTACGCCGCGGTCCCGGGGGAGCGGCTCTACCGGACCGGCGACCTCGTCCGCCGGCTGCCCGGCGGCGCCCTCGACTTCCTGGGCCGCGTCGACTTCCAGGTCAAGATCCGCGGCGTCCGCATCGAGCTCGGCGAGATCGAGTCGGCGCTCCTCCGCCATCCCGGGGTGCGGGAGACGGTGGTCGTCGTCCGCGAGGACCTGCCGGGCGAGAAGGCCCTGGTCGCCTATCTCGTTGCCGCGGGCGTGCCGCCGCCCGCGACGGGCGAGCTGCGGGCCTTCCTGCGCGAACGGCTCCCCGCCGCCCTGCTCCCCGCGGCCTTCGTGCTGCTGGAGGCCCTGCCGCTCACCGCCAACGGCAAGCTGGACCGCCGGGCGCTGCCCGCCCCCGGCCGGTCCCGGCCGGAGCTCGAACGGGCCTACACCGCCCCGCGCGACGCCCTGGAGCTCCAGCTGGCGCGGCTCTGGGAGGGCGTCCTCGGGGTGCGACCGGTGGGCATCACGGACGACTTCTTCGCGCTCGGCGGCCACTCCCTCCTCGCCGTCCAGCTGATGGCGCGGATCGAGCACAGCCTGGGCGCCCACCTGCCGATGGCGACCCTGCTGCGCCATGCGACGATCGAGCGGCTCGCCGCGGTCCTCCGCGAGCAGGTCGGTCCCGTCCGCCGCCAGGCGCTGGTCGAGATCGAGCCGGGGAGCGGCCGACCGTTCTTCTGCGTCCACCCGGTCGGCGGCGACGTCCTCTGCTACGTCCACCTCGCCCGTCACCTGGCGGGGGAGCGGGGGATCTACGGGTTGCAGGTGCCCGATGACGAGGCGGGGCCGGCGCCGCGGACCCTGGAGGAGATGGCGGCCGGCTACCTCCGCGCCATCCGGCAGGTGCAGCCGGCGGGTCCCTACTCCCTGGGGGGCTGGTCGATGGGCGGGGTGGTGGCGTTCGAGATCGCCCGGCAGCTGGAGGCGGCCGGGGAGAGCGTCGACCTGCTCGCCCTCGTCGACTCCCTGGCGCCCGATCTATCGCCCGATCTGGCGTCCGACGGCATGGAGCGGCCGGAAGGGCTCGCGGGCGGCGCGCTGGTCGCCCTCTTCGCCGCCGACCTCGCCCGTCTCCTCCGTCTCGACGGCCTCGCCCTGCCCCCCGGCTTCGCGGCGCTGGAGACGGCGGAGGCGTTGGCCTGGCTGGCCGCCCAGGCGGCGCGGACGGGCCTCCTGCCGGCCGGGGCGGAGCGCGCCGAGATCGCCCGGCGCTTCGCGATCTTCGCCGCCAATCACCAGGCCCTGGAGCGCTACCGGGGTGGGGCCTGCGCCGTGCCGCTCGTCCTCTTCCGGGCCACCGAGCGCCCGGCCGGTCTGCGGCTCGCCGCGGACCTGGGATGGGGACGCTGGACGGAGCGGCCGATCGAGGTGCACGAAATCGCCGGCGACCACTACGCGCTCCTCGCGGAGCCGCAGGTGCGGACTCTCGCCGCCGCGCTCCACGCCCGGCTCGCCGGGCACGAGTACGCCCTGCCGGAGCACGGCGAAATGAAAGGAAAACCCTCACGATAGGGCTATACTCTCCCGCAGCCATCTCGCCGGCAGATTTCCGCTTCATGCTGTCGGTAGAGATTGGGCACGATTCAATTTATGAAGGGGGTGCTCATGTACCGCGTCGCTCTGGTCAACCTGCCTTTCTCGGCCGCCGACCTTCCCTCGATCGCGTTGACGCAGCTCAAGTCGGTGCTCGGCAGCGAGTTGGCGGACCGTGTCGAATGCCGGGTGCTGTACCCCAATCTCGATTTCATTGAATATTTAGGCGCCAACTTTTACGACATCATTTCGAATACCGTGCTGGCCAATACCTCGGGGCTCGGCGATTGGTTCTTCAGCCAGGTGGCGTTCCCGGAGCAGGCGGACAATTCGGAGGCCTACCTGGTGCGTCACTTCTCGGAGCACCGGGGGCAGCTCGACGCTTTTCGCCAGCAGCTGGGAGAGAAGCGCCGGCAGGTGGGGACCCTCCTCGACACCCTCATCGACCGCTACGAGCTCGACCGCTACGACCTGGTCGGCTTCACCTCGATGTTCTCGCAGAACGTGGCGACCTTCGCCATGGCCCGGAAGCTCAAGGCGCGCAATCCCGCGATCGTCACCGTGATGGGAGGGGCCAACTGCGAGGCGCCGATGGGAAACGTCATCGCCCGGCACGTCCCCTGGATCGATTTCGTCTTCTCCGGCCCGGCGCTCAAGAGCTTCCCGGAGCTGGTGCGCCATCTCCTGGCGGGTGAGCGGGAGGAGTGCTCTCAGGTCAAGGGGGTGTTGACGCGCCAGAAGGTCGAGGCCCTGGGGTCCGCCCCCGGCCGGGAGATCGGCGAGGAGCTCGACATCTCGGTCGACGTGCCGCTCGACTACGACGACTACTTCGTCGCCTTCGACGCCAAGGTGCCCAAGGAGGCGAAAATCCAACCCAAGCTGCCGTTCGAGACCTCGCGCGGCTGCTGGTGGGGCGAGCGCTCGCACTGCACTTTCTGCGGCCTGAACGGCGCCACCATGAGCTACCGCGCGATGCCGCCGCAGCAGGCGCTCGATCTCCTGCACGGGTTGTTCGAGCGGTACGGCGCGCGGGTCTCGGAATTCCAGTCGGTCGACAACATCCTGCCACGGGAGTATTTGACCGAGGTCCTGCCCCATCTGCATACGCCGAAGAACGTATCGCTTTTCTACGAGGTCAAGGCCGACCTGAAAGAGCGGGAGATGGCGGCCATGGCCGAGGCCCGGATCACCCGCATCCAGCCGGGGATCGAGGCGCTGTCGACGACCACCTTGAAGCTGATGCGCAAGGGGACGACCTCGTTCCAGAACCTGAAGTTCCTGAAGCACTGCCAGCGCTACTCGGTCCAGTCCTTCTGGAACCTGCTGGTCGGTTTCCCCAACGAGCCGGAGGACGTCTACCGCAAGTACTACGACGACCTGCCGCTGTTCACCCACCTGCAGCCGCCGAGCGGCGCCTTTCCGGTGCGCTTCGACCGCTTCAGCCCGTATTACACCCGTGCCCAGGAGTATGGCCTGCAGCTCAAGCCGTGCGAGTTCTACGAGATGATCTACCCCTTCCCGAAGGCCGACCTCTACGACCTCGCCTACTTCTTCGCCGACGAGGACTACCGGGCGCCCTACCTCGTGAACACCGCCCGCTGGCTGGGCAAGCTGCGCGAGCGGATCGTCCACTGGCACGTCCGGTGGGAGCAGCGCGACCGCCGGCTCAAGCCCGAGCTGGTGGTGCGGCAGCGCCGCGGCGTGGCGGTGATCTACGACTCCCGCTCCGGCGCGGTGGTCGAGCACACGCTCAACCCGACGGGCTGGAAGATCCTCGACCTCCTGGAGGATCAGCACCGGCTGTCCCGGCTGGTGGAAAAGCTCGACGGCGTGCCGGCGGCCGAAGTGGGGTCCCAGGTCGCCGCCATGAAGCAGCGCGGCCTGCTGTTCGAGGAGGACGGCGTCTACATGAGCCTGGTGATGCAGCCGGAGAAACGCCCCGCCCTCCCCCTGGCGGCGCCGGCCGAGGTGGTCCACCAGCCCGGTATCGCCGGTATCGTCTGAAGGCCTGAAGGCCTGAAGGCCTAAAGGGCCTGGAGAAGGGTCAGGCGCCCACCAACCGGAGCTCGAACTCGTCGAGCTTCAGGACGTTGAGGACGTATTGGAACGCGAGCTCGTTGGCCGCGGCATAGTCCCGGGCATGGACCGGGAACATCTCTTCCTGTTCCTTGCCCTCGCCGTCCCGATAGGTGACGGAGGCTTCGAAGCGACGTACAGCTGGCATGGATCTCGTGGGTTTCTCCACTTGGGAATGGACTCTGCAGAGTTCGGTGGGAGGATTATGGCACACCTGGAGTCGCAGGGAAGCCCCCCGCCTTTGCTAGAATCGCCACGCCGCGGCTGCATGCATGGCGTTTTTCTTGCATAACTAAAATCGCAGAACACATCCGAGCGACGAGAGACGACCATGAACCTCTTTGCCTCCAGGATAGAGTGTGCGTTTTCCCTGCTGCTGCTCGCCCTGGCACCGGCGGTGGGAGCCCAGCCGGGGGAGTCGGTGGCGGTCGACCCGTCGGCCCTGAAGCGGCTCAGTCTGGAAGAGCTGATGCAGATCGACGTCACCTCGGTCTCCAAGCGCAGCGAGCGGCTGTCGACGGCGGCGGCCGCCATCACCGTCATCACGGCCGACGACATCCGCCGCTCGGGGGCGACCAGCCTGCCCGAGGTGTTGCGCCTGGCGACCGGGCTGCAGGTGGCCCAGGCCGACGGGAGCACCTGGGCGATCACCGCCCGCGGCTTCAATCTCACCACCTCCAACAAGCTGCTCGTGCTGATCGACGGCCGGAGCATCTACACCCCGCTCTTCTCGGGGGTCTTCTGGGACGCCCAGGACACCTTCCTCGCCGACGTCGACCGCATCGAGGTGATCCGCGGCCCGGGGGCGACCCTGTGGGGAGCCAACGCGGTCAACGGGGTGATCAACATCCTCACCAAGAGCGCCCGGCAGACCGCGGGCGGGCTGGCGGTGGCCGGCGGCGGCAAGGCGGAGCGGGCCACCGGCGGTGTGCGGTATGGCGGCGGCAGCGCGGAGGAGGCGGGAGCCGCGGGGCCGGCCTACCGGGTCTATGGTAATTATGACTACCGGGATCCCCTCGTTTTTACCCAGGGAAAGAGCGCCCGGGACCCGCTGCGCCACGGCCAGGGGGGTTTCCGCCTCGACTGGGACCGCTCGGCCGCGGACGCCCTCACCCTCCAGGGCGATCTCTACCAGGGGCTTGCCGGCGAAGCCCACCTTCCCGACACCGACCTGGACGGCGGCAACCTCGTCGGCCGCTTCACCCGCCAGCTGGCGGCGGGCGGGGACCTGCGGCTCCAGCTCTACTTCGACAACACCCACCGCCGCATCCCCGGTACCTTCGAGGAGCATCGCAACACCTACGACCTCGACCTGCAGCACCACTTCCTGCCCACCGCCCGCCAGGAGGTGGTCTGGGGGATCGGCTACCGGGTCACCGAGGACCAAGTGGGCAACAGCGCCGCGCTCGCCTTCCTGCCGGACCACCGTACTCAGAGCCTCTTGAACGTCTTCGCCCAGGACGAGATCACCCTCCTTCCCGACCGGGTGCGCCTCACCCTGGGTTCGAAGTTCGAGCACAACGACTACACCGGCTTCGACTTCCAGCCGAGCCTCCGGCTGGCCTACACCCCGAGCCCGCGGCAGACCCTGTGGGGGGCCGTCTCGCGGGCGGTGCGCACCCCGACCCGCATCGACACCGACGTGCGCTTCTACCTCGGCGGGTCGTTCCTCCTCCTCTCCGGCAATCCACAGTTCCAATCCGAGGCGGTGGTCGCCTACGAGCTGGGCTGGCGGCTGGAGCCGCGACCCGACCTGACGCTCGACGTCGCCACCTACTACAACCACTACGACCACCTGCGCAGCCAGGAGCTCACCCGCGGCAGACTTCCCATCGTCTTCGACAACAAGCTGAAGGCCGAGACCGCGGGGGCCGAGGTCTCCGTCAACTACCAGATGACGAGCTGGTGGCGCTGGTACGCCGGTTTCACCTATCTGCACAAGAGCTTCGGTTTCGAGCCCGGGAGCACCGATGCGACCGAGGGCCTGGCCGAGGGCAACGATCCGCGCCGGCAGCTCACCCTGCGCACCAGCCTCGACCTGCCGGCGCGGACCGAGCTCGACGCCTGGCTGCGCCACGTCGACAGTCTCCCCTCGCCGCTGGTGCCCGCCTACACCGAGCTCGACCTCCGCCTGGGCTGGCAGGCGACCCGGACCGTCGACCTCTCGCTCGTCGGCCGCAACCTGCTGCATGCCCACCACCCGGAGTTCGGCTCTCCCGGGCCCACCCGCCAGGAAATCCCCCGCAGCCTCTACGGCAGGGTGGCATGGCGCTTCTGACCGCGCGGTTGACCGGACGCCGTCCCGCGGCCCTCCTCCTCTGCGGCCTGCTCGCCGCGGCTGCCGCCGTCGGCGCGCCGCCGAAATCGGACCCGAACGTCGAGTCCGCGTTGAAGGCGGCGGTCCTCTTCAACTTCACCAAGTTCATCGACTGGCCGGCGGACGGCTTTCCCGACGAGAAGAGCCCGTTCAACCTCTGCCTCCTGGGTGACGACCCGATCGGGGCCAGTCTCGACGCCATCGTGGTCAACGAGAGCTGGAACGGGCGGCCTCTCGCCGTGCGGCGCCTGCCGCGCGGGGCCGACCCGCACGCCTGCCAGATCCTCTTCTTCGGCCGCACGGAGCGCGAGCGGCAGGCCGAGAATACCGAGGTGCTGGCCGGTCTGCGAGGGGCGAACGTGCTGACCGTGGGCGAGTCCGACCGTTTCCTCGCCGAGGGGGGGCACATCCGTTTCTTCCTGGACGCCAACCGGGTCCGCTTCGAAGTCAACCTGGCGGCGGTCGAGCGGACGCGGATCAAGATCAGCTCGAAGCTGCTCCGCCTGGCCAAGCTGCGGCAGGAGGAGGGCGATTGAGATGGCGCCGGATCAGCGACCTGCCGGTCCGCCGCAAGCTGATGCTGATCGTCTTCCTGGCGAGCGGCGGGGCGCTCCTCCTGGCCAACGCCGCGCTGGTCTTTTCCGACGTCTTCCGTTTTCGGCAGGACATGGTGAAGGACCTGGAGACGCTGGGAGAGATCCTCGCCGAGAACACCACCGCGGCGCTGATCTTCAACGACCCGAAGGCGGCGAACGAGACCCTGAACGTGCTCCGGGCCAAGGCCCCGATCGCCGCCGCCGGCCTCTACGACCAGAAGGGTCAGCTCTTCGCCAGCTACCGGCGGTCGACGGCGCCGGGGCCGATCCCGCGGCGGGCCGCAGCCTTGAGCCGTCGTTTCGCCGGCGACTCCTTCGTCCTCTTCTGGCCGGTGAAGAACCGGAAAGAGACGATCGGCACCCTCTACCTGATGAGCGACCTGGGCGAGATGTACGCCCGCCTGCGTCTCCAGGCGGTGACCGTGACCATCGTCCTCTTCACCGCGGCGCTCGTCTCGCTCCTCTTCTCCTCGCGGCTGCAGCGGCTGATCTCGGCGCCGATCCTGGACCTCGCCCGGACCGCCCAGGCGGTCTCCGAACGCCGCGACTACGCGCTGCGCGCCACCCGGCAGAGCGCCGACGAGCTCGGCACCCTGGTCGACGCCTTCAACCAGATGCTCACCCAGATCGAGGAGCGGGACGCGCAGCTCCTGCAGGCCAAGGACGAGCTCGAAAAACGGGTCGACGAGCGCACCCGGGAGCTCCAGCAGGAGCTCACCTTCCGCCGCCGCACCGAGCGGGTGCTCGAAGAGCGGAATGCCGAGCTGCGCCAGAGCAACAAGGAGCTCGACGACTTCGCCTACATCGCCTCGCACGACTTGAAGGAGCCTCTCCGCGGCATCCACAACTTCTCCGTCTTCCTGCTCGAGGACTACGGGGAGAAGCTCGACGCCGAGGGGCGGGGGAAGCTCGAAACCCTGCCGCGCCTCACCCGACGGATGGAGTCGCTGATCGATTCGCTCCTCCACTTCTCGCGCGTCGGCCGGGTCGACCTGGCGATGGACCGCGTGGACTTGGGCGAGACCCTGGCCGACGTCCTCGACTCGCTCGGCCCCTACCTGGCGGAACAGGGGGCCCTCGTCCGGGTGCCGCGCCCGCTGCCCACCGTGCTCTGCGACCGGGCGCGGGTGGGGGAGATCTTTCGCAACCTGGTCCTCAACGCCGGCAAGTACAATGACAAGACGGAGAAGTGGGTCGAGGTCGGGTTCGTGGACGGCGCGCCGCCGGTCTTCCACGTGCGCGACAACGGCATCGGCATCCAGGAGAAGCACTTCGACTCGATCTTCCGCATCTTCAAGCGGCTGCATGGGCGCGATCAGTACGGCGGCGGCACGGGAGCGGGGTTGACCATCGTCAAGAAAATCGTCGAGCGTCACAACGGCCGGGTCTGGCTCGCATCGATCCCCGGCCAGGGGACGACGTTCTATTTCACCTTGGAAAAAGGAGCCTGAGATGAGGGAGTCGCCCAACCAACCGATCCTCCTGGTCGAGGACAGCCCGGAGGACTACGAGGCCACCGAGCGGGCCTTCCGCCGGTCCGGCCTCAAGAACCCGATCCACCGCTGCGCCGACGGCGACGAGGCCCTGGAGTACCTCTACCGGCGCGGCGCCTATGCCGATCCCGCCCGCGCGCCGCGGCCGGGGATCATCCTGCTCGACTTGAACCTGCCGGGCACCGACGGCCGCGAGGTGCTGGAGACGGTGAAGCGGGACGACGCCTTAAAGCAGATCCCGGTCATCGTCCTCACCACCTCGTCCGACGAGCGGGACGTCCATGCCTGCTATGTCGCCGGGGCCAACAGCTACATCCAGAAGCCGGTCGACCTGGATGGCTTCATGAGAGCGATCGAGCACCTGAACGGGTACTGGTTCGAAGTCGTGATCCTGCCCCAGGGGGACTGACCATGGCGGTACCGGCGCTGCGGGCGGGGGAGCCGCTCGTCATCCTGATCGTCGACGACAGCCCGGAGGATCGGGCGGTCTACCGCCGACTGCTCGCCCAGGACCGCGAGCAGGAGTACCGGTTCCTGGAAACCGGCCTGGGCGAGGAGGGACTGCGCATCGGCCGGGAGCAGCGCCCCGACTGCCTGCTCCTCGACTATCGGCTGCCCGACCTCGACGGCCTGGAATTCCTCTCCCGGCTGGGCGAGGGCCTTGGGGAGAGGATGGACGCCGACCCGCTGCCGGTCATCGTCCTCACCGGGCAGGGGAGCGAGTCGGTCGCCGTGCAGGCGATGAAGAGCGGGGCGCAGGACTATCTGCTCAAGGACTCGATCTCCGCCGAATCGCTCCACCGGGCGGTGGCGAACGCGGTCGAGAAGGTCGCCCTGCGCCAGGAGATCCGCGAGCACACGGCGGAGCTGTCGCGCCGCAACGCCGAGCTCAAGCGCGAGATCGCCGAGCGGGAGCGGGCCGAGGCGGAGCTGCAGAAGACCTACGCCGAGCTGGAGGTGCTGGTCCACCAGCGGACGGCGGAGCTGTCACGCGCCAACGCCGAGCTCAAGCGCGAGATCGGCGAGCGCGAGAAGGCGGAGCAGGAGCGCGCCCAGCTCCTCGTCCGCGAGCAGGCGGCGCGGCGGCAGGCGGAGGACGCCAACCGGATCAAGGACGAGTTCCTGGCCACCCTGTCGCACGAGTTGCGCACCCCCCTGAACGCCATCCTGGGCTGGGCGCAGATGCTGCGCATGACCAAGCTCGACGAGGCGACGGCGAGCCGCGCCTACGAGACGATCGAGAGGAACGCCAAGGCGCAGGCGCAGCTCATCTCCGACCTCCTGGACGTGTCGCGCATCATCACCGGCAAGCTCCGGCTGGAGCAGAAGTCGGTCGAGCTGCCGCTGGTCCTCGACGTGGTGCTCGACACCGTGCGGCCGGCGGCCGAGGCGAAGGGGATCGGCATCACCTTCCACCTCGACCGGTGGGTGGGGCCGGTCTTGGGCGACCCCGACCGCCTGCAGCAGGTGATCTGGAACCTGTTCTCGAACGCCATCAAGTTCACCCCGGTGGGCGGGCGGGTGGACGTCGACCTGCGGGCCGGGGAAGGGTGCGTCGAGATCCGGGTGAGCGACACCGGAAGCGGCATCCACCCCCAGTTCCTGCCCTACGTCTTCGACCGTTTCCGCCAGGCGGAGAGCACCAGCACCCGCTCGCACGGCGGGCTGGGGCTCGGCCTCTCGATCGTGCGTCACCTGGTCGAGCTGCACGGCGGCACGGTGGCGGTCGAGAGCGCCGGAGAGGGGAAGGGGGCGACCTTCACGGTGTCGTTGCCGGCCCGGGCGATCTTCCTGCCCGTCACCAGCCCGGCCGCCGCGCTGCCATCCACCGTGGCCGTCGCCCCCTGGGGCTCCCGGCCGCTCGCCGGGGTGCGGGTGCTGGTGGTCGAGGACGAGGACGACACCCGCGAGCTCCTGGTGCGGGCGCTCGAAAGCAACGGCGCCGCGGTCACCGCGGTCGCCTCGGTCGCCCAGGCCCTGGAACAGCTCGACCGCCGCCTGCCGGACGTCCTCCTGTCGGACATCGGCATGCCGGAGGAGGACGGCTATACGCTGATCCACAAGCTCCGGGCGCGCGGCGCGGACCAGGGGGCGACCCTCCCCGCCGCGGCCTTGACCGCCTACGCCCGGACCGAGGACCGCGAGCGCGCCCTCGCGGCCGGCTTCCAGACCCACATCGCCAAACCGATCGACCCCTCCGAGCTGATCGCCGCCGTGGCCCGGCTGGCAGGCCGGGTGGGGTGAGGGCAGCCGGCTGGCCAGTTGTCATTGGACGCAGAAGCGAGCTTTTTGGACGCAGAAAGGAACTGATCGGAGTCCAGGGCGCTCCCTTTGGCGTCCAGAGTCAACGCTTTGGAGTCCAGAGTCAACGGTCTGGACGCCGAGGCGAACGCTTTGGCGTCCAAGATGATCAATTTGGAGTCCAAAGTCTTCGCTTTGGCGTCCAAAGCGAACTGTTTCGCGTCCGAAGCCCTCAGCTTCGCGTCCAAAAGGGTCGTCTTCGCGTCCAGAACCATCCCGTAGCGTCCAGAAGCGAGCGCGTTCGCGTCCAGAGACGGGCTTCCGCGTCCCTCTGGCAAGCCGTTCGCCGGCAACCGGTTCGCTGGAGCTTCAGGAATCCTGCGATGGCGGGCTACCGGCGACCCAACGCCACAGAAAGGGTCGAACGGCGCGGTTCGAAATCGAGCGCGGCCAGGACGTCGAACCGGTCGAACACCTCGGGGAGCCTGGGAAGGGCCTCCCGGATGGAATCGATGACCTCGTACGGCTGGCTCCGCCGGGGTGGCGCCTGCGGCGGGGGAGCCGCCGGCTTAGGGTTCGGTGGAACGGCCGGGAGCTCGATCGAGAGGCCGCTCGCCGGAGAGAGCTCGCCGTCGGCTTCTCCCCGCAGGCGCTCGACCGTCTGGTAGGCGCGCAGCTTGGCGAGGTAGGCCTCGTAGAGCAGCCCCATGTCGGTGCGGAGCTGTTCCTCCAGCCGCTGCCGGTAGCGTTCGAAGTCTTCGCGAGGCATGGGAGACGAAGTCTAGCGTCCAATGGACGCTACGGCAAGAGGATTGGACGCTAGGAACCGCCCGGGCGTCTCCGTGGAAGGAGACACCCGTAGTTCCATCCCTGCCCTCAGGGCCGGATCGCCACCTTGAGCACCCCGTCCCGCCGCTCGCCGAAGAGGGCGTAGCCCTCCACGATATCGTCCAGGCGGAAGGTGTGGGTGAGGAGCGGCGTCAGGTCGACCCGGCCGTGGCGGACGGTCTCCATCAGGCGCCGCATCCGCTCCTTGCCGCCGGGGCAGAGGGAGGTGCCGATTCGATGGTCGCCGAGGCCCGCGGCGAAAGCGTCGTACGGCATCTGGAGCTTCCCGGAGTAGACCCCGAGGGACGACAGGGTGCCGCCCGGATGCAGGGAACGCAGGGCGTTCTCGAAGGTCCCCTGGGTCCCCAGGGCCTCGATCGTCACGTCCGCGCCGCCGCCGGTCAGGCGCTTGATCTCGGCCACCTGCCGTGGAAGACCGTGGCCTTCATGGTCCGGCTGGAAAGGAAGTGCTCCTTCTGGAGAGGGGCTTCGGGGAGGGTCAAAGTCGTGCTCATGGGTCGTACCTCTCTGTCCGATCGCTCGGGGAAAACCGGTCGGGCGCGAGGGCAGGCGGGTCGCCGCGAGCCAATACGGACAGGCTAGCGGGGCGCGGAGATTCGAGAGATACCCGGGAGGGTGGCGGGGACACGCCGGGGAGCGGTCCCCGCCCTATGCGTTGGGGCAGGGGCGGGGCCGAACTTGCCAGGGCCTGTCAGGTACTTATGATGATTCAGTCATGTCCTTGACGCCGATATGGCAGCCGACTAGGCTCTTATGGGTACACTTTGGCGCGGCAGCCGGCGACATTGCATACTGCGGGGGTTCCATATGGAAAGTTGTAGTCCCGTTTTCTGGATCATGGCGGTTGTATTCATTGTCGGATTGGTAATCATGCTCGGCCAGAACGCCGGCCGAGGTAAAGAGAAAGCCGAGGCTGAGGCCGCCTATCGTGCAAGTCTTGCGGCTCTCAAGATGGCTCCTACGGATGCGGACCTAAAAGAGGACTCGCTTCGGAAAGGCCGTGTGTATTCCAACCTAACGCGCAATCGTCAGGGCGTCACGATGTTCGACGAAGTCGCTCTTATGAATGACATCAACGCCGCATCTGCGGGAGCGGGTGCTCCTCGGCCAACAAGGGAAGGCGCTGACAAGACTATCGAGGCTCGGCTCTCATCCCTACAGCAGCTCAAGGCAAAAAATCTAATTTCAGAACAGGAGTATCAGCAGAGGCGCGCAGAGATTCTCAAAGAAGTATGAAGTCCCTAGCGAGGTCCTCCGAGCTCGAACCGACGAGTGCATCTCCCTGGGAGTTCTTCATGCGGCTCCGCCGCACCCGAAGATGGATGAAAGCGCGTCTGTACCGGGGAGCACCCCCCTCCTGTCCTCCCCCCATCCCCCCCTCACGCCCGCCCAGGGGGGAGGGACCCAATAGGCAGCTTCCTCTCGTGCACATACCAATCTGCGACGACGCCGACTACCGCGTTCCTCCCCCCTGGGCGGGCGGGCGCCAGGGGATGGGGGGAGGACAGGAGGGGGGTGGGATCGGAGGAGGGAGCGCCTAGCTCACAGGCTTTTTCAGAGCAGCGCTGGCGTCCTCTCCGGCTTCTTCTTCCCCCACCTCACCGGTTTCGCCAAGCGATGCGCGGAGGAGGTCGGAGGAATCGCCGACTCGATCGAGCAGGCGATCGAGGACCCCGAGGGGACCCTTGCTGAGGAGGAGCGACGCCATTCTTTCCTGCCTCCCTCGCCTGCGAAACTCACCGATTGAATTTTGCACCCGGCGCCGTTGCCTCGAGCTTCCAAACGCGGTATCGTATAAG
The DNA here is from genome assembly GCA_035644215.1 of Thermoanaerobaculia bacterium. Taxonomy (GTDB): domain Bacteria; phylum Acidobacteriota; class Thermoanaerobaculia; order Multivoradales; family UBA5704; genus DASQPA01. The sequence continues at coordinate 42,182 of DASQPA010000392.1, forward strand.
CATGACGAGGCCGCTCGTGTACGTAGAAACTACGATTCCCAGCTTCTATCACGAAGCCCGAACATCGCCGGATAGCGTAGCTCGGCGAGACTGGACACGGCAGTGGTGGAAGGAGGCCCTTGACCTCTATCAGCTGGTCACGAGCACGGCCGTTCTTGACGAGCTGGCTGGCGGCTCGGCCGAGCGAGGGGCCTTGCGGCTCGACTTGGTCCGTGCCTTGCCAATTCTGCCGATCGATCCAGCTATCATTGAGATTGTGGAGGCCTATATCCGATATAAGCTGATGCCGACGGACCCAGGTGGGGATGCGATGCACCTGGCACTTGCGTCCTACCACAAGTGCGACTTCCTCGTGACCTGGAACTGCCGGCATCTCGCCAACGCAAATAAGTTCGGTCACATCCGTCGAGTGAATACGATGCTCGGCCTGTTCGTGCCTGCGCTGGTGACCCCACTGGAACTGCTTGGAGGTAGCGATGAAGGAAACTGAGAGCGATCCGGCGATTGATGAGATCCGCGAGGTCCGGCACCGGATCTCGGCTCGGTTCGACCATGATCCTGCCAGGCTGGTGGCCTACTACATGGAGCTGCAGAAGCAGTACGAAGATCGATTTTTCAGACCCGAGAAGGTCGCCGAGCAGAGCGGTACGAAGGTCGCCTGACCCCCCGAAAGGCGCGACCAGCGATCCGCCAAGCGGACCGCTGGTCTCCTCAGCCTGCGCGTCAGCTCGCGCGATCGTGGGGTAGGGGCCAACCCGGCTAGTTGCAATTCCCCGTGCAGTGACAGACCGAGTCGCACTGGGTGACGCAGGTGGCGGCGCAGGCGGACGGGCAGAAGGTGTTTCTGCCGGTGAAGTTGCCGCCGGGGACTTCCAGGAGGCGCGCTTCGGTGAGGTTGCGCAGGGTCTCGCGGTGCAACGTGAACTTCCGGATGCGTTTTTTCATCGTCCTCAAGCCTCCTTGAATGGTTTCGAAGTATACGCCTGCCTCCCAGGTACCTACCTACTTGCAGACCCCCAGGAACGCCGGCTCGGTGAACCCCGGGAACACACTGTCGAGCGCGCTGTTGCCCAGCCGCTTCGCGACCACTTCGCCGAGCACGGTGCGGAAGTCGGTCGTGGGGGCGAGGTCGCCGGGACCGAAGAGCTGCGCCGGGGCGAGGCCGGGCCAGTTGGCGTAGACCTTGCCGCCGTTCACCCCGCCGCCCAGCACGAACATGCAGCTGCCGCTTCCGTGATCGGTGCCGCCCGAGGCGTTCTCCTTCAACCGGCGGCCGAACTCGCTCATCGTCACCACGGTGATGCCGTTCATCCGGCTCCCCATGTCGGTCGCGAAGGCGTGGAGGCTGGTCGAGAGGTCGTCGAGGAGGCCGGGCAGCTGGCCGGTCGTCACCCCTTCGGCGCTGTGGGTGTCCCAGCCGCCCAGGTCGACGCAGGCGACCTCCAATCCCAGGTCGGCCTTGATGACCTGCGCCACCTGGAGGAGGCCCTTGCCGAAATCCGAGGTTGGGTACTGGGCGCCGTTGTCCGGCTGGTACTGGCCGGGGTTCGCCTGGGCGAGCTGGGTCAGGGCCTTGAAGGTCTGCCCGCCCTGGAGGTCGGTGAAGGTGGCGCCGTTGTAGAGCGAGGCGAGCGTCGTCTGGAACTGGGTCACCTGGGCCGCGGTCATGCCGTGGCGGCCTTTCAGGTGGAAGTCGACGATCGAGGCGAGTGCCGTGGCCGACACCGGGCCGCGCAGCGAGGCCTGGAGGAGCGAGCTGAAGCCCACGGCGCGGAAGGGCGAGGTATTGCCGTTTTGGAGGCTTGCCAGGTGGCGGCCGATCCAGCCGCTCGTCACCTGGTTCGAGGGGGTGCCGCGCTCGACCACGTCCATCGACGCGAAATGTGAGTGGTTGGCGTCCGGCGAGCCCACGGCGTGGACGACGGCGAGCGCCCCGTCGTCATAAAGCTCCTTGAACGGGGCGAGCGAGGGATGGAGGCCGAAGAAGCCGTCCAGGTCGATCGCCCCGTTGGTGGCGCCGGGATCGGGGATTTTCAGCGTCGGCCGGGCGTCATGGTAGGCGCTCTCGGCGTGGGGGACGACGACGTTCAAGCCATCGGCGCCGCCGCGCTGGAAGACGCAGACCAGCACGTCCCGCGCCGCTGCGCGCTCCTCGGGTTTGGCGCCGAAGGCCAGGCGGGGAAACCAGGCGGGCAGGGAGAGCGCTCCCAACGAGGTCAGGAAACTGCGACGAGAAAAGGGCATGGCATTCTCCTGGCGAGGCGTTCAGCGCCACTGGAAGTAAGGGGAGTCGAGGAGGAGGGCGGCGACGTCGGCGGCGCGGCCGGGGAAGAGCGAGGCCGGGATCGGCTTGCCCGTGGGAACGCCGGCCGCGGCGTAGGCGAGGAGCTGGCTGCGGTCGGCGGCGATCAGTTGGCGGTGGAGGAGGCGGTCGGTCAGCCGGTTGACGAGCTGCGCCGGGGTGATCGAGCCGGGGGTCCCGGAGACCAGGCTGTTGACGTCGACGTGCACGCCGGGCAGGGTGTTGCCGACCAGGGCCACGATCAGGTTCCAGCGGTTGAGCAGGCCGCTGGTGTTGATCCAGGCGCCGGTGGCGTCGGGATAGCCGTTGGGGGCCTGCCAGTCGAAGGGGCTCTGGGCGAGGAGATGGAGGCTGCCGTAGAGCGACTTGGTCCCCTGCGGCACCGAGACCGTGGCGCCTAAGGCGCGCACCGCGGCGGGGAGGAACTCGAAGGGGCGCTTGGTCTTGGCGTCCGCCGAGGCGGCGAAGTCGGCCGAGGTGAGGATCGTCCGCAGCGTCTCGCGCAGGTCGCCGCCCGTGGCGGTGAAGGTGGCCGCGGCGGCCGCCACCGCAGCGGCGGGCGGGGTGTCGCTCAAGAAGCGGCGGCAGAGCTTGGTGGCGAGGAAGGTGGCGGTCGAGGGATGGGCGGCGAGGATCGAGAGCACCTGCTCGCCGTCGCCCATCCCGCCGCCCGCCGGGATGGCGTGGCCGAGGACGGTCTTCGCTCCGGTGTCGTGGTTCCGGGCGACGAACTGGAAGGCGCCCCCAGCGTCCAGGGTCCAGCCGGTGAAGCAGCGGGCGATCTCCTGCACGTCGGTCTGGGTGTAGCCGCCGGTGACCGAAATCGTATGGAGCTCCATCACCTCGCGGGCGTAGTTCTCGTTCGGGCCGCCCTTCTTGTTCTGGGCGTTGTTCAACATGATGAGCATGGCCGGGCTGGCCGCCGAGGCGCGCAGGAAGTCGCCGAAGCGGCCGAAGGCATGGGCGCGCACGACGTCTCGGTCGTCGGCCGTCTTCAGGGCGGCGCAGAGGCTGTCGAAGTGGTAGACGTTGAAGTGATTGGTCCAGAAGTCGACCGCCAGCTCGAAGAGCTGCCGCGGGCTCGCCACGGCGCGGTAGATCGCCGCCTGCTTGAGCTCCAGGGCGACCGGCCGGCGCGCCTCCTTGTCCCGGGCGATGGTGCCGATCTGCGGCGGGGCGAGGGTCAGCGAGGGGAGGGCCCCGGCGAGCACCGCCTCGGTCGCCCGGTCGTCGATCGCTTCGGGTGCCAGCTGCTCGGCGATGAAACGGGCGACTCCCACCCGCTGGACGTGGGTGAGGTCCGCGGGGCGGATGCCGAAGGTCAGGCGGTTCAGGGCATGGACCTCGGGGGAGGGCGGCGGCGCCGCGGACGGGTTGGTCGCCGCCTCCCAGGTGTCGGCGAGGCGCGGGCGCGGTGGGGCGGCGGTGAGGGCGGCCGCGAGCGGCGGGTCGAGGAAGGCCAGGGCGGCAGTGCCGGCAATGCCGGCGGTACCGGCGCCAACGGTGGCAAGGAGCTGTCTCCGGGTGAACCCTGTGGCGGTATCCAAGGCGATCTCCTCCTTGTGCAAGCCATCCAAAACGGTACCCCTCCGGCCCGTCGGGTCGGGGGGCAAGATCGATGCAGCTGGGCGAGGAACCCGCGAGCGGCCGGATTCCTACGCCCTCAATTTAGGACATCGACCTAATTCTATTTGAGATAGCGTTCGAACCCGTCGGACGGGTCTCGTCGAGGAGAACGCCCCCCACGGGTGGGGGCGCTACGCCCACGGCGGAGGTTCGTGCCACGTGGGGAGGTGGACCCATAAGCGCTAACTTTGCCGAGCGGGTAGAGACGCCCAGCCGTTACCACAGGCCTTCCCTGACCCCGAACGCCAGGGCGTCTCCAGCGCCGCAGGATCGTAGGCGTCTGCGACCTGCGGAGACGCCCTGGCGACGGTGGTGGAGGCAGGGTTCGTGGTAGCGGCTGGGCGTCTCTACGAACACCCTCGCGGTCGCAAAGTTAGCGCCTATAGGAGGTGGACCACCTCGGTGCCGACGACGATTCCGCGGCGCAAGATGGTTGTCGGCAACGAGGTTATCACCAGGGATAGAGGCTCAACAGCACCTGGTATTCATCGTTGGACAGGCGTAGGTGTTGCAGATGACTACACTAAGGCCACCCACGACGTCCTGGAGCTGCGCCTGTTGAAGGGTGCGTAGAGTCTCGCGGTTGAGATGAAGTTTCAATCTCTTCTTGACGACATTCTTCTTCATGGGGTCTCCCTTGGTGAAGGTCGCGTTGGATTGGGGTGGGCTCCTCCGGCCGCTCCGGAGGTTGAGAGAACGGGAGTATACGACTGCCGGTACCTAATCTGCGGAATCCATGAGCGCTAACTTATCGGTGCCCCGATTGGCGGCGTTCTCCTCGGCCGGACTCCGCCCGGAGATAAATCTCCGCGCTATGAGTTGCGCTGGATAAATCCAGCTTCGCGAAGCAGCAAGATTGCAGCCGGATTCATCCGGCGTAACTCCATAGCCCGGAGATTCATCTCCGGGCGGGGCCGGGGACGAGCCGGGAGGGGCTCTTGGGCAATGGAGGGGCAGGATCCCGCGCGGCAGAGCCCGGATGTCAGGTCCCGCCCCCTCCCTCCCGCCCCGCCGCCGCCCCCACCCTCCCCTCCAAACTCTCCACCATCTCGTTGAAGGCCGTCTCGACCTCAACCAGGTGGGCGTCGGTGCGGCGGAAGTGCAGGCGGCGGGTGAGGTCGCCGGCCTGGATGTCCTCGCAGGCTCGCTTCAGGGCGATGAAGGGGCCGGCCAGGCGGTGGGTGGTGAAGAGGGCCAGGGCGACGATCGCCAGGAGGACGCAGACCGCCTGGATCAGGAGCACCATGGCGACGCGGCGCAGCTCCGCGCCGGCAAGGCGGTCGGCGAGAACGAGGTAGGAGGTGATGCTGAAGCCCAGCACCACCAGGATCGTCACCACCAGCCAGAGGCCGAGGTAGCGCAGGACGTAGGGAAGCGTCAGCTTGACGGCGGAGCCGCGGATCGAGCGCGCCATAGTCCCTCCTCAGAGACGAAATCGCAGGCACAGGAATTACGAGCTGAGCATAATCTAACAGAGACCGGGGGCGATGGGACCTCCCTGGGCTTGAAATGCTTTGCCCGCAGTCGCCACTCCCCAGAGGAGACCGAGAGACCGGCGCGCCGTTTGCCCCCTCCCCCCGTTCGCGCATACGATGAGGGGGAGATCCATGGACGAACGCCGCCCCCGGCCGACCAGGGCCGGAGCGCTGGAACGAGGGGAATGGGTATGCTGACGCTGGCCTACATCCTGTTCGCCGCCGGAGGATGCATCTACGTCCTCATCGCCGCCTTCCTGGGCCACGTCTCCGATTTCGTCGATTTCGGTCACGCCGGCCACGTCCACGTCGGCCACGAGGCCGGCGGGCACGGGCATGGCGGCGACCGCTCCGGCGTCTCGGGGAGCGGCCACGGCAACGCCTCGGTGGGCACCGTCGGCCATCCGGTCTTCCATTTTCCGTTTTTCTCGCCGCTCGCCATCGCCACCCTGATCGCGGCGATCGGCGGCTTCGGCTTGATCGGCAAGTACGCCCTCGGCCTGAAGGACGCGGGGAGCCTGCTCCTCGCCGTGCCCGCCGCCCTGGCCACCGCCTACGGCGTCACCTACGCTGCCTTCCGTCTGGTTGCCGGCGCCCGCGCCTCCTCGGTCATCCGCATGGACCAGATCGCCGGCTCGCCCGCCGAGGTGACGGCGCCCATCCCGGCCGGTGGGGTGGGGGAGGCGGTGGCAATGGTCGCCGGCCAGCGCTATGCCGCCTCGGCGCGCGAGGTCGACGGCGGGGCGGTGCCGCGGGGCACCGCGGTCACCGTGGTGGGGATGGCCGGCCCGACCCTGCTGGTCAAGGCCGCAATCCGCGCGATCCAACAAGGAGGTTCCCAACATGTCCTATAGCCTCGGTATGGTCCTCGTCCTCGGGGCGGTCGCCGTCCTCGTCCTCTCGGCCGTCGGCTACGTCGTCGCCTATCTCGCGTTCTTGAAGAAGGCCGGCCCCAACGAGGTGATCGTGGTCTCGGGGCGCGGCGCGGTCAAGTTCATCACCGGCGGCGCCGACATGGTGGTCCCCCTCTTCCACACCTGGAACGTCCTGTCGCTGGAAGTCATGACGCTCGACGTTACCACTCCCGAGGTCTATACCGCGGAGGGGGTGCCGGTCGCCGTCGACGGTGTCGCCCAGATCAAGATCAAGAAGGACGAGGCCTCCCTCCAGGCGGCGGCCGAGCGCTTCCTCGGCAAGCAGCCGCAGGAGATCGCCAAGATCGCGCTCGAAACCGTGCAGGGGCACCTGCGCGGGATTCTGGGGACGCTGACCGTCGAGGACATCTACAAGAGCCGCGACCAGTTCGCCCAGAAGGTGCAGGAGATCTCGGCCGGCGACCTCGCCAACATGGGCCTGGGGATCGACTCCTTCACCATCCGCGACATCCGCGACAAGCACGGCTACCTGGAGGCCCTGGGCAAGCCGCGGATCGCCGCCATCAAGCGCGACGCCGCGATCGCCGAGGCGGTGGCGAACAAGGAAGCGGCGGTCGCCCAGGCCGACGCCGAGCGCGAGACCCGCGAGCAGCAGGCGCAATCGCAGCGCCTGGCGCAGGAAGCCGAGGCCAAGCGCGACGCGGCGGTGGCCGAGGCCCACGCCGAGAAGTCGCGCCGCCAGCAGGAGGCCGACGCCGCGGCGCACCGGGCGGCGGAGGTCGCCAACTCGCAGGCCGCCCAGGCCATCGCCGAGCAGCAGGCGATCGCCAACCGCAAGCGGGCCGAGGCCGAGATGGCCTACGAGCTGCAGAAAAAGACGGTCGAGATCCAGGTCCAGGAGCAGGAGATCAAACGGAAGGAAAAAGAGCTCGACGCTACCATCCGGCGGCAGGCCGACGCCAAGCGCTACGAGATCGAGACCCTGGCTTCGGCCGAGCGGCAGCGGGTGGAGACGGCGGCGGAGGCCGAGAAGTCGCGCCTGACCACGGTGGCCGAGGGCGAGAAGGCGCGCGGCCTGGCCGCCGCCGAAGTGACGAAGGCGACCGGTCTGGCCGAGGCCGAGGCGCAGAGGGCGCGCGGTCTGGCCGAGGCGCAGATCCGCGAGGCGCAGGGCCTGGCCGAGGCCGAGGCGCGGAAAGCCCAGGGTCTCGCCGAGGCCACCGCCATGGAGCAGAAGGCCGAGGCCTGGCGCAAGTACAGCGAGGCCGCCATCATCCAGATCCTCGCCCCCATC
>DASQPA010000393.1:0-50759 GCA_035644215.1 Thermoanaerobaculia bacterium
GTTCAGCGTCGCCTTCCAGCTGATCATGGTGGTGACCACCCTCTACGGCCTCTTCCTCTCGATCGCCGCCGGCATGTCGCCGCTCGCCGACGACGAGCAGCAGATCACCGAGCTCCTGGGCGCCACCCCCCTCTCCCCGGCCGAGTACGTCTGGGGCAAATTCCTCGCCGTCCTCACCGCCTTCCTGACCCTCCTGTTCTGCCACCTGGCGATCCTCGCCGCGTTCAGCTATCTGGTCCCCAACCCGGCGGCGGTGGAGGTCCGCGGCCCCTTCTCGGCCTGGAGCTACTTGCGGCCGGCGCTCACTTTCGTCCTTCCCACTCTGCTCTTCTTCGGCGGCCTCGCCTTCTACCTGGGAGCGCGCTTCCTGCGGCCGCTCCTCGTCTTCCTCCTCCCCGTCACGGTCCTCCTCGTCTGCGGCTCCTTCCTCTGGGAGTGGGCGCCGACCTGGCTCGATCCGCGGCTCAACCGGCTACTCATGTTCTTCGACCCGTCCGGTTTCCGCTGGCTGAACGAGACCTGGCTGAAGCTCGACCGCGGGGTCGACTTCTACAACCGCTCCCGCATTCCCTTCGACGCTCTCTTCTGGTGGAACCGGCTGGCCGTCTCGCTCGCCGGGCTCGGCGCGGTCGGGCTTGCGCAGCGCCATCTGGAGCGGCGCGGCCGCGGTCCCGCCACGGCCCCGGCGAGGCAGCGGCAGGGCGAGGCGGAGCGCTACGACCTGCAGAGCACGGTGTCGGCGGGATTGGCAGGATTGGCGGGATCGGAGGTGTCGGCGGTACTGACCGGACGGGCGGAGCCGGCAAGGCCAGCGGAGCGCCGCGAGCTGGGCGTCCGCACGGCCGGGTCCGGGTGGCTCCGCGGCACCGCCGCCGTGGCCCGCGCCGAGGTCCGCGCCCTCTTCTCCCAGGCGGGGCTCCCGCTCTTCCTCGTCCTCATCCTCGCCCAGGTGCTGGGCGACAACCTCCTCGCGCAGGGCGCCTTCGGAACCGAGCTGCTGCTCACCCCGGGCCTTCTCGCGGTCCGGACGATGAACACCCTGACCTTCCTGCTCTGCCTGCTCCTCCTCTTCTACACCGTCGAGTCGCTCGAGCGGGAACGGACGACCCGCCTGGCGCCGATTTTCTACTCCTCTCCCCTCGGCACCGGCTCCCTCCTCCTCGGCAAGGCCCTGGCCAACAGCCTCGTCGCCGCCCTGCTCCTCGGCGCCACCTTCGTGGGCGGCCTGACCGCCCTCCTGATCCAGGGCAAGATACGGCTGGGGATCGGCGGCCTCTCCCCCTTCCTCCTCGTCTGGGGGTTCCTGCTCCTCCCCACCTTCCTCCTCTGGACGACCTTCGTCACCGCCGTGCGGGCGGTGACCGGGAGCCGCTACGCGACCTACGGGATCGGCCTCGCGGCCTTCACCCTCACCCTGTTCTACCAGCTCACCGGCCATCTCAACTGGGTGAGCAACTGGCTGCTGTGGGACGTCCTGCACTGGAGCGACCTGGGCGTCTTCGAGCTCGACGGCAAGGCCCTCCTCGGCAACCGTCTCCTGGCGCTCGGCCTGGCCGGCCTGTTCGCCGCCGTCGCCGTCCGCACCTTCGCCCGCCGCCAGGCCGACGCCCTGAACCTCGCCGGTCGCCTGGGGTCGCTCCCCTCGACCGCTCTCACCCTCGTCCCCTGGGCGATCCTGCCGCTCGTCGCCGCGACCTGGCTCGGTCTCGCCGTCTTCCACGGCTACGAGGGGAGCGTGATGGAGAAGAAGGGCCGCGACTACTGGAAGAAGAACCTCGCCACCTGGAAGGACGCCCCCAACCCGGCCCTCGCCGCCGTCGACCTCGACCTGGAGCTCGATCCGGCCCGGCACTGGCTGCGCGACCGCGGCAGCTACGACCTGGTCAACGACAAGGCCGCCCCGCTGGCGCAGTTCGCCCTGACCGGCGGCTTCGACTGGCGGCAGGTCCACTGGACCCTGGACGGCCGGAGCTACCAGCCCGACGACCGCGCCGGCCTCTACGTCTTCACCCCGCCCCGGCCGCTGCCGCCGGGCGGGCACGCCCGGGTCGGCTTCACCCTGGAGGCCGTGGTGCCGGACGGCATCAGCCGCAACGGCGCGGGAAGGGAGGAGTTCGTCCTCCCCTCCGGGGTGGTGCTGACCAGCTTCCGCCCGACCTTCGCGCCGATCGTCGGCTACATGGAGGAGATCGGGAGGAAGCGGGGGGAGAACGACTACGAGCCCAAGGTCTATCCCGACGACGCCTACCTGGGACCGACCGACGCCGGGATCGGCGGCAACACCCCCTCGACCACCCGCATCCGCATCTCGGGACCCGCCGCCTACACCTGGAACTCGGTGGGCACGAGGATCGCCGACACCGTCCGAGGCGGGCGCCGCACGACCGTCTGGCAGAGCGACCACCCGGTGCGCTTCTGGAACGTGATCGGCGGCCGCTGGGCGGTCTCCCGGGGTGCGAGCACCTCGATCTACTACCACCCCGGGCACCCCTACAACATCCCCGAGATGCAGCGCGCCCTGGACGCCGCCCGCCGCTACTACTCGGAGTGGTTCTATCCCTATCCCTGGCGCGAGCTCAAGCTCTCCGAGTTCCCCTTCCTCGCCGGCTACGCCCAGGGGTTCCCCACCAACATCAGCTTCTCCGAGGGGATCGGCTTCCTCACCAAGAGCGACTTGAAGACCAACGCCGCCTTCCTGGTGACCGCCCATGAGTCCGCCCACCAGTGGTGGGGGAACCTGCTCACCCCGGGGAAGCTGCCGGGGGGCGACCTGCTTTCGGAGGGGATGTCCCACTTCTCGACCCTGCTCCTCCTCCAGCAGGTGCTGGGGGACGGCGCCCGCATCGAGGTCGCCAAGCGGCTGGAGGAGCGCTACGGCGACCGGCGCCTCGCCGATGCCGAGCGCCCCCTGGTCAAGATCGACGGCATGCGGGAGGGCGACGAGACCGTCACCTACGACAAGGGCGGCTGGGTCTTCTGGATGCTCGCCGACCAGATGGGCCACGAGCGGGCCTTCGCCGGGCTGCACCAGTTCATCCGTCAGTACAAGGACGGCCCCGACTACCCCGTCCTCCAGGACTTCGTGGCCATGATGCGCCCCTTCGCTCCCGACCCCGCGGCCTACGACGCCTTCGTCCACCAGTGGTTCTTCCAGGTGGTGGTGCCGGAGTACCGGCTGGAGCAGACGGGCAAACGGCGCCTGCCGGACGGCACCTGGGAGGCCACGGCCACGGTGAAGAACGCGGGAACCGGCCGCATGCCGGTCGAGGTGGCGGCGGTGGCCGGCGAGCGCTTCGACGACGAAGGGAAGCCGCTCTCCAGCTATCGCGAGGCGCGGCGGACGGTGGTCCTCGGGGCCGGCGAGTCGGCCGCCCTCGCCGTGCACTGCCCGTTCGAGCCGCAGCGCCTGGTGGTCGACCCGGACGCCCGGGTGCTCCAGCTCGCCCGCAAGTCGGCCCTGGCCCGGCTCTGAAAAAAGTCCAAAAAAGTTTTGCCAGATCGGCGAGCCTTCTCCGTCTCCCTGGGTGTAGGGGAATCGAGGGATGGCGCGAGGCTCGCCTCTTTGATATCATTCCGCTCTGTTGATATCAGGAGCGATGTCTGGAGGCATGGCCATGATCCGCACCATCGTCAGTCTCGATCCCGAGGACAAACTTTGGCTCGACCGCAAGGCCGAGGAGGAGAAGCTGACCATGACAGAGCTTGTACGGCAGGCCATCCGCCGCTATCGCGCGGAATGCGAGACGACGGCCCCCCCTTCCCTGGACCAACTGCTGGCGGAGACCTCGGGACTCTGGCGCCGGGAGGACGGCCTCGACTATCAGCGCCGGTTGCGCCAGGAGTGGGAGGAGGTGCGTTGAGATACCTCCTGGACTCGGTGATCCTGATCGACCACTTCAACGGCATCGCGGCCGCCACCACCTACCTGGGAGAGACCCGGGGGGAGGCGGCGGTCTCGGTGATCACCCGGGCCGAGGTGCTGGCCGGCTTCGGCCCGGCGGACGCGGGGCTGGCGGCGGCCCTGCTCGACCGCTTTCCCACCCTGGAGATCGATCGGCCGATCGCGGACCTGGCGGCCCGCCTGCGTCACGACCTGCGCTGGAAGATGCCCGACGCGTTCCAGGCCGCCCTCGCCCGCCACCACGGCCTCCACCTGGTGACCCGCAACACCCGCGACTTCCCGCCCGACCGCTACCCCTTCGTGGTCGTGCCGTACGTCTTCTAGCGCTGGACCGGGGCGTAGCGGTAGACGCCCTTGATTTCGCGATTCAGGAACCTCCCCGCCGACTCGGCGTCCAGCAGGGCGCGATAGCGGCGGGGAGGGACCCCGAAGTAGCGGTACACCCGACCGCTCCGGAACTCGACCTCCAGGGTACGGGTGGCCGCTTCATAGCCGACGCTCTTCAGGCTCGTGGAATCGATGGGGGCACGCCTCATCCCCAGGACCTCCACGGCCCATGTTACGGCAGAGCGCTACTTTTGATCCAGCGGGCTCACCAGAAGCATCGAGAGAGTGGAATTGCTGGAGAGACCAGCAGCTTTTCGCCGAAACCGGCGACGCTACCGCTCTTTTTCAGAATCCCTTGCGCTGGAGCGTCTTGCGGTCGATGCCCAGGATCTTCGCCGCCTCGCTCTTGTTGTTCCCGGTGAGCTTCATGACCCGGGAGATGTGGCGGCGCTCCATGGCCTCCAGGTCGAGCGGCTCGGGGGAGGACTGGGCCGCGACCCCCAGGAAGGAACGGACGAGGACGGCGTCGACCTCTCCCTCGGCGAGCGAGGCGGCGCCCTCGACCAGGTTCTGCAGCTCGCGGACGTTGCCGGGGAAATCGTGGGTCATGAGGAGGGCCAGGGCGTCCGAGCGGAAGGTGGGGGCGGGGATCCCCTCGCGCCGGCTGAAGTCCTCGACGAAGGCGCGCACCAGGTGGGGGATGTCCTGCCGCCGCTCGCGCAGCGGCGGGAGCACCACCTCGACCCCCTTCAGGCGGTAGTAGAGGTCCTCCCGGAAGCGCCCGAGGCCGACCAGCTTCTCCAGGTCCTGGTGGGTCGCCGCCACCAGGCGGACGTCGACCGGGATCGGCTGGCGGCCGCCCAGGCGGACCACCTCGCGCTCCTGGAGGACGCGCAGGAGGCGCACCTGGAGCGAGGTCTCCATGTCGCCGATCTCGTCGAGGAAAAGAGTGCCGCCGTCGGCGAGCTCGAACTTGCCCGGTCGCGCCTGCACCCCGGTCGCCACCCCGCCCTCGATGCCGAAGAGCTCGCTTTCGAGGAGCGACTCGGGAAGTGCGGCGCAGTTCAAGGCGATGAGCGAACCCTCGCGCCGGGAGAGGAGATGGAGGAGCTTCGCGATCAGCTCCTTGCCGGTGCCGCTCTCGCCGCGCACCAGAACGTTGACCCCGCGCGGCGCCACCCGCTCGACCATGTCGAGCACCTGGCGCATCGCGGGGGCGGTGGCGACGATCCGCTGGCCGGCGATCTCGTCCGCCAGCCGGCCCTTGAGCGCCTTGTTCTCCTCGGCCAGCCGTTCGCGCTGGGTCTCCAGCCGCTCGACCTGCCGGGCACTGTCGAGGGCCACCCCGGCCAGGACGGCAACCGAGTCGAGGAAGCGGCGGTCGTCGGCGGTGAAGGAAGAGTCGGAGTCGCCCCGCACCTCCTTGTCGAGCACCGCCACATAGCCGAGGTGGACCCCGCGGTAGGCGAGCGGGGTGGCGAGGAGCTCCCCGTAGGCCCGTCCGGCAAGCTCGCCTTTGGAGCGGGCCAGGAGGTGCCCCTCGGTCAGCAGCTCGCGCCAGAGGGGGGAGGCGAGAAGGGCGGCGCCAGAGGGCGGCGAGGAGTCGAGCCAACCCACCGTCGCCACCCCGCGCGGACCACCGTAGGGATCACGAGTGACCGCCACCGCCGCCGCCGGGTCGAGCACGGCGCAAACCCGTTCCAGAAGCTCGTCGACCAGCTCCTGCTCGGCCCGCTGCCCGTGCAGGGTGAGCGCGAGGTCGTAGAGCGTCTCGAGCTGGAGGATCCGCCGCTTCTCGGCGATGTTGGGCCTGGCGTCGGGCATGGCTTATCTAGTGTACCGCCGCGTCAGCCAAAGAACCGCTCGTACTCATCATGGCTTCCGATCCAGAACCACGTGACGGTATCTCCCGCTAAAGTACCGAGAGCCCGGTAGCTGCGAGTAACCCTCACCGACCAAACTCCATCCGCCGGATGGATGCACTTGAAGCGCAGCGAGGGGTGAAAGGGATTGTCCGTCCATAGGCGGTACGCCTTCTGGGCAGCACGTTGGACCTCTTCTGGAAGATGTTGATATTTCGCCCAGAACGACGGCAGGGTAGCGGAGTTCACAGCTCGTCGAGATTAAGCGGCTGCGCCTTGCCAGCGGCGATTTCTTCTCTGGCGCGGCGCGCGGCTGCCGAAAGTTGGGATTGCGTCTTGGCAAACGACCGCTCCCACCGGAGATCGTCGGTCAAGTCCGCGATGAAATCCCGTAGGTGATCCGCCACGCGATCCTGTGCGGTCTCGGGTAACGACTCCATCATCTTGACGACGGTCGTAATGGCGGTGGACGACATAGACCTCTCCTCTCTACGAACCGGGATACCGATTCGTAGACTCTATTCTAACAGTTGCAGCTCTCTCTTACCGTGCCCGCTCAGCGCTGCGCCGAGGCCGGCATCACGGACGGCGGGAAGAGGACGGCGAAGACCGGCGAGCCGGCCGTGCAGCTCGGAGCCGTCAGCGCGGCCAGGGTCGCCATGGCCGGCACGCTCGGCGCGAGGTTCGGGCCAGTGCAGTGGGAGCCGAAGTAGGGGCCGCAGGTCGTGATGCTGCCGTCAGGCAGCGAGCAGCTCGCGTTCCCCACGGCGCAGAGCGGACAGGTGCAGAGAGGGGGCCGGGCCGCCGCGGGGACGACGAGGGCCAGGCTAAGGCACAGGCTGAAAAGGACGGAGAGGGCGATTTTCTTGCTCATGGTTCGGGTTCCTCCTGAACAGTCCAGTGCTCCTGCGACCCTCACCTGCGCCGCCCCCCGGGCGAGTTTCACAGGAACTCGACCCGGCCCTTCATCTCTTCGGCGGTCAAAGCCTCGTAGACCACGATCAGGCCACGAATGAGGTCGCCGACCGAACGGGAGCTTCGGTGACAGTAGGCCACCCCCCAATGATCGCTGGTTTGGCTCGCGATCCGAAGGAAATCCGCGTCATGCGTCACGATGACCCGCTGGGTGGCGCGAGCAAACTGCAGATGGGCCTCATCGTCGCGGGTGCGGAGCCCGGCTTCCGAAGTCGTCGTGACGTCGGCACCGTGGCGACGAAGGGCGTGGGCGACAGAAGGATTGACGTGTTCGTCGAGATGAAAGCGAACCCGTTCAGCCACGGCCGAAGGCCTTCAGCTTCTCCTGCAAGGGGGATGGGTTGTTGCGCCGGAACGCTTCCGCGAAGGCGACGTCGTCGTCGATCGAGCCATCGACTTCCCGCTGATGGTCGTAGTAGTAGGCCATGGCCGCATAGAGGGCGGCCAACGAGAGATCGTACAGGCCTGCGATCTCCTCCAGAGCCTGCCCCAGCCGGAGGTGCATGAGGACGACATCGGCGACCGTGATGCGGGTACCGGAGAGCCGCGGCTTACCGCCGCGCATCCCCGGGGTGGCTTCAATGTGACGATCCAGGGCGGTTTCCATTCCAGGTCTCCCGCTTCATTATAGAGCCGAGCTCACCGCCGCCGCCCCCCCGCCCGCCGCGCCACCTTCCGTACTGCGGGGAGGACCCCCTTCAGGTACTGCCCGGTGAAGCTCTCCGGCGTCGCCGCCACGTCCTCGGGGGTCCCTACCGCCACCAGCTCCCCGCCTCCCGCACCCCCCGCGGGTCCGAGGTCGATCACCCAGTCGGCGGTCTTGATGACGTCCAGGTTGTGCTCGATCACCACCACTGTGTTGCCTAAGTCGACCAGCCGGTGGAGGAGGCGGAGGAGCTTCCCCACGTCGTCGAAGTGGAGGCCGGTGGTCGGCTCGTCCAGGAGATAGAGGGTGCGGCCGGTCTGGCGCTTGCAAAGCTCGCGCGCCAGCTTCACCCGCTGCGCCTCGCCGCCCGAGAGGGTGGTCGCCGGCTGGCCGAGGCGGATGTAGCCGAGCCCTACCTCGCAGAGGGTCTCGAGCACCCGCTCGACGGTCGGGACGTTCTTGAAGAACTCGTACGCCTGCTCGACCGGCAGGTCCAGAAGCTCGGCGATGTTCAACCCCTTGTAGCGCACCGCCAGGGTCTCGCGGTCGTAGCGCTTGCCGCCGCAGACCTCGCAGGTGACGTAGATGTCGGGCAGGAAGTGCATCTCGATCTTGATCTGCCCGTCGCCCTTGCACGCCTCGCAGCGCCCGCCCGGCACGTTGAAGCTGAAGCGTCCCGGCTTGTAGCCCCGCATCCGCGCCTCGGGGGTCATCGCCATCAGGTTGCGGATGGGGTTGAAGACGTTGGTGTAGGTCGCCGGGTTCGAGCGCGGGGTGCGGCCGATCGGGCTCTGGTCGATGGCGATCACCTTGTCGAGTTGCTCCAGGCCGAGGATACGGGCGTGCTCGCCCGGCTTGTCGCTCGCGCGGTAGAAGTGCCGGGCGAGCGACTTGTAGAGGATGTCGTTGACCAGCGTGCTCTTGCCCGATCCCGAGACCCCGGTCACCACGGTGAAGGCGCCGATGGGGAACTCGACCGTCAGGTCCTTCAGATTGTTCTGCCGCGCCCCCTCGATGGTCAGCGGCTTGCCTCGCCCGACCCGACGCTCGGCGGGCACCGGCACCTCGAGGTCGCCGCGCAGGTAGCGGCCGGTGAGCGAGGTGGCATGGCGGGTGACCTCCGCCGCCGTCCCCTCCGCCACCACCTCGCCGCCGTGCACCCCGGCCCCCGGCCCGAGGTCGATCACCCAGTCGGCGGCGCGGATCGTCTCCTCGTCGTGCTCGACGACCAGCACCGAGTTGCCGAGGTCGCGCATCCCCTGGAGGGTGGCGATGAGCTTGGCGTTGTCCTTCTGGTGCAGGCCGATCGACGGCTCGTCGAGGACGTAGAGCACCCCCATGAGCTTGCTGCCGATCTGGGTGGCCAGCCGGATGCGCTGGCTCTCGCCGCCCGAGAGGGTGGCCGAGGCGCGGTCCAGGGTCAGGTAGCCCACCCCGACGTCGTCCAGGAAGGTCAGCCGGTCGTTGATCTCCTGCACCACCTTGCCGGCGATGGCCTGGGCCCGCGCGTCCAAGGGGATGGCGGCCATGAAGCGCCGCAGGTCGGAGACCGCGAGCGAGGAGATCTGGTCGATCGCCCGGCCGGCGATCTTGACCGCCAGGGCCTCGGGGCGCAGCCGCCGCCCGCCGCAGGCCGGGCAGGGGTGGACCGACATGAAGCGCTCGATCTCGGTCCGCACGGTGGCCGAGTCGGTCTCCTTGTAGCGCCGCTCGAGGAGCGGGATCACCCCCTCGAACGATCCCTTCCACTTGTAGCTCGACTTCTGGCCCTCCAGGCGGAAGGTCATCTCCTGATCGCCGCTGCCATGGAGGATCACCTGGCGGGCGGCCTCGGGGAGGCGCTGCCAGGGGGTCCCGAGCGAGAAGCCCATGCTCTTCGCCAGGGTCTGCACCATCCGCATGCGCCACGACTTCGAGCCCTCGGGCCAGGGCGCCACCGCCCCGGCGTCGATCGAGCGCTCGGGGTCGGGGACGATCTTGTCCGGGTCGACCCCCATGAGCGTCCCCAGGCCGGTGCAGGTGGGGCAGGCGCCGTAGGGGCTGTTGAAGGAGAAGAGGCGCGGGGTGATCTCGGTCAGGCTGGTGCCGCACTCCGCGCAGGCGTAGTTCTGGGAGAGGGTCTCCTCGGTCGCCGGTTGCCCCTCCACCTGCGCCGCGAAGACGACGAGCCCGCCCGAGACCTTGACCGCGGTCTCGATCGAGTCGGCGAGCCGCTTCTCGACCCCGGGCTTGACCACGATGCGGTCGATGACGATGTCGATCGAGTGCTTCTTCTGCTTGTCGAGGGTGGGCGGCTCGCCCGCCAGCTCGAACATCTGGCCGTCGATCCGCGCCCGCAGGAACCCCTCGCGGGCCATCTGGGCGAGCTGCTTTTTGTACTCGCCCTTCTTTCCCCTCACATAGGGGGCGTAGAGGACGAGCCGGGTGCCCTCGGGGAGGGCCATGGCCCGGTCGACCATCTGCTGCACGGTCTGCGGCCGGATCACCGAGCCGCAGTTGGGGCAGTGGGGGATGCCGATCGAGGCATAGAGCAGCCGCAGGTAGTCGTGGATCTCGGTGACCGTGCCGACCGTCGACCGCGGGTTCTTGGACACCGACTTCTGCTCGATCGAGATGGCCGGCGACAGCCCCTCGATCGAGTCGACGTCGGGCTTCTCCATCTGTTGCAGGAATTGTCGGGCGTACGAGGAGAGCGACTCGACGTAGCGCCGCTGCCCTTCGGCGAAGAGGGTATCGAAGGCGAGGGACGACTTCCCCGACCCCGACACCCCGGTGATGACCACCAGGCGGTTGCGGGGGATCTCGACATGGATGTTCTTGAGGTTGTGCTCGCGCGCACCGCGGACGACGATCGCTTCCATAGGGCCGGACATCCTAACAGAGCCGGGTGGCAGGAGCATTCCCCCTGGAGAAAAATCGCTGGAGAGGGCGACGACGGGGCGGGGCGGCCGCGGCCGGCGGAATTCGGCTTGTGCCCCGCGGCGACTGCCGGTATCCTCGCCCCCATGCGCGGCTCGGAAAGGAACAGCTTTATGAAGCGATTTCGCAGGCCCCTGCTTCTGGTCTTCCTCGCCCTGTCCTCCCTCGGCGTTGCGGGTGCGGCGTCCCTCCTGGCGGCGGATCCCGCGGAGGAGAAGCCTCCCGCCACGGCGCCGGGCGCCGTCGAGGTCCATCTGTCGGAGTACGTGGTGAAGATGCCGGAGACCCTGCCCGCCGGCCCCACCACCTTCGCTCTGCACAACGACGGGAACAAGAAGCACGCCTTCAAGATCGAAGGCCCGGGAATCGAGGGGACGCAGTCCGCGATCCTCGAGCCCCATGCAACCGGCGAGCTCAAGGTCACGCTGCAACCCGGCGAGTACAAGATCTACTGCCCCATCGGCAGCCATTCCATCAAAGGGATGAGCGTGAAGCTGGTGGTGACCGGGACGCAGGGAGGGTAAGGGAGCGGTGGCCTAATAGCTCGGCGCTGACTGACCGGTGCCCCGATGGGCGGCGGTCTCCTCGGCCGGGCCTTCGCCGGAGATAAATCCGCGCTATGAATTGCGCTGGATGAATCCAGCTTCGCGAAGCGGCAAGGTTGCAGCCGGATTTATCCGGCGTACCCCATAGCCCGGAGATTCATTTCCGGCGGGGCCGGGCCCTCCTCGACAGCCTCCTACCCGGGCTCTCCCGCACCTTGGCGGCAAAGGTAGCGCCAATGGGGGCGGTGCGTTTATGCCCTGGCGGAGCCGGCTCGCGGAGATCGCCGCCGCCCTACCGCTGCGGTTTCGGTCTGCCCGGACAACCCGACCGCCTGCTCCAGGGTGTGGGTCACCCAGGAGTTGACGCTCTGGTGCTGCCGCGCCGCCGCTTCCGCCACTGCGCGGTGGAGAGTGGGCGTGGCGCGCACCAGGAGGGTGCCGGAATAGGGCTTCTCGGGCTCCTTCCCACGCTCGGAACACCAGGCGAGATAGTCCTCGATCGACGCCGCCATCTCCCGTTGGAGCTCGTCCACGGAAACACCCTGGAAGGTGATCACGGCACGCGTATTCACGACCTCGCCATGAAAGATCCCGGCCTCGTCATCGTACTCGACCGTCGCCAGATATCCCTTATACTCCATCATGGTGGCTCGACTCCAGCTTCCAGAAGGAAGCGCCGGACCGACTTCACCGCACCTCGATCGGTCTCCTTCTGTGGATGCGGCCGGTGGAACACAGCCTCGGCCCCGTGCAACTCGACCCGGATCCGGGAACCTCGCCCCTCGCTGAGGCTGGCTCCCAGGGAGCGGAGGAGGGACTCGATGTCCTTCCATGAGATCGATGCGCGGACCGGGTCAGAGAAGATCGCAGCGAGGGTCGACCGGTGGCGCGCCTGCACTCGGTAATGATAGCGCAAAATGCTAGCAGTGCCGAGAGGGAGGCACGGACCAACTCCAGGCTCCGCTGAAGTAGCGCCCTACAGCATCAGATCCCCGCCGTTGATGTCGAGCGACGCCCCGATGATGTAGCTGGCGGCCTCGGAGGCGAGGAAGCAGACGAGGTCGGCGACCTCGACGGCTTCCCCCAGGCGGCGGATGGGGAAGGTCTGGGCGATGGCGGCGAGCTGCTCGGGGGTGGCGTTCTCGCGCGTCAGCTCGGTGTCGAAGAGGCCGGGGCAGATGGCGTTGACGGTGATGCCGTACGGCCCCAACTCCTTGGCCGCGGCGCGGGTCAGGCCCAGAAGGGCGGCCTTCGAGGCGGTGTAGTGGGCGCCGCCCAGGGTGCTCACGGTCTTGCCGGCGGTCGAGGAGAGGTTGACGATCCGGCCGTACCCCTGCTCCTTCATGGCCGGCAGCACGGCGCGGATCAAGAGGAAGACCGCCGTGACGTTGACGTCGAACGTCCGCCGCCACTCCTCCTCCTCGATCTTCTCGAACCGGGTCGAGAGAGCCACGGCCGCGTTGTTGACCAGGATGTCGATCCGCCCGAAGCGGTCCAAGGTGCGGGCGACGATGGATTGGAGGTCGGAAGGCTTCGCGAGATCGCCGGGGACCGGGAAGCCGCGGTCGCCCAGGAGCCGCGCGGTCGCCTCGGCCCGTTCGGCGTCGCGGACGTTGACCGCCACCGAGGCCCCGCGGGCGGCGAGGCGTTCGGCGATGGCGCGGCCGAAGCCGCGGAAGGCTCCGGTGACGAGGGCTACGCGGCCGGTGAAGTCGTCAGGCATAGGGTTTTCCCCAATCGATTTCCAGCTCGTCGGGCATTTCTTCCAGATAGGGGAGGGATGGTAGCCCGAGCTCATTCGCGAACTCGTCGAGGGTTACGACAAAACCATCTTCGAACATGACGTCTCCGCGAACGATATACTGGAGACCCCAGGAGAGGGGTGGTTCGCGGTGCTCGGGGTATTGGGCAAGATCGATAAGGAGGGCGCGGTCTTCCGCGGTCGAGCGCCGAGCCAAATGGCGTGAGAGGGCCGACCAAAGAGGGTCGAGCGCAGGCGCGTGACTCCGCAGATTTTTTTCGAATCTTTTCGAGTTGCTGTTTGGCCTGAAGGAAAGCTCGCAAGCTTGGCTGAGGAGTTCCATTTGCTTGGATTTACTTTGCGTCTGCATGTGCGCCAGTTGGGCTCTAGCCCAGATCCGCCCCAATGAGACGAAATCGGCTCTTGAAAAATCAGGCAGCCAAATTGAATTCTCGATACTGGTGGTCCGCGCCAAGTCGCGAGCCCAGTTGCGAACCAAGTCGTGAGCCCAGTCACGAGTGGCATTGCGAGCCAAGCCGCGAGCCAAGTCAAGATCCAAGTCGCGAGCCCAGTCGCGAGCCAAGTCGCGAGCCCAGATGCGAGCTAAGTAGAGAGCCCAGTCGCGAGCCCAGTTGCGAGCCAAGTCAAGATCCAAGTCGAGAGCCAAGTAGCGAGCCAAGTCGCCAGCCAAGTCGCCAGCCAAGTCGCGAGCCAGGTCGCGAGCCAAGTAGCGAGCCAAGCCGCGAGCCGAATCGTGTTTTCTCTTCTTGCCCCTCGCCGACTGAGTCTCTCTCAACAGGATTCCACCCAGCTCTCGGATTTCGGAAAGGCTCGCTCCACAGGAGACTGCGAGTTGTAGCCTGTTACAGACAATCCGTCGGAAGGAAGGCCAGACTTGCAAGAGACCGGTAGGTTCGGGTTCGATTGGCCATAAAGGAGATCCGCCGCAGAGGATGCGTCCCGCCGCGACGTGGGATGAATTGAAGGTCGGTGAGCCTTCGATTTGTGAGACGATCGCATGGCTGAGCCGCCTTTCTGGTAGGGGCAGGTCTGGCCCCAAGCCCGCTTCCTCTGCGAACCGCCGAAATCTGTACCATCCAAGCCACTGCGTTTCCGTGGCGCGGTTTCGAAGGATCTCTGAGAGACCCTGCTTGCGCGTCTCCTGTCGGCTGCCTCCCCACGCAGTGAAGCAGAGCCTGTACCTAGATGGCCAGTCCAGTGCCAGCTCCCTCAGGAAGGCGTGGACCCAGCTGCCGACATGCCCGTCGGCACCCAGGCCATCAGCCAGCATCGTTCCAGCCAGCGAGAGCCCGCTTTCTCGGCCGGTCAATGCTTCCAGGATGGGATCAAGCCTCGCGGGGTTCTTTCCCCCGATGAGAGCGGCCCATAGCCGGAGCGTCTCCCACCAGTTCGTGTCCGCGAGACGCGACTGGAACTCCTCGACCCGGGCCTCGGCCCCCTCGACGGTCGCGTTCAAATGGCAGGCAGTGAGAAATTCCTGAAAACTCAGATGGGTGAAAACGAGGGTACCGTCCGCGCGGTCCGTCAAGAGACCTGCCGGGCCAGCCAGCCAGCCCAGAAATCCGGACCGCTGAGCTTTCGACCAGTCACCGGAGAGCAACTCCGCCATCTCCTCCCAGGTCTGGACAATCGCGGCCCGCGACCTTTTCTTGTAGCCCTCCGCCTGCACGCCAAAGGCGAGCGCTGCGACCACGCGCAACCGCTCCTCGCTGTCCTCCGGCCGCCACTGCTCGCGCTGGAGAAGTGCCCCCTCCTCCTCTCTCTTCTGCGGGAGGGCCGTCAGGAGGTTCTCGATGCAGACCTCATAGAGGAGATGTCGCTTGTCCGGTAGCGGCCTGGAGCGGCTGATCAGGAGCATCATCGTGAGAAGGAGCGCCGTGCGGGCAAGGGCCTGCGGCTCGGGCGCGCGGGATAAGGCCAGCTGGAATCGCTCGACTTCTTTCGTCGCCGTGGCCTCGTCCTGGCCGTAGCAGCGGGTGAAAAAGCGGTGGGTAAGCTGGCCGATCTCGCCGTCCGAGAGCGGCTGGATGTCTAGAAGGTCGAACCCCTCACCGTGCGAAGGCCTCGCCTCGCCGTAAGGCCGGCTTGTGACGACCACCTGAAGGCGCGGGTAGTGCTTCATGAGGACCAGGAGCTTTTCCCGCAGTTCTTTCCCCAGGGGCCCCGTCTCGTCCCAGCCGTCGATGAGGAGAGCGGGCCGCGAACCCTCTTCGGCCGCCAGATGCTTCTTGAGTTCCCCTTCCAAACCACTCCCCAACAACCCGGCGATCCACTCCTGCAAGAAGGTCTCGAGCGACCGGGCTGCACCCTTGCACTGCGGGTCCTGCCATCGCCGTGCGAGGTCCCGCAGCACTAGCATCAAAGGAAACGCCTCGTCCATCTCGAGCAGCCGACGGAAAGTCCAGCGAATCCATGTGGTTTTTCCCGAGCCGGCAGCTCCACGAATGACGAGGGGGCGCTCGCGAGCGAGGAGGTCCGTCGGCGAAACCGGCCCTCCCCGATCGGTTTTCTTGAGATCGAAACCTTCCCCCAGCCGGAGCGGCAGATACATGTCATCCAGCTTCGCCTCGATGGAAGCACCTGCCCCGCCAGATTGGGCCACTCCGGCATGGGCGAGATCCCAGTGCGAGTAGGTGGCGCTTAGGCAGCGGCGGTAGGTGGCGAGAAAGGATTCTTCCGCACTCCCTCCGTCGCCCTGTTCAAGACCCTCGAAGATCTCGGCGGCAAGCGCCGTGAGCGCCTCGTCGATCTTGTTCCCCCTCAAGGACGCGAGAGGCTTTCCCCCTAGGGCGGCCTGGATCGAGGCCAGCCAGCCCACCTTCGGCCAGTTACAGGATCGCGCGATCACGGGAATGACCCGCATCCCCTCCTTCTCGCGGCGCTCCAGGAGGCGAGGCACCTCCTTCTGGCGAATGAACTTGGAGGTCAGGAACTCCGCCGAGACGAGGAGGACCGCCACACGGGCGCGGCTCATCGCCTTCTCGATCGCGGGGAGCCAGTCTGTACCGGTCTCGATCCGGCGGTCGTCCCAGGGAACGAGAAGACCCTCCTGCTCCAGGACACCCAGGTGCTTGACGAGCTTGTCCTTCCACCTCTTATCCTGGTGACTGTAGCTGATGAAGACGGTGGGCTTCGTCATGGGAAGCGGCTCTCCGGCTCGGTCGTCCTCCAGGACAGGATCTCTGGAGGATATCGGATTCTCTTGAGAGCCTGAAGTGGAGCCGGCGGAAGTTTGGCGGAAGCTAGCCCTGTCGGGCGAGCGGCGTCCTCTCAGGGTGACGGTACAGCGTGCCGTTGAACCGTGTCAACGAGACGTTGTACAGGTTCAACGAGACGTTCAACCAGTGCAGCGAGACGTTGTACAGGTTCAACGAGACACGGAAGCGTTGCAACGAGATGTTGTACAGGTTCAACGAGACGTTCAACCGGTACAACGAGACGTTGTACAGCTTCAATGGGACGTTGAAGCAGTGCAACGGTGCGTTGTACAGCTTCAACAAGACGCGGAAGCAGTGCAACGAGACGTTGCAGCGCTGCAACAAGGCGTTGTACAGGTTCGACGGGACGTTTACACGGTGCAACGAGGCGTTGTACAGGTTCAACGAGACGTTTAGACGGTACAACGAAGCGTTGTACAGGTTCGACGAGACGTTTAGACGGTGCAACGAGACGTTGTACAGGTTCAACGGGACGGGTTCACCGGCAGCAGGTCGCAGAGCTGCCGTCAGAGGAGAGAGTTTGCCGGCCATCGGCGCCAAGACGCCGGTCATCGGCGGCCTGCTCGTCAGTCATCGGCGCCATGACGCCGGTCATCGGCGATCTGCTCGTCAGTCATCCGCGCCATGACGCCGGTCACCGGCGACCTGCTCGTCAGCCATCGGCGCCATGACGCCGGTCATCGGCGGCCTGCTCGTCAGTCATCCGCGCCATGACGCCGGTCATCGGCGACCTGCTCGTCGGTCATCCGCGCCATGACGCCGGTCATCGGCGACCTGCTCGTCAGCCATCGGCGCCATGACGCCGGTCATCGGTGGCATGCCGCCAATCATCGGCGACTGCTTGTCAGGTATCGACGGTACGACGGGCGGGGACCGGCAGCAGGTCGCAGAGCTGGTACGGCCCGTCCGCGGAGAGCGGTCCAGGAGTGCAGGGGACCGGCGTGGAGAACCCGGGGCCGTCGGTCACGAAGGTGTGGAACTCGCCGTTCTCGCCGCAGGGGTCGATCCCCTCCGGCAGATCGCGCAGGAGGTCGAGGTCGAACGGCCGGCCGGCGAAGGAGGGGGCGAGGCGGGCGGCGTCCACGGCGACCAGGAGGGCCCGGAAGCCGCGCTCGACGAACTGCCGTGCCAGCTCGGCCGTCGGCTTCTCCCAGAGCGGGAAGAGCGGCTCCATCCCCAGGCCGGTCGCCGCCAGGCTCTGCTCGCGGAACTGGCGGATGTCCTCAAGAAAGAGATCGCCGAAGGCGACGTGGCGAATGCCTCGCTCTCGGTGGGGGGCCAAGGCCTCCGCCATCCGTTCCTGGTAGACCGCATTGCTCGCCCCGGGCGGCAGGGGGACGGCGGTGAGCGGCAGGCCCAGCGCCTCGACCTGCTGGAGGAGAAGATCGCGCCGTACGCCATGGACATGGATCCGGTCGCGCCCCTCGGTCATCGTGGTGAGAAGACCGACCGGGGCGAAGAGCGGCGAGCGGCGCAGCTCGTCCAGGGCAAGGGCGCTGTCCTTGCCGCCGCTCCAGGCGAGGAGAACGGGGGTGCGGGTGTCCATGGGCAGGTCTACCCCCGCCGCCGCAGCAACAGCAACCAAAGAAAGAACGGCCCACCCAAAAGCGCCGTGATCACCCCGACCGGCAACTCGGCCGGAGCCATCACCACCCGCGCTCCGGCGTCGCAGAGGGCCAGGAAGGCGCCGCCGCCCAGGAGGCAGGCGGGGGCCAGGGCCAAGTGGTCGTGCCCCGCCGCGCGGCGCAGCATGTGGGGGACCATGAGGCCCACGAAGCCGATCGGGCCGACCATGGCGACCATGGCGCCGATCATCGCCGAGGTGACGAGGAGGACCTCCAGGCGCAGCCGGCCGAGGTCGACGCCACGGCTGGCGGCCAGCTCCTCGCCGGTCAGGAGGAGGTTCAGGTCCCAGCGCCGCGCGAGGAGGAAGATGCTGCCGCCGAGCACCCAGGGGAGGAGCCAGAGCACCTCGCGGTAGCCGACGACCGAGAGGCCCCCCATCATCCAGCGCACCATGCGGAAGGTCTGGGTCGAGTCGGAGAGGTACTGGAGGAAGAGGATGAGGGCCGAGCAGGAGAGCGAAACGGCGATGCCGGCGAGGAGCAGGGTCCCGGTCTCCTCCCCCCGCCGCCGCGTCCCCAGGCCGACCACCAGGCCGGTCGCGGCGAGCGCTCCGGCAAAGGAGAGGAGGGAGAGGAGAGGGAGGCCCAGGAGATGCCGCGCTTCGCCGAGGCGCAGGGCGAGGACGGCGCCCAGGGCGGCGCCGCTCGCGATCCCCAGGGTGTAGGGCTCGGAGAGAGGGTTGCGGAACAGGGTCTGGAAGCCGAGCCCCGAGACCGCGAGGCCGCCGCCCGCCAGGAGGGCGAGGAGCACCCGCGGCAGCCGGAGCTGCCAGAAGATCGCCGCCGCCGTGGGATCGCCGGCGAGGAGCTCGCGGGCGAGGGTGGAGTGGCTGCCGAGGAACGGCGCGGTGCAGAGGACCGCGACCCAGAGCAGGGCGAGGAGGGCGAGAGCCGCCCGCGGGTGCGGCTTCGTCATGGCGCGAGCTGGAGCAGGGTCACCGGCCGCTCGCCGGCGCGGACGATCTCGAACTCGGTGTCGAAGAGCTCGGCCAGGACCTCCGGGCGGAGGATCTCGGCCGGCGTGCCCACCGCCAGGACCCGGCCACCGGCGAGGGCGAGCAGGCGGTCGCCTAAGAGCGAGGCGAGGTTCAGGTCGTGGGTGGCGGCCACCACCGTGCGGCCGGACTCCCTTTTGAGCTTCAAGAGGAGCGCCGCGGCGTCCCGCTGGTGGCGAGCGTCCAGGTGGGTGGTGGGTTCGTCGAGCACCAGCATCTCAGCCTCCTGCGCCAGGGCGGCGGCGATGTAGACCGCCTGGCGCTCGCCTCCGGACAGCTCGTCGAGCGGCCGCTCCCTTAGGTTCCCGATCCCCACCACGGAGAGCGCCGACTCGACCGCCGCGAAGTCCTCCGCCCGCGGCGCGAGCTGGAGGGCCTGGAGGTGAGGATAGCGCCCCAGGAGCACGACCTCGAAGACGCTGAGCGGCACCGAGGAGGGGCGGACCTGGGGAACGTAGGCGAGATGGCGCGCCCGCTCGCGCCGGGAGAGGCCGGAAAAGGGGCGGCCGCGGTAGCGGATCTCCCCCGCGGCCGGGGAGAGGAGGCCGGTCAGGAGGCGGAGCAGGGTGGTCTTCCCCGCCCCGTTGGGACCGACGACCATCAGGCACTCCCCGGCGTGGACGTCGAGGTCGAGCGGCCCGAGGAGGGTGCGCGGTCCGGCCCGCCAGGCCAGACCGCGGGCGGAGAGGAGAGCCGGAGCGCTGCTCTCGCTCACCCGCTCACTTCCTCTCCCGGGCCGCGGTGTCGAGCGCCGCCCCCATCTCCCGGTAGAGCCGCGGCAGCCGCGGCCCCGGGACCATCACGTAGTCCCCGGAGAGGACGTAGACCCGCGCCCGGCTCGCCGCCTGGAGCTGCGGCAGCCCCCACCAGTCGGTGGTGAGCTGGCGTACCGCCGCGGGCGCCGGCTGATCCTCCCGGATCTCCAGGATGACGTCCGGCGCGCGGGCGAGCACCTCCTCCAGCGCCACCTGTGGATAGTGTACCGGGGCGTCGGCGAAGACGTTCTCCGCCCCCAGCCGGGTGAGGAGCGCGTCGTAGAAGGTCCCCGGCCCCGCCACCAGGAGATCGGTCAACCGCCCCACCTGCCGCCCCACCGAGAGCACCACTTTCTGCGGCTTCGCAGGCTTTGAGGATGCCGCGCGGGGTACGAGGTCACGATGGAACTGCTCGGCGAGGCGCCGGCCGGTCTCCGGCACTCCGCAGCGGTCGGCGATCAGCGTGAAGCCGTGCTCCACGTCGTTCACGTCCTCGTTGCGGACGATGATCGACGCGATCCCCAGCTTGCCGAGCTTGTCCGCCAGGTCGCGCTCGCTGGGCAGGAGCACCACGAGGTCGGGGCGCAGGGCCACGATCCCTTCGAGGTTGGGGTTGAACAGCCCGCCCAGCTTCGGCCGGGTGCGCGCCTCGGGCGGAAACCGCGAGAAATCGCCCACCCCCACCACCCGCGGCCCGAGGCCCAAGGCGAAGACGGTCTCGGTCAGGCTGGGGGCGAGGGCGACGATCCGCTGGGGAGCCCGGGCCGCCGCGGGCGCCTGCCGGCAGCCCGCGGGACCCATCAAGGGGAGGGAGAGGAAAAGGAACGGGAGGAGCGCCCTCGCGGGCGCTCCGCACCGCCTCAAAAGTTGACCGCCACGCCGCCGATCACCGTCCGCCCCGGGGCCGGAAAGCCGAGCGCCTGGGCGTACGCGCGGTCGGCGACGTTTTCGACCCGCGCGTAGGGGGCCAGCCAGTCGAGCAGCTGGTAGCTCGCCGCCACGTCCCACCGCTGGTAGCCGGGGTTGGTGCGGTTGGCGAAGGTGACCGGGTCGACGTCCGGCCGGTCGCCCACGACCCGACCGGTGAGCGAGAAGGTCCAGCGCCGGGGGGTGAGCGCTAAGACCAGGTTGCTGCTCCGCTTCGGCCGGCGGAGCAGGGCGAGGCCGGTGGTCTCGTCCTTGGCGTCGAGCCAGGTGCTGTTCAAGCGCGCCGAGACGATGCCCCGCCGGTAGCCCACCTCCGCCTCGATCCCACGGCTCTTCGCCCGTCCGACGTTGACGTCCGTGAAGGTCGCGAAGTCGAACTCGATCAGGTTCTTCTGCCGGTTCTCGAAGCCGGTCACGGCGAAACGCCATCCCCCGCCCTGCCGTTCGAGGCCGACCTCGGTGCTCCGGCTGGTCTCGGGCTGGAGGTTCGGATTGCCGCTGCCGGGGAAGAAGAGCTCGCCGAGCGAGGGCGCGCGGAAGGCCTCGCCGTAGCTGGCCCGCAGGCGGAACCCCGCCCCCAGGTCGGCGACGCCCCCCAGCCGCAGGCTGGTCTGGCTGCCGTAGACGTTGTTGTCGTCGCGCCGCACGCCGACGTCGCCATGGAAGGAGCCGGCGTCGTACCCGGCCTCGCCGAACACCGCCCAGGTGCTCTGGTGGGCGCCTTTCAAGTTGCTGCCGAAGCTCGAGCTGTCGGTCACCTCCAGGCGCTCGCTCTCACCGCCGAAGGAGAGCCGGAGGTTGGGCAGGGCGTGCCAGGTGGCCACGGTCCGCCCCCGCAGGGCCTCCGAGGAGGTGTCCGCCGAGGTGAACCCGAACGGATCGCTCGGGGCGCGGTAGGCGTTGTCGAAGGCCACCCGGGAGAGCTGCGCGTCGAGCGCGAAGGTGCCGCGCTCCAGGCGGAAGGGGATCGCCACCTCGCGCTCCTGCCAGGCGATGCGCCGGTCGGGGGTCGGGGTGTCGCCGGAGAGCGGAATGCCGGTGTTCGAGTCGTTGGCGCGGCCGAGCACCCCCAGGCTCACTCCCGGGGCCAGGGTCCAGAGGGCGCGGGCGACGAGCTCCTGGCTGTCGAAGGAGTCGTTCTTGATCTCGCCGTCCCCCCGCCGCACGTGACCGGCGAGGTCGAGGCGGACGGCCCCCAGATCCCAGCCGCCCGTCAGGCCGGCCCGCTTGTAGTCGTGACTCCCGGCCTCCAGACGGACCCTGCCGCCGTTCTCCGGACCGGTCAGGACCTGGACCACGCCACCCATCGCGTTGCTGCCGTAGAGGGAGCTGGCCGGGCCGCGCACCACCTCGACCCGCGACACCCCGTCGGTGGGCAGGAACTGCCAGTTGGCCCCGCCGAAGTAGGGGTCGTTCAACTGCATCCCGTTCCACAGCAGGAGCGTCTGGACCGAGCTCGTGCCGCGGGTGAAGAGGGAGGTCTGCTGGCCGGGCGAGCCGGCCTGGACCACGGCGAGCCCGGGAACGGTGTCCAGGAGGTCCCCGAGGGTGGTGCTCTGGCGGGCCGTGATCTCCTGCCGGTCGATGACGGTGACCGAGGCGGGAGTGTCCTCGCGAGGCTCGGGAGCGAGGCTGGTCGACACGACGATCGACTCGCGGAACGCGGGGTCGGCGGCCGGCGGGGTGGCCGCGGGATCGGTTTGGGTGGGTGCGGCGGGTGCGGCTTGTGCGGTGGCGGCGACCGGAATCCCACCCCCGAGGATTCCGGAGGCGAGGGCCACCAGGAGGATCTGGCGCATCGTCTTCCCTTCTCAAGAAAGTGATACCCACCGGGGAGGTGGGCGAGGGAAGACGCGCGGTCGAGCCCTCCCCCGCGCCCCGCGGGAGGCATCGGACGGTGGGCAGGTCTCCTGGCTTTCGGATCTTCCTACTCCCGGTCCTTCCCACCTGGGCAACCGCACGTCCTGTGCGATCCGCCCGGGCAGTGGCTACTCCGGTTTCGTACCCGGTTACAGTGGCGGGGGCCGCGCCGGCGTCTCACCGGCTTCCCTTTTGAGACGGCCTCCAGGCGTGCCTGGGGGCAGTGTCACCACACCGTCGATGTTGTCAAAGAAACGCCGGCGCCCTCATGGCGCCGGCGCGGGGGATCTTACCTCTTTTGCGGGCTATTGGGGCGGCGCCGGGGTCGGCGTCGGCACCGGCACCGGCAGCGGGATGGCGAGCGGCTGCGAGCTGCCGCCGCCAGAGTTCGGATTGATGAAGTTCGACGGGATGCCCTGGGTGTTCTCGGTCTGCACGCCCTGCGTGATGCTGTAGGGCTGCTGCTGCTGCCCCTGGGCCAGCCCCTGGATCGCCTGGGTGAGGCGGTCCATGGCGGCGACGTTCTTGTCGGAGTTCGGGGTCGGCTGGTCGTTGGGGGCGACCCCTAAGGAGATGGTGTTGTTCCGGATGGTCACGCCGAAGCCGCGGGTGGCGTTCTCCGAGGAGACGCTGTCGATGTCGTCCTTGCGCACGCCGATCCAGTTCCCCACCTCGGTCATCAGCAGCACCATGTGCGGATCCCAGCTCGCGTCCTGCGGTTGGTACCGGGTGTCGACGACGGTGCCGGACTTGAGCTTGATGTGGTAGACGTCGGCGCCCACCGGCAGGGCGGCGAGGAGCACCAGGCCCAAAACAAGGAAGATCCCGAGGAGGACCCGGGGGAGCGAGCGGACCATACACACCTCCTGCGGAAAAGCCGCAAAGGAAGAATCCCGGCTATCTTAGCACAGACCGATGTGCAGCGAGCAGGGGGGCGAGCTGTCCCCGGAAAATGTCGGCTCCCCCGTAGGCGGGGTGGCGCAGGAGCGGCGCCTCGACCCCGAGGAGACCGAGGGCGGCCTGGGCGGTGCGGCCCACGGCGACCACCGGCGCCCCGGCCGCCACCGCGAGCAGCTTTTCGAGGACATGGAGGTTGGCGGTCCACAGGCGGCGCTCCGGGGTGCGGTTCGACAGCGGCCCCCGGCTGCCATAGGGGTGCCAGGGGAAGGCGTTCCAGAGGAGGACGCCGCGCGGATCGCCGCCCAGGGCGCCCCAGACGATGCTGCCGGACGGCTCCAGCCAGAGCCCGGGCCGGGTGCTGGTCGGCCGGAAGGGGGGACCCGCCCAGGGGAGCCGCCGCCCGTCCTCCCCCGCCAGCTGGCGCTCGCTGGTGAAGGCGATCCCCGAGAACCGGCCGCCGCGAAACCCCAGCGCCTCCCCCAGAAGCACCAGCCGCGGCTGCCCCACCCGCTCCAGGTAGGCCGCAAGGTTCTCCCGCCGCCGACGCGCCGCCCCCGGCCGGTCGAAAACCGGGTCGGCGTCGCGGTACGGGTTGACCACCCGCTCGGCCGCGCCACGGGGTCCAAGAAAGAGTGAGCGAACGAGGGGAGCGAAATCCGTCATGACGGGTAAAGGCCGCGCGCCGAAGCCAAACCTACCACCGCGGCCGGGAGATCCGACATGTTGAGATGCGAAACGAAGTCGCTGCCCCTCCTGCTCCTCCTTGCCCTCCTCCCCGTCCGGACTCCGGCGGCCGCCGCGGCGGCCGAGGCGATTCCTGTCCCTTCCCCCGTGGAGGCGCCTCGTATCCGCATCGTCCCCCACCTCGACCCGGCCGGCCGCGCCCGCCGGGCGGAAGAGAAGGCGACCCGCCGTGCCGCCCTCCGTCCGGCTTTGGACCTCTGGTGCCGCGCCTACATCCCCGCCGCCCGGCCGCTTCGCGCCTCTCTGGGCGAGGCCTGGGACAGCCTGGAGCGCGGCTGGGGACCGGCCTCGCGCAACCTCGGCTACCCGGTCCGCGAGGCCTTGCGTCCCCTCGCCGCCCTGCCGCCCCTCCCCGACCCGCGCCTCGATCGGCAGCTCCGCCAGGCGCTCCTCTATATAAAGGAAGGAGCCCAGGCGTGTACGAAGGGGATGCCGATGACCGCGCGGCTCCGGTGGGGCACGGGATTGCAGCAGCTCGCCGAGGTCGAGGCGAGCCTGGCCGCCGGCGCCGGCGAGTGCGCCTTCCCGGCCGCCGCCTCTTTCACGGTCGTCGTGGGGGAGGAGGTGGGAGATCCCTACGCCTCCGGTGGGGGGAGCGGGTCGGCGGCGGCGGCGGCCCCTCCCACGAAGAAAGGTGCGCCAGGGAGTCCTCAAGACTCCGGAACGGCGCGGACCCGGACCCCGCGCGGCTCCCAGAAGCACTCGCCGCGACAGGGCCGGCCGCCGCGCCGGTGACCTGGGGGTCATCTGCTCGGTGAGGTAGAGGTTCCCGCGGCAGCGCGCCCCCGCCCCATCGACCCATCCACCGAGTACCGGCCGCCGCCCAGGACCATCAGTGCGAGGCACATCCCGATCACCAGGAGGTGGTATTCGAACCCCTCGCCGTACTGCTGACCGGTCCAGTTCATGAAGAAGCCGTTCTTCAGGTGGACGGTGAAGATCGCTCCCAGCATGACGCAGAGGATTCCCGACGCCGACAAGCGGGTGAGGAAGCCCAGGAGCAAGCCGAGCGCGCCGAAGAACTCGATCAGGATGACGAGAAAGACGAGCGCCGCCGGTAGTCCCAGGTGGGACATCCCGGCCACGGTGGCCCCGAAACCCTGGCCGCCGAACCAGCCGAGGAGCTTCTGGGCGCCGTGGGGGAAGAAGACGACCCCCAGGAAGAGCCGGAGGAGAGGGGAGCCGAGATTGGTGTCCGTCGGCATGAGCCGTTCGAGCATGGGGATCTCCTTCCTTGAGACGGTTCAGACCTCCTCGCGCACCGGCCCCGGCGGCGACCCCACCCGGATGCGGGCGTCCAGGGCCTTGGCGGTGCCGCGGTCGGCGGCGGCGAGGAAGGGGTTGATGTCGAGCTCCAAGAGGCGCGGGTGGCGCTGGGCGAGTTGGGAGAGGCGGAGGAGGATCTCGGCGAGGAAGGCGAGGTCGGCCCCGGCCTCGCCGCGCACGCCTTCCAGGAGCTTCACTCCGCGAATACCGTGGATCATCTCCGCCGCCTCGCGCGGCGCGAGCGGCGGCACCCCGAAGCGGACGTCCTGAAAGACCTCCACGTAGCGCCCGCCGAGGCCGAACATGAGGAGCGGGCCGAAGCGCGGGTCGGCCGCGATGCCGAAGATCACCTCGTGCCCGCCGGAAACCAGCTCCTGGACGAAGAAGCCCGCGACGGGGAAGCCGGCGGCGGTCACCGCCGTCTCCATCCGTTCCAGGGTGGCCGCCAGCTCCGCCTCGTCGCGCAGGTCGACCGCCACCGCACCCACGTCGCTCTTGTGGACGAGCCCCGGGGCAATCGCCTTGACCACCACCGGGAAACCCAGGGCGCGCGCCGCGGCCAGGGCCTCCTCGCGGCTCCCCGCCACCTGCCAGGCGGCGAAGGGAATGCCGTAGAGGTCGAGGACGCGGAAGGTGTCCTCGGGGGAAAGGTACCCCTCCCCGGCCCGGTCGAGAATGGCGGCCACCGCCGCGTCGTCGACGGCGAAATCCGGGGCCGGAGCGTCGGCCGGGGTGCGGCGCCAGGCGGCGTAGCGGGAGAGCATGGCGAGAGCGCGGGCGGCCGACTCCGGGAAGCGGTAGACCGGGGGCAGGTCGCGGCGCTCTTTGGTCGACTCGTAGAACTCCTCGGTCGCCATCATCACCGCGAGCACCGGTTTCGTCCGTTCGTGGGCCACCCGTCCGGACTCTTCGAGCACGTCGATGGGGCTGGCGAGAAAGGGGGTGACGTTGATCACCAGGGCCATGTCCACGCCCGGATCGTCGAGGACGACCGCGAGGGTGCGGGCGTAGTCGGGCGCCCGGGCCGAGGCGATCATGTCGACCGGGTTGCCGACGCTCGCCTCCGGCGGCAGGGCGGCGCGCAGGGTGGCGCGGGTCGTCTCCGACAGCTCGGCGATCTTCAATCCCAGGTTGACGCAGGCGTCGGTCGCCATGATCGCCGGGCCGCCGGCATTGGTGACGATCCCCACCCGGTTGCCCTCGGGCAGGGGCGAGCGGGCGAGGGCGCGGGCGATGTCGAACAGCTCCTCGATGGTGTTGGCGCGCAGCACCCCGCACTGCTCCAGGAAGGCCGAAACCGTGATGTCGGCGCCGGCGATCGCCCCGGTGTGGCTGGAGGCGGCGCGCGCCCCCTCCTGGGTGCGGCCCGATTTGACGATGAGGATCGGCTTCTTGCGTGTCACCCGCTTGGCGATCTCGGTGAAGCGCCGCGGGTTGCCGAACGACTCCAGGTACATGGCGATCACTTGGGTGTCGGGGTCGTCCTCCCAGTGCTCCAGGAGGTCGTTGCCGGAAACGTCCGCCTTGTTGCCCATGGAGACGAACTGGGTGAGGCCAACCCCCAGGTCGCGGGCGACGTTGAGGATCGCGACCCCCAGGGCCCCCGACTGGCTGACGAAGCCGAGCGGGCCGGGCTGGGCAGGCACGGGGGCGAAGGTGGCGTTCAGGCTCACCGCAGCCGCGGTGTTGATCACCCCCATGCAGTTGGGGCCGATCATCCGCACCCCGGCGGCGCGCACCGCCTCGCGGAGGAGGGCCTCGCGCGCCGCCCCCTCGGGACCGGTCTCGGCAAACCCGGCGGTGATGACGACGAGCCCCCGCACCCCCTTCGCGATACAGGCCTCGACCGCCTCCTGCACCAGCCGCCGGTGGACCAGGATCACGGCAAGGTCGACCGGATCAGGGATGGCGGCGACCGTGGGGTAGCACTTGAGCGAGTGGATCACCTGGGCGTTCGGGTTCACCGGGTAGAGAGCGCCGTTGAACTCTGAGAGGACCAGATTGTGGAGCAGGGCAAAGCCGATCGAATCGCGCCGCCGCGAGGCGCCAATCAGGGCGACCGAGCGCGGCTCGAAGATCGCATCGAGCGGACGGGGGGCCGGCGCGGGTGGCGACGCAGGGATCGTCGGGGTCATCGGGGTACCTCCGGCGCCAGCACCCGCAGCTTTTCCGGGGCGAGGCGGATGGTCAGGGGGAGCGCTTCGCGGCAGAGGTCGCCGTCGACCTGGGCGGCGAGGTCGGGGGGGGCTTCGAGGATCACCTCCTGGGCGGAGAGGATCGTGACGTCCTGCCGGCGGAGGTGGCGGGCGCCGCGGAAGAGGTCGAGCGCGAAGCCCAGGGTGGCGGCGCGGCCGCCGCGGAAGAGGAGGAGCTCCAGGCGGCCGTCGTCGGGCCGCGCCTCCGGCACCAGCCGGTAGGGGCCGGCATAGAGGGGGATGTTGGCGACCGCGACGAAGGTGGCGGCGTGGGATCGGCCGTCGGCCCGGAGGGTGAGGCTCGGATACGGGTAACGCCACCACTCGGCGAGCCCCTGCCAGAGGATGCCGGCCTGGCCGAAGCGCCGCTTCAGGTCGCCGTCGAGGATCGAGAGGACCCGCGCGTCGAGCCCCGCCGAGACCATCATAAGGAAGGGGCTCCCGCCGGCGAGACCGACGTCGAGCGAGCGCACCGGCAGGTTGGCCATGCCGGCGATATTGGCGATACCGGCGGCGGCCGCCACCGGCTCACCGGGCAGGCCCAAGGCGCGGGCGAGAAGGTTGACCGTGCCGCCGGGGAGGATCCCCAGCGCCACCTCCGAGCCGAGGAGCCCCGCCGCCACTTCGCGGACCGTGCCATCGCCGCCGAAGGCGAGGACCGCCTCGGTCCATCCTGCCGCGGCGATCTCCCGGGCGAGCCGGGTGGCGTCGCCCGGTCCCGCCGTGGGGACCGCCTCGACCTCGAAGCCGCCGCGCCGGAGCTCGGCGAGGATCGCGTCCAAGAGCCTGGCGTGCTGCCGCTGCCCCGCCTTCGGGTTGTCGATCAGAGCGAGGCGGCGCACGGCGCTTAGAAGAGGGAGCCGGTGCCGGGCCGCGGCGGGTAGCCCAGGTGCTCGTAGGCGCGGCGGGTGGCGACCCGGCCGCGCGGGGTGCGCTGGAGGAAGCCTTCCTGGATGAGGTAGGGCTCGTAGAAATCCTCCAGGGTGCCGCGGTCCTCGCCCACCGCCGCGGCCAGGGCGCGGATGCCGGCCGGTCCGCCGTCGTAGTGCTCGATCAGGGTGTTCAAGATCTTGCGGTCGAGGTCGTCGAAGCCGTACTCGTCGACCTCCAGGAGGCCCAAGGCGCGCTGGGCGCCGGCGAGGTCGATCCCCGCCGCCCCCTCGACCTGGGCGAAATCGCGCACCCGCCGGAGCAGCCGGTTGGCGACGCGCGGGGTGCCGCGGCTCCGCCGGGCGATCTCCGCCGCCCCCGCCGGGTCGATGGGGATGGCGAGCAGGTGCGCCGAGCGCTGGATGATGCGGGCGAGCTCCTCCGGGCGGTAGAAGTCGAGCCGGTGGACGATGCCGAAGCGGGCGCGCAGCGGCGAGCTGATGAGGCCGGCCCGGGTGGTCGCCCCGACCAGGGTGAAGGGCTGCAGCTCGATCTTGACCGTGCGCGCCGCCGGTCCCTGGCCGATCACCAGGTCGATCCGGTAGTCCTCCAGGGCGGGATAGAGGATCTCCTCAACCGTCGGCCCCAGGCGGTGGATCTCGTCGATGAACAGCACCTCCCCGCGATCGAGGTTGGTGAGGATCGCCGCCAGGTCGCCCGCCCGCTCGAGCACCGGCCCCGAGGTGACCCGCAGGGGAGCGTTCATCTCGTTGGCGATGATGTGGGCGAGGGTCGTCTTGCCGAGACCCGGAGGGCCGAAGAGGAGGACGTGGTCGAGGCTCTCCCGCCGTTCGCGGGCGGCGCGGATGAAGACCCGGAGGTTGTCCAAGAGGCGGGTCTGGCCCACGTACTCGTCGAGCCGCCGGGGACGCAGCGAGGCCTCGACCCCCAGGTCGTCGGGATCGGGCGCCCCGGAAAGCAGATGCTCCTCGTGGACCATGGGGGCATTCTAGCTGGTTCCGGGGTCCAACCCATTGACCCCGGGACGGATACGAGATAGCCTTCCACCAATATACGTAACTCCTGATCCAACTCCTGGGTCGTGGCGCTGCACCCGGGCGGCGTCTTGAGCTGGCGTTTTCCGGGCGGAGGAAGTACCGATGCACCGTGTCCGTGCTGCGGTCGTTCTGCTCGTCACGGTTGTCCTCTTCGCCGGGGCCGGCCAGGCGCAGACCATCCTGACCACCCAGAATCCGACGTTCGCCTTCTCGACACCGGGGTTGAAGCAGGTTGCGCTCAAAGTCTGTAACAACCAGGGCTGCTCGACGGTCCTGCAGACCGTGACCGTGCTCGACCCCGCCCCGGTCATCACCCAGGCCCTGGTCGGCGCGACG
Organism: Thermoanaerobaculia bacterium; assembly: GCA_035644215.1. Lineage (GTDB taxonomy): Bacteria > Acidobacteriota > Thermoanaerobaculia > Multivoradales > UBA5704 > DASQPA01. The sequence continues at coordinate 29,687 of DASQPA010000393.1, forward strand.
ACGGTCGAGGCGGGCCAGCTGGTCAAGCTCACCGGCGCCGGCCACGGCCAGCCGCCGCTCAGCTACACCTGGAAAGTCACCAGCGTGTCCCTCCCGGAGGTCGACATGGTGGGGGCAGGGACCTGGTGGAACACGGCCGGGGTTCCCCCGGGCATCTATACCATCCGCCTGCACCTCCAGAACTCGGTGGCCGGCGTCGACTCCGTTCCAGCCACGGTCGTGGTGGTGCCCCAGACCGGGAAGGGCTTCTACACCATCACCCCCTGCCGGCTCCTCGACACCCGGCAGAGCAGCGCGCTGCTCTCCGGGTCGCAACTCGTCTTCCCGGCCGCCGGCATCACCGCTTTTGCCTGCGGCATCCCGGCGGGGGCCTCGGCGGTCTCGGCCAACGTCACCGTGGTGAGCCCCACCGCCGCCGGCTTCATCGCCCTCTATCCCGGCAACTACCCCAACCCGCCGGTGAGCACGATCAACTTCAGCGCCAACCAGACCCGCTCCAACAACACCATCCTGCCCCTCGCCTCGGACGGCAGCGGCACCCTGGCGGCCCAGCCATTCGTGCTCGCCAACGGGAACGTGCAGGTGATCGTGGACGTCAACGGGTACTACATGTAGAGGGGGGAGCGCCCGGCGGCTTCATCACCGCCATACAATGCGGATCTACTTGGATAATTGCTGCTTCAATCGTCCCTTCGATAGCCAGGCCCAGGTGCGAGTTCGGCTTGAGACGGAGGCGAAGCTTCGCATTCAGGAACGCGTCGTCGCCGGAGAGGTCGAGTTGGCATGGTCGTATATCTTGGACTATGAGAACGCGGCGAATCCTTTTGAAGAAAGGCGTGCTGCAGTCCGTTTGTGGCGAGCGCGGTCCGTTGTCGATGTCATCGAGACACCAGGGATTCTGGATAGGGCGAAGTCACTGATCAGACTCGGGGTTCACAGCAAAGACGCCCTTCATGTTGCCTCCGCGGTCGAAGCCGGGTGCGAATATTTCGTGACGACGGACGATGGGTTGCTCAAGAAGCTGTCGGAGTATACTGAGGTCTCGGTGGTAGATCCTACCGCCTTTGTGAGGGCTACCGAGCCATGATCACCGACGAAGAGCTCAAGGTTCAGGGTGTACGCGCTCTTGTCGCCGCCCTCGGGGACGTCCAGGCAGAGAGGTTCGTGAGCCTGCTCACACGGGCCCCCTTCGACTACACGAAATGGCAGGCCAGCCTCTGGCCCGATGTCGGAGTCGAGCCGTTGAGCCGTGATGCGATGAAGCTGCGCAACAACGAGCCCCGGTAGGGGCGACGCTCTGCCTTCCTTGGGTGGTCCTCTCCTTCCGACCGGGGCCGCTGTCGCCGCTCAAGCTCGTACCAGGTGGAGAGCAGACGCCCCCGCCTTGACGCTCTCTCCGAGAACACGTATCGTATACGTATGCAGAAGAAGCTCACCATCACCGTCGACGAGCAGGTCTACGCCGGTCTGCACGAGGTCGTCGGCCGACACAAGATCAGCCGCTTCATCGAGGCCCTCGTTCGACCGCACGTCCTTCACCAGGACCTGATGGCCGCCTACGGGGAAATGGCCGCCGACGAAGCCCGCGAAGCAGAAGCTCACGAGTGGGCCGAGGCCACGATCGCGGACGTCGCCGATGAAACGCGGTGACGTCTGGTGGGTCGACTTCGAGCCGGCGGTGGGGGGTGAGATCAAGAAGAAGCGCCCGGCCGTCATCGTCAGCAACGACGCGTCGAACCAGTTCCTTAACCGGGTGCAGGTGGTGCCGCTCACTTCGAACGTCGAACGCCTCTATCCCAGCGAGGCTTACGTGTCTGTACGCGGTCAGCAGCGAAAGGCCATGGCGGATCAGCTCACCACCGTGAGCAAGACGCGACTCTCGACCCGGCTCGGCGAGCTCTCCCACGCCGATCTCGAAGGAGTGGAACGAGCCATCCTCGTTCAACTCGGGCTCACTCCGTAGCCGCGCTTTTCGGGGAGCTACGCCCGCGACAGCCGGTTCAGGCTGGCGCGGAGGAGGTCATGAAAGGCGGCGTCGGGGCGCTCGCGGCGGGCGGGGCGGCGATGAGGAGGAGGGTCCGCATCGGACGATTATGGCGCGTAGTTGGAGTGTTGGAACCAAGGACGCAAGAATGACCTGCACATGACCCACACGCTGCTCCCGACGATGATCGAGCTCGGTCCCAACTTCTGGGCTGCGAGATTCGAGCTCATGAAGCGCGTCAATGCGTTCGGAGTGGTGCGGCGCGCACGGCGCGAGGGTCTGCTGGGGCCGGGTGGGATGGTCATCGAGACAACGAGCGGATCGATGGGCATCGGGCTCGCGGAGGTCTGCAAGGAGGACGGGTATCGGTGCATCCTCGTTACCGACGAGATGGCGCTCGACGATTACGTCCGACAGAGGCTCCGCGATCTCGATGCCGAAGTCCATGTCGTTCCGAATGACGCGAATCCGGGCGCCACTCAAGCCAACCGGCTGCAGCGACTGGACGAGCTCCGCAGGAAATACCCCCATGCCTACTGGACGAATCAATACGACAATCCCTGGAACAGCGAGAGCTACAGCGTCGTGGCCGACGAGATCCTGGCCCGATTGGAAGGCGTTGATGTGGTCGTCTGCAGCGTTGGGAGTGGCGGCTCGAGCTGCGGGATTGCGCAGGGACTCCGTAGGAGCGGCTGTGATCCCAGCCTCATCGCTGTCGATCTGCGCGGAAGCGTGATCTTTGGTCTCCCTTCGGGAATACGCCGGATCCGCGGCATGGGAAACGGAATTGAGCCAGGCAACGTCGACCATGCCGCCTATGACGAGGTTCATTGGCTCTCAGACTCGGCGGTGATCGCCGCAACACAAAGGCTGGCGTCGACGCACCGCGGCGTCGATGCCGGGCCAACGTCCGGCGCGGCCTTTCTGGTCGCCGAATGGAAGCACCGGCGCGAGCCGTCGAAAGTGGTTTGCGCGGTCTTCCCCGATTCGGCCGAACGATATCGGAAACCGTTCGGCGATCCCGAATGGGTCATCGGTCAGGGCCTTCACCTCGATCGGACGCCGAGCGAGCCGATCGAAACAGAAGAGGTGCCTCAAACGACTCCCGACGCCGACTGGACCATGCTCCGCTGGAAGAGACGGTCGTATCAAGACGTCACCGGCAGGCCCTGGCGCGCAAGCGCTCCGGACACGGGGAGGATGGCATGACAGACGCTATCGATTGCGCGACGCTCTATGCGCGACATGTCCTTCCGTGTTATCCGCGCGCCGGCCTGACGATCGTCCGCGGAAAGGGATCGCACGTATGGGACGACGGCGGGAAGTCTTATCTCGACTTTGCACCGGGGCTCGGCGTCTGCGGCCTGGGGCACAGTCACCCGCGCGTCGTCGAGGCCATCTGCAGGCAGGCTGCATCCCTGATCCATGTCCAGAATCGATTCTTCACCCCACAACAGGCGCGGTTGGCGGCAGCGCTGACGCGGAAACTCGACGATCGGTTCGACGCGCGGGCCTTTTTCTGCAACTCCGGAAGCGAGGCCGTCGAGACGGCCATCAAGTTGGCGAAGCGAGCACGCCCGGGCCGGTCGAAATTCGTGGCCATGGAGAGGAGCTTTCACGGCCGCACGTTGGGAGCGGTGTCGGCCACGGGCCAGATCAGGCATCGTGACGGCTTCGATCCGCTCGTTCCCGGATTCTCACACGTTCCGCTCAACGATACGGATGCGTTGTTCCATGCGGTTGACGACGGCACGGCGGCCGTGATCATCGAGCCGGTGCAAGGCGAGGGTGGCGTCTACGTCTGCCGGGCCAGCTACCTGCGCGACGCCAGGCAAGTGTGCGACGAGCACAACGCATTGCTCGTTTATGACGAAGTTCAAAGCGGAATGGGCCGCACCGGCGACTACTTCGCGTTTCAGACGCTAGAGGCTCCACCCCCGGACGCCGTCTGCCTGGCGAAGAATCTGGCCGGAGGATTCCCGATCGGCGCACTCCTGGTTCGCGGAGGAGATCTGTGCGCGGCCCTGCCGCCGGGAACGCATGGGAGCACGTACGGTGGCAACGCGCTCGCATGTGCTGCCGCGCTCGCCGTCATCGAGACAATCGACTCGGAAGGCATTCTGCTGAGCGTCCGGCGGATTGCCGAGCACCTCGCCGCCTCCCTCGCAGAGATCGCCGCGCAGTACGCCGACCGCGTCGTCGAAGTTCGTCAGCTCGGGATGATCGCCGCGATTGAAGTCGCGGTCGACGCCAACGAATTGACCGCGACCTGCCAGAAGCGTGGCCTGCTCGTCAACGCCCCGCAACGAAGCATCGTGCGACTGCTCCCGGCGCTCACCATCAGTGCCGCGGAACTCGTCGACGGGCTGGCCATCTTGAAAGACGCGCTTGCAGACGCCCCTGTCATGAGGTGACGGATGCGTCACGCCTACAACGTGTTCGTTTCCTTCCGTTCCAAGGACAGAGATTGGGTCACAAACACCCTTCGGCCGTTCTTGAATCAGTGGAAACTGACCCATTACGTCATGGATCAGCGCGAAGATCAGTTTCTGCTCTCACTCGAGATCCGGACCGCGTTTGCGAGGTCGCGTTGGGTCCTGGCTGTCTCCACGCGCGACTATGACAAGAGCGTCTTCACGTTTTTCGAGTCGCGAACGGCGCAGGAAGACGGTGTGCTCGTCGTCATCGATCTGGGTGGCGAGATCGATCGTCATGAACTGCCACCCGGGTCCATCTTCGGCATGGCGAACGATGAGCTGGCGAAACGCCTGAAGCGGCTCCCGAAAGACGTGGCTCGGCGGTCGCAGCGGGCATTGCGACTCTCTAAACAGTATGAGACGGCGAAGAAGCGCTTTCGCGGGCACTGGGACCTTTACAAGAAGGAGATCGCCGCCGGAAACCTCGAAGCCGCTTTTCTCCGGCTTCGACGATCGTTGTTCATCCCCCTGCACTATCGCTATGCGGACTACATGGCAAATGCCGATCTCCTGGGCGCTTATGCCAAGGCCAGTGCAGGGGTCGCATCGTTGATCGGGGGACGGTCTCCGCGCCTCCTGACTGGGAGCGCGTTGTTCGGGACGGGTGCCGGTACTTCGGAGCGTCCTGACGCATGGATTCAGACGGCGCGCGGGGTCACCTATCGGGCCAGCTGGGATATCGGCCAGGCGGCGGAGTGCTTCGAGACAGCTCGGCAGATCTACAAGTCGGCAGGCGACACTGCCGGCGTCGTGCTGAGCCTCATCAACCTCGCGGACGTGGCGTGGGAGTCCGGCATGACCAAGGACGCTTGCGCCAAGCTGCGACGGGCCCTCGAATTGCTCCGGCGCCGGCCGAACCACGAGCTGCGCGCGATCGTGCATCAAGATCTGCTTCTCCGCATGACCTATGCCGGCGACTTCGAAGGCGCCGCACGGAACAGGCATGCGGCTCTGCATTACGGTGGTCTGAACAGGAAGCGGCGGTCGATCATCCGCGCGAATTGCGCCCGTCAGAGTCTTCTACTGTGCCGCAACGACCGCGCCGGGCGCGGGGGCGTCGCCAAGTTCGTTTCCTCTCAATTCGCAGCAGACGCGCGCAAGAGCGCCGAGCTTTGCGCCGAGCTCGCTGGACGCGGACAGGTTCAGCGCAACAGGGTCCGCGCCTCATGGCTCCTCGGTGCGGCCAGCCTCGCTCTTGGGCGACATGATGTCGCTCGATCCGAGCTCAAGGCGGCACTCGAGAGATGTCGCCGTATCGCCATCGTGGAATTCGAAGCGGACATCCTGTTGTCGCTGGCGCGTTGCGAGCTCGAAACATACAATCTGGCGCTGGCGGACGAGTACGCGAGGGGCGCACACCGGCTGGCAGCAAAAACACAACGCAAGCTGCAGGAGTGCGACGCGAATGTGCTTCTGCTCGCAATTGCCGCCAAGAAGGACGACAAGCAATCCATCGCAGAGTCGTCGCGTGCCGCACGGGAGCTATTGGACCGGATCGAGCCCGGTGGTAAGGGTCACGTCATCGCTCGACGCGAGGTCGCTGCGCTCGTATTGTCCCGGCCATGAATCTTCATTATAGCTTCTCGGCGACCTACGCCCGCGACAGCCGGTTCAAGCTGGCGCGCAGGAGGTCGTGGAAGGCGGCGTCGGGGCGCTCGCGGCGGGCTTCGGCCACGGCGCGCTCGGCCTGGGCGGCCTTGTAGCCGAGGTTGACCAGGGCGGAGACCACGTCGTCGTCGGCCGGAACGGCCTTCTCCGGCAGCTCGGCCGCCAGCTCGCGCATCTTCTCTCGCAGCTCCAGGACCATCCGCTCGGCCGTCTTCTTGCCCACCCCGGGGATGCTCGACAGGCGCCCGAGGTCGCCGGCCGCGAGCGCCGCCAGCAGATCCTCGGGGGCCATGCCGGAGAGGATCACCCGGGCCAGGCGCGGGCCGATCCCGGTCACCCCGATCAGCCGCTCGAAGAGGAGCTTCTCGCGCTCGGTCCAGAAGCCGAAGAGGGAGATGTCGTCCTCCCGCACCTGGGTGTGGATGTGGAGGGCGACCGGCCCGCTGCCGCCGCGGCGCTCGAGCTCATACCAGGTGGAGAGCGGGATGTGGACGACGTACCCCACCCCGTGGACGTCGAGCAGCAGACGGTCCGGGCCGCTCTTCAGGACCTGGCCTTGGAGGTAGCCGATCATCTCTACGTCGTCTGCGGCGCTTCGATCCCGTAGGCCTCCAGGAACTGCCGGTTGAAGTTGACCCCCAGGTCGCGCTTGCGCTTCTCGATCACCGCCCCCAGGACCCGCTCGAAACGCTCGTTCGCCAGCTGGTCCTTGAGCTGCTCCTTCTTGCCGGCGAGCTCCTTGGGGTCGCCGCTCTTCTTGTCGGAGACCTGGAACAGCACCGCCCCCTGGCCGGCAGCGAACGGCCCGCCGACCTGGCCGGCGGGGAGCGCCAGGGCCGCCTGGGCGAGCTGCGGCGAGAAGCCGAGCCCGGGGATGTAGCCGTTGCCGCCGAACTCCTGGGTCTCCTTGATCGAGAGCCCCAGCTCGGCGGCCACCTGGTCCAGGGTCTTGCCCTTGGCGATCTCTCCCTTGGCGTCGTTCAGCTTGTCGAGCGCCAGCTGCTGCTGCTTCTGGTTGGCGACGGCCATGCGCACCTTGGGCTCGACCTCGGCCAGCTCCGGCGTCCGCGGCGCCTGGATGTTGGTGAGATAGAGGATCGCCCAGCCGCGGCCGACCTTGATCGGCTGCGACAGCGCGCCCTTGGCGAGGGCGAAAGCCGCCTGGTTGAAGCCCGGAATGCGCCCGATCCCGGGCACCGGGTCGGTCTGGCCGAACTTGCCGGTCAGGGCGTAGGTGGTCGTGGGATCGCTCTTCGCGAGCGCCTCCAGGGCCTCCGGCCCCTTCGGCTTCTCCTGGGCGAGCCGGGCGGCGAGATCCTTGCCCTTGGCCTCGGCCATCCCCTGGGTGCGTTCCATGGCCAGACGGGTGCCGATCTGCTGCTTGACCAGATCGAACGGCTGCTGGCCGCCCGGAGTCTTGTCGAGAACCTCGATCAGGTGGTAGCCGAGGCTTGAGCGCACCGGGCCGACGAGCTTGTGCGGCTCGGCCCCGAAGGCGGCGTCCTCGGCCTCCTTGACCGTGCCGTTCCGGCCGAAGGTGCCGAGGTCGCCGCCCTTGTCCTTCGTGCCCGTATCTTCCGACAGCTCCTTGGCGACCTTGGCGAAGTCCTCGCCCTTGTCCAGCCGCCGCTTGGCGTCCTCGATCTTCTGCTTGGCCTGGGCCTCGGGATGCTGATCGTCGACCTTGGCCAGGATGTGGCGGGCGTGCGCCTGCTCCGGCTGGCTGTATTCCTTCACGTGGGCGGCGTAGTAGTCCTTCAGAGCCTTGTCGTCGACCTGGACCTGGGGGAGGAGCTTGGCGCTCTCCACCAGGAGGTAGGCGGCCTCGCGCTGCTCGGGCAGCTTGTACTCCGCCTTGTGGGCCTCGTAGTAGGCGGCGAGCTGGTCCTTGGGGAGGTCCTGGCCCTGGAGGAAGCGGTCCTTGGGCAGCTCGACGTAGCGCACCTTGGCCTTCTCGACCTGGTCCCGGTAGGCCTTCTCGATCTCCTCGTCGGAGATGTAGACGCCGGCCTTCAGGGTCTGGAACAGCTTGGCGAGCATCAGATCCTCGCGCATCTGCTGCTCGAAGGCGTCGGCCGTCATGTGCTGCTCCTGCAGGAACTGGCGGTAGACCGCCTCGCCCACGAAGCGGCCCTTGTCGTCCTGGAAGAGGGGGGCGGTGAGGATGCGGTCGCGGACCTCCTCGTCGCTCGCCTTCAAGCCCAGGTGCGCGGCCTCGGCGAGCAGGATGCGCCGGTTGACGGCGTCGCCCAGGGCTTTCAGGGGGAGCTGGAGCTGCTTGGCCACCTCGGGGGTGAACTGCTCGCCGTAGGCCTGCTGGTACTGCCGCTCGAGCGCCTTGTAGGTGCGGTCGAACTCCTCGCGGGTGACCGCGTCGTGGCCGACCGTCGCCACGTCGCGGGTCGAGCCCCCGGTGAGCCGGGTGCTGTCGAAGCTGACGAAGATGGCCCCCACGAAGAGGGCGATGATCAGCCAGAGGATCCAGCTGAGATACTTGATGTTGTCGCGTAAGACCTTGAGCATGAAACCGACTCCTTTCAACCCCGCGGGACGTAGTACTCTAGCAGCCCGGTAGGCGATGCGACAACCGTGATAATATTCGTTTCCCTACATGAAAGGGATTTCAAGTGCCCCCCCTGAAGGCCGGCAGCCCGAGAAAGGATTGGTACAGCATCTCGGTGGACACCCTCAAAGGGTGGATCTTCCTGCTGCTCATCCTCGCCGCCCTGGGGCTGGGCTATGAGGCCTACCGGATCTGGGACAGGAAGGCGGTCGAACGCCAGGCGATGCAGGTGATCAACCAGGCCCAGGTCCTCCTGGACGAGTTCAAGAGCGAGCCGGGGGTGGCGGCGAAGAGCGAATGGGGGGCCGCCCGCCAGAGCCTCGAGGAGGCGCGCGCCGACGACGCCCGGGGCGCCTTCCGCGAAGCTCTCCAGGGCGCCGAGCGCAGCCTGAACCTCCTCCTCGCCATCCGCGACTCGCTGCGCCCGGGGGCCTCCGGCGAGGCCCACTTCGTCTCCATCCAGGGGGAGGTCGAGTACCGGCGCGCCAACGGCGAGGAGTGGGAGGAGGCGAGGAGCCGCGTCCCCCTGCACGTCGGCGACTACGTGCGCACGGCGGGCAGCGGCTCGGCCGAGATCATGTTCTCCGACGGCAACCTGTTCACCGTCCGCCCCAACACCCAGTTCATCGTCGCCCCCTCCCGCACCGCCGACGGGGGCGGCACCGAGCAGTCGATCTCGATGGACTACGGCTGGGTCGACCTGAATACCGCCAACAAGGCGAGCAAGGTGAAGACCCCCGACGCCGAGGCGCGGGTCCAGCAGGACTCGGAGGCCTTCGTCACTTTCGACCGCAACTCCAAGAAGGCCCGCTACGGCTCCTTCCGCGGCGAGCTCGACCTGGAGTCGAAGGGCGGCCTGAAACGCACGGTCAAGGCGCTGCAGCAGGTCATCCAGACCGGCGACCTGCTCTCCGAGCCGCAGCCGCTCCCCGGGAGACCCGACCCGGTCGAGCCGGCCGACAACCTGGAGGTCGACCCCGCCAGGACCCAGCGCCTGGTCCTCGCCTGGCAGCCGGTCGCCGGCGCCGTCCACTATGCGCTCCAGGTCTCGCGCAACCACCTCTTCGTCGACAACGTCATCAACGACGAGAACCGGGCGAAGACCCGGGCCACCCTGGGCCTGCGCGGCGAGGGGACCTTCCAGTGGCGGGTGGCCGCCTACGGCAAGGACGGCCTGCAGGGTCCGTGGAGCCCGCCGCGGCGGTTCCGGGTGGCGTCGTTCAAGACCGGCGCCGGGGAAGGCGACAAGACGCCGCCCCCGCTTGACCTGGAAGACGTCAAATCCTACGGTAGTATCGTCATCGTCGGCGGCAAGACCGAGCCGGGCGCCGTCGTGGAGGTCAATGGGGAGCAGGTGAAGGTCAACCCGGACGGCAGCTTCACGAAGACCGTCCAGTTGGCCCGGGAAGGGTTGAGCCTCATTGAGATCCGGGCTCGCGACGGCTGGGGCAACGCGACCGCGCGCAAGCTCCGGGTCTTCGTCGCCAACCCCTGACGACAGGATGATTCCTACGAACACGACTCTCGACTCCCGCCGCACCACCGGCCGAAAGGATTAGGAAAGCTCGAATGCCCGTTGCGTCCCTGCTCCGTTACTTCTCGAAGGACCTGGCGATCGACCTGGGCACCGCCAATACCCTGGTCTTCGCCAAAGGTCAGGGGATCGTGGTGCGCGAGCCCTCGGTCGTCGTCATCAACAAGCTGACCAACCGCATCGAAGCGGTGGGGATCGAGGCCAAGGAGATGCTCGGCCGCACCCCCGGCAACATCGAGTCGATCCGGCCGATGAAGGACGGCGTCATCGCCGACTTCGAGGTCACCGAGCGCATGCTCGAGTACTTCATCAAAAAGGCGCATGGGCGCAAGATGTACGTCCACCCCCGCATCGTCATCGGGGTGCCCTCCGAGATCACCCAGGTGGAGAAGCGGGCGGTCAAGGACTCGGCGATGCGGGCCGGGGCCTCGGAGGTCTTCCTCGTCGAACAGGCGATGATGGCGGCCATTGGGGCGGGCCTGCCGATCACCGAGCCCTCGGGCAACATGATCGTCGACATCGGCGGCGGCACCACCGACGTCGCCGTCATCTCGCTCGCCGGCACGGTCTACAGCCGCTCGGTGCGCATCGCCGGCAACGAGATGGACGTCGGCATCATCCAGTACCTGAAGCGCAAGTACAACCTGCTGATCGGCGAGCGCACGGCGGAGCAGATCAAGATCCAGCTCGGCTCGGCCTACCCCCTGAAGGAAGAGATCAAGATGGACATCAAGGGGCGCGACCTGGTCGAAGGGGTGCCCAAGACCCTGACCATCTCCGACGAGGAGATCCGCGAGGCCCTGGCCGAGCCGGTGGCGACGATCGTCGAGGCGGTCCGCATGGCCCTGGAGCGCACCCCGCCGGAGCTTTCCGCCGACATCATGGACAAGGGCATCGTGCTCTCGGGAGGGGGGGCGCTCCTGCGCAACCTCGACCAGCGCCTGCGCGACGAGACCGGCCTGCCGGTGGTCCTCGCCGAGGACCCGCTGGCCTCGGTCGTGCTCGGCACCGGCCGCGTCCTCTCCGACATCGACCTCCTGCGCAAGGTCTCCATTCGGTAGCGGCCGGGTAGCGTGCGGGCCGAAGCGTGGACGAGCGCCGTACCGGCTGGCTGCTGATCCTGGTTCTCGCCGGGCAGTTGGTGTTCCTCGCCACCCGGGTGCCGGGGCGTGGCGGGAAGGGCACCGCCCTGGAGTCGGCGGGCCTGCGCCTGCTCGGTCCGGTGGCGCGGCTGGTGGCCCTGGTTTCCGAGAGCTTCTCCGGCTCGCGCGAGAGCCTCGCCCTGCGCGGCCGGCTGATCGACGAGAACCGCGCCCTGCGCCAGGAGGTGCTCGACCTGCGGCTCCGCCTGCTGCGCACCGCCGACCTGGGAGACGAGATGGCCCGGCTGGGAGCGGCGGTCGAGTACGCCGCCCCGCCCGCCGGGCGCATCCGGGCCGCCGACGTGGTCTACGTCGACCGCTCCTCCCTGCTGCGCACCCTGGTCCTCTACGCCGGCCCCAGCCCGGTGCGGGTCAACCAGCCGGTGCTCTCGCCCGAGGGCCTGGTGGGACGGGTGGTGGTCGTCGCCGGTCCCTATGCCAAGGTCCAGCTCATCACCGACCGCGCCGCCGCCGTGGGGGCCATGCTCCTGCGCAACCGCCGCCAGGGGGTGGTGCGCGGCAGCGCCCGCGACCCCGGCTTCGGGCTGGAGCTCGACTACCTGCCCCTCCAGGCCGACGTCCGGGCGGGCGACCGCATCGTGACCGCCGGCATCGACGGCATCTACCCGCGCGGCATCCCGGTGGGCACGGTGGACTCGGTCGAGCCGGGAGGGCAGCTCTTCCACCGCATCCACCTCACCCCCGCGGTCGACTTCGGGACTCTGGACCAGGTCTACCTGCTGGAACACGAGCCCGTCCCCGACACGGTCAAGGAGGCCCTCCCCGGTGTCCGGCGCCGTTAAGCTCCTCCTGGGGATCGCCGCCGGGCTCCTGGTGCACCTGGTGGGAGCCCACCTGTTCCCCGACTTCCCGCGGCTGGTGGACGTCTTCCTCATCGTCGTCGCCCTCCACGCGCTCTCCGGCAACAGCCTCTCCGGGCTCCTCGTCGGAATGGCGGTGGGCCTGCTCCACGACACCCTGACCGGCAGCCGCCTCTACGGTCTTTACGGATTCGCTGATACCATCGTGGGATACGGGACGGCTCGCCTGGCGCAGCGCCTGGTCATCCAGCGGGCGACCGGCGTCTTCGTGGTGGTCGGCCTGGCCTCCGTCCTGCAACAGGTGGTCCTCGTGGGTTTGACGTTTCTGCTGCTCCCCGATCCCGGGTTTCCCCTGCCCCTCTGGGCGGGCGCCAAGGCTGTGACCTGCGGCCTCCTCGGCATGATGATCTATGCCGCCGCCGGGAGCTTCGGCCGCAATTACGAAAGCCGGCGGCGCAGCCGGATGAGTCGCCTGCGCCTGGAGTGAGACGATGAAAGTCGTTCGCGAGCACCGGGAAGACCTCGTCCAGCGGGTACGGCTGATGTCCCGCCTGGTCACCGTCGTCCTCGTCCTCATCGGCGCCGGCTTCTGGTTCGTCCAGATGGTCCAGGGCGACTACTACCGGGAGCTGGCCGAGAACAACCGCCTGCGCAAGCTCCCCATTGCGGCCCCCCGCGGCTTGATCTTCGATCGCCACGGCCGGCTCCTGGTCGAGAACATCCCGAGCTACAACCTGATGATCGACCGCAGCCGGAGCGGTGACGTCAAAAAGGCGCTCGACTTCGTCGCCGACGTCCTGGGCAAGCCGCGGGACGACCTCCAGGCGCTCCTCCAGCGCTACCGCGGCGTCCCGGTGTTCAAGCCGGTCCTGGTGGGGGAGAACCTCACCCTCGCCCAGGTGTCGCGGATCGGCGCCTTCGGCCTCGAGTTCCCGGAGTTCGAGGTCGAGGTCCAGCACCTGCGCCTCTACCGGCACGGCGGCCAGACGGCGCACATCCTGGGCTACCTGGGGGAGGTCACCGCCGAGGAGGTCGAAAGCTCGGAGGGCGCTTTGACCCCCGGCGATCCGGTGGGGAAGAAGGGGATGGAGAAGACCTACGACGCCCGCCTGCGCGGCAAGGACGGCGAGCGGGTGGTGGTGGTCGACAGCCGCGGCGAGCTGCTCCGCGAGTACGGCCAGCAGCCGGCGGTCCCGGGGAAGAACCTGACCCTGACCCTGGACCTCGACCTCCAGCAGGAGGCGGCGCGCCTCCTCGACGGCCCCGAGAAGGTCGGCGCGATCGTGGCCCTCGATCCCCGGAACGGCGAGATCCTCGCTCTCGTCTCCTCCCCCAGCTTCAACTCGAACCTCTTCGCCCGGCGGCTGGCGGTCGACGAGTGGCAGGCCCTCCTCGACGCGCCGAACAACCCGCTCCAGGACCGCGCCCTCCAGAACGCCTACTCGCCGGGGTCGACGTTCAAGATCATCATGGCCACGGCGGGCCTGACCGAGCACGTCATCTCCGAGCACGACAGCGTCTTCTGCCCCGGCTCGACGGTGATCTACGGCCATCCCTTCCGCTGCTGGAGGAAGGAGGGGCACGGCACGGTCGACGTCCACGAGGCCCTGGCCCACTCCTGCGACGTCTTCTTCTACCACCTGGGCCAGAAGCTGGGCATCGAGCGCATCGCCAAGTACGCCCGCCTCTTCGGCCTCGGCTCGCCAACCGGCATCGACCTCCAGGGCGAGAAGCGGGGCCTGGTCCCCGACCCGGCCTGGAGCTTGAAGTACCGCAAGATCCCCTGGTACCCGGGGGAGACGATCTCGGTCGCGATCGGCCAGGGGCCGGTGCTCCTGACGCCGCTCCAGATGGCGATGATGACCGCGATCGTCGCCAACGGCGGCAAGAAGGTGGTGCCCCACCTGCTCAAGGACGATCCCGATCTTCCCGAGCCCGAGCGAGTGGCGCTCGATCCCAAGGCGCTCGACGCCGTGCGCCGCGGGCTCTGGGCGGTGGTCAACGAGCCGGGCGGCACTGCCTACAACTCGGTCCGGGTGCCCAACATGGACATCGCCGGCAAGACCGGCTCGGTGCAGGTCATCGCCCAGGCGCAGCGCACCAAAAACGAAAGCCTCCCCTTCAAGTACCGGGACCACGGCTGGTTCACCTCTTTCGCGCCGCTCTCCGATCCGCGCATCGTGCTGGTGGTGTTCGCCGAGCACGGCGGCGGTTCGCACGGCGCCATGCCTCTGGCGCACGAGCTTTATGAGAAGTATTTCGCGACCGATCTCGATCCTTCCCACGTTCTCTGAGGAGAAGCCGCGCTTCCGGGTGCTCTCCTCGATCGACGGGGGGCTCGTGCTCGCGGCCCTCCTGCTGGCGACCGTCGGGCTCGCCACGGTGCACAGCGCGAGCTCGGAGATGGTGACCGACTACCTGCCGCGCCAGCTCGCCTGGGTGGGGGTGGGGGTCGTGCTGCTCCTGATCGCCATGACGATCGACTACCACGTGCTGCTCGACTTCTCGCTCGTGCTCTACGGCATGGGGCTGGTGTCGCTCGTCGCCGTCCTCTTTTTCGGCGTCAAACGAGGCGGCGCGCGCTGCTGGTTCGAGCTCGGCCCCTGGCAGGTCCAGCCCTCCGAGTTCGCCAAGCTCGCCACCGCCCTCTTCCTCGCCCGTTTCCTGGCCGGCTTGAACCGGCGCGTCCTCGACTTCAAGCAGATCGCCGCCGCCGTCAGCCTGGTGGCGCTCCCCATGCTCTTGATCGTCGTCGAGCCGGACATGGGGGGAGCGGCCATGTTCGTGCCGCTGATCGTGGGGATGCTGCTGATCGCCGGCGTCCGGGTGCGCCTCCTCCTCGTCGCCTCGCTCCTCGTGGTCCTCTTCGGGGCCGGCGTCTGGAGCTTCGGCATGAAGCCCTACCAGCGCCAGCGGGTGGTCACCTTCCTGCAGCCGGACACCGACCCGCTGGGCGCCGGCTACCAGGTGCGCCAGAGCAAGATCGCGGTCGGCTCGGGCGAGCTCCTGGGCAAGGGCTACATGCAGGGCACCCAGAGCCAGCTCCGCTTCCTCCCCGCCCGCCACACCGACTTCATCCTCTCGGTGCTCGCCGAGGAGTGGGGGTTTTTAGGGGTGGCGACGGTGATCGGGCTCTACATCCTCTATATCGTCAGCGCCGCAAGGGTGGCGATGCGGGCGCGGGACCGGGCGGGGATCCTGCTGGTCTCGGGGTTGCTCTCGGTCTTCTGCTTCCACGTCCTCTACAACAGCTCGATGGTGGTGGGGTTCCTGCCGATCACCGGGATTCCCCTGCCGTTTCTGTCGTATGGGGGGTCGTTCACGCTGTTCAACTTCTTGGCGACGGGGATGATTCTGGGGGTGGATTTGCGGCGGTATGTGAACCGGTAGGGGCCCTCACCCCCGGCCCCTAGCCCCGAAGGGGCGGCAGCATAGAGCCTGGGGCGTGAGCCCCAGGTAGGTTAACCTCAAGAAAACAAAAGCCCCGAAGGGGCGACGGTAAGCTCGATCCACCGTCGCCCCTACCTACGGGCCTATCCCCGCTGCCGCCGCGCGCGGATCTTTCCGACCTGCTCCTCGGCGCCGGGACCGGCCGCTTCGAGCAGGGTGGCGAGCGCCCAAGGGGAACGGAGGATCGCCTCCAGGATGTGAAGCCCCTCGGCCCAGCGTGGTTCCGAGCGGTCGAGCCAGCCGGCGACCTGGGGACCCTGCTCGCCGTACACGGCGGTCAGGGGATAGCCGTCCGAAGTCTCCCCTTCCTTTATATATAGGAGCGGCTCGCGGTCGAGGGCGGGAAGGAGGACGGTCAGGAGCTGCGCCCTCTCCTCGTGCCAGAGGACTGCGACGGGCCGGTCCCCGGCCGCCAGGTCCTCCCACTCCCGAAGGACGGCGACCGCCCCGGGTTTCCCCGGGACCGGCTCGATCTTCCACGGCCCGGCGAGCTCAGCCTCGGCGGCGGTCAGAGACTCGTCCTGCTCGCGCAGGTGGGCCAGGTAGGCGGGGGAGAAGGCGTTGTCGAGGGGGGAAACGGGGACACTGCTACCATTACGTGGGCTGCGCATGAGTTCTGGCTCCTGCGTGGTCAAGAGGTCGGGCAGAGTTCACCGCTCTGTCCGGCCTCGCTTGTTTTGTCCGAGAGGCGAATCCTCTCGATGGTGGGGACGGTAGCAGAAAAGAGGCGGAAGGGGAAGATCCACCCTCGGTTCCGCCGAGCAGCCCCGCGCCTTCTGCCATTGCGATGCCTGGTGGTAGGATTGCTCTACGACACGGTCGAGCTAAGTACCGGCCGTCGAGGTCACTGAATGCCCCATACTCGCTACTCCAGCGCTGAGATCGCCGAACGAGGTCAAGCGCTCTACGACCGCGCCATTCGCGACAGCCTCGATGCAGGCGCTCGCGGCAAGTTCCTCGCTCTCGACATTGAAACAGGAGATTACGAGATCGACGCGGACGAGCGGTCCGCCCTGAGACGGGCTCTGGCCAAGCATCCCGATGCCGCTTTGTACCTCCTCCGCATCGGCCACCCCACCGCCTACCGCCTGGGCCGGAAAGCCGTCGCGCCCTCTTCATGCTGACCGGGCGGGTCACCACCGAAAAGGAAGCCGTCGTCCGGATTCAGGTGCTCGGCCCAGCGGAGGAGGTGGCTTGGGTCGAGGCCGCACTCGACACGGGTTACGACGGTTTTCTCACCCTTCCTCCGTCGCTCATCCGCGATCTCGCTCTTCCCTTTGCCGGTACGGCGCGGGCCACGCTCGGCGACGGTAACGAGGTCAAGATGGATCTCTTCCTGGCCGGCGTCGTTTGGGAAGAGGAACCGTGCGAGGTGCTCGTTCTTGCCGCGGAGGGAGGGGTTCTGCTGGGAATGGCGATGCTTGCCGGGAGCCGTGTGACCCTCGATGTCGAAGACGACGGGATGGTCACCATTGAATCCTTGGCGGGGGTTCGCAGCGTACACTGACGCCGCACAGCCTCGCCGCAGATGACCTCCCGCAGCCGGTGACCGCCACCCTGATCGTCGGTGACCGCGTGCCTGCATCCAGTGACCGCCGCCCTGGCGCCGGTGACCGCCTGCATACCGCTCAGGAAGTCCGGTTCCTCTCGGCCTCCGACACTCTGTCCCTCCCTGGACCTGCTCCCCGGCTGGTCTCTGCCTCTAGCCAGAGTCTTCCGGTAACTTGAATCCTCAGCCCCCTCCCCATCGGCGCTAACGTTACCGTACGCCTCCTATAGATCTCGCCTGTGGAGGGCAGGGCAGGCACAGGGGCTCTGCCCCTACACTGCCCTGCCTCGGACCGTTCGCTCCGAGAAAATAGGCGAAGTTGGCTGGAGAGATGAAGGTAGCAGCAGGGCAGGTAGGGGCCGAGCCCCTGTGCCTGCCCTGCGCGGACACTAAGTTAGCGCAGGAGAGCTGATGCTATCCCGAGAGGCAACGGCCTCATCCCTCGCCCGGGGAGCGGCTCTCCCATACGGTCGGATCGAACGCTGGATCTGGGCTGTCAGGATGGCGTGAGTACGCCTCGGCCGTGACCTGTTCCTCGGCCTCCCAGAGCGCCTTCAATATCGCTGCTCGAACGAACTCCGACCGGCGGCGAGAGCGAGCGGGAGCCACCCGCTCCAAGCGGCGCGCTAATTCGTCGTCGACTTCTACAACGAGTAACTTCAATATCTCTCCATCGCCATCCTGAGCGTCAGCAAAGGATCTGGGGGAAGGTTGCCGCGATGTCCTTTAGCAGCAGATATTTGCGGAGCCACCCCCGCCCAGATCCTTCCGGGCTCGCGGAGCTCGCCCTCAGGATGACATGAAGGAGAGGCTACGGGTAGCCCGGGCGATGACGATGACCGCCGTCCATCATTCTGTGACTGCCGCGCTGCCGGCGATGACCGCCGTCCGTCATTCCGTGGCCGCCGTGCTGCCGGCGATGACCGCCGTCCGTCATTCTGTGACCGCCGCGCTGCTGGCGATGACCGCCGTCCGCCATTCTGTGACCGCCGCACTGCCGGCGATGACCGCCGTCCGTCATTCTGTGACCGCCGCACTGCTGGCGATGACCGCCGTCCGCCATTCTGTGACCGCCGCACTGCTCGCGATGACCGCCGTCCGCCATTCTGTGACCGCCGCACTGCTCGCGATGACCGCCGGATCGAGGTTTTCGCCTCCTACAGGCTTCACTCCCCTCTCCCGGCGGTCGGGCGGAGGGCCGGGAGAGGGGCCGGGGGTGAGGGCCAGGGCGTCGCCCTGCCCTCCACGGAACCCCCCTCTACCCTCCCCCCGCCCACTTCTGATCTACTGTTACGTCCCATGACCACCAAGATGCTCGTCGAAAGCGACCCGCACGAGACCCGCATCGCGGTCCTGGAGGACGACCGGCTGACCGAGATCTTCGTCGAGCGGCACCGGCACCGGGGGTTGGTCGGTAATGTTTACAAAGGACGGGTGACCCGGGTCCTCCCCGGGATGCAGGCGGCTTTCGTCGACATCGGCCTCGACCGCGACGCTTTTCTCTACGTGAGCGACGTGGCGACCGACGTCGAGGCGATGGAGAACGAGGAGCACGGCGTCGAGATCGACGAGCCGCGGACGACGACCGAGGAGCCGCCGCACGGTCCACCGCCGTCGATCGGCGACCTCCTGAAGCAGGGGCAGGAGATCCTCGTCCAGGTGGTGAAGGACCCGCTCCCCAACAAGGGGGCGCGGATCAGCACCCACGTCACCCTGCCCGGCCGCTACCTGGTGCTCCTCCCCACCGTCCGCCATTTCGGGGTCTCCCGGCGGATCGAGGACGAGGGCGAGCGCGAGCGGCTCCTGGGCATCCTCGGCCACCTGCCGGCCCAGGGCGGCGGGTTGATCGTGCGCACGGTGGGCGAGGGCAAGGAGCGCGAAGCCTTCGAGAGCGACCTCGCCTATCTCGCGAAGCACTGGGAGAAGACCCGCCAGCGCGCCACCAAGGTCTCCGCCCCCACCCTCCTCCACCAGGACGTCGACCTCGCCCTGCGGGTGGTGCGCGACCTCCTCTCCCAGGACTACACCGTCCTCTGGGTGGACGGCGAGGACACCTACGAGCGCATTCTCGAATTCCTCGACCTGGTGCAGCCGGCCCTGGTGGGGAAGGTCCGCCTCTTCCGCCAGACGGCCAGCCTGTTCGAGCAGTTCGGCATCGAGGACCAGATCGAGGCCGCCCTGAAAAGCAAGGTGTGGCTCAAGTCGGGGGGCTACATCGTCATCAACCCCACCGAGGCCCTGGTCGCGATCGACGTCAACACCGGCCGCTTCGTGGGCCAGAGCACCCTGGAGGACACGGTCCTCCAGACCAACCTGGAGGCGGTGTCGGAGATCGTCCGCCAGATCCGGCTGCGCGACCTGGGGGGCATCATCGTCATCGACCTGATCGACATGGTCGAGCCGGAGCACCGAGAGCAGGTCTTCTCCAGCCTCGAACGCGAGATCAAGAAGGACCGCGCCAAGACCAAGCTCCTGAACATCTCGGAGTTCGGCCTGGTCGAGATCACCCGCAAGCGGAGCCGGGCCAACCTGGAGCGCCTGCTCACCCAGCCCTGCCCGTACTGCAGCGGCCGCGGCCGCATCAAGTCGACCGCCACCATCTGCCTGAACCTCCGGAAAGCGCTGCTCCGCCTGCGCGACCGGACCGGGCAGAGCGAGCTTCTGTTGCGCGTCCATCCGGAGGTGTCGCGCGCTCTCCAGCAGGAGGAGAAGGCGATCCTCGACGAGCTCGAACGGTCGCTCGGGGTCAAGATCCTCCTGCAGAGCGATTCCGAGCTCCACCACGAGCGGTTCGACGTCCTGGAGGTCTAGGGGGTGTCCCAGCCGAGCAGGGACACGGTGAGGATCGCCGCGGCGGATCGACCGGGGGGAGGACCGGAGGTCGTGCCCTTCGCCGTCCCGGGTTTCACCGGCTCCGTCCTCTCCCGTTATCGCCTGGCCGGCGACGCCTTCGCCCAGGAGCTGGCGCGGCTGACCGATCCGGCCGCCGCGGTCAAGACCCTCCACTGGGGGCGCAACTACCTCTACCTGGCCCGCTTCGCGACGCCGGAGGGGGCGATCGACGTGGTGGTCAAGCAGTTCCGGCGCTCCGGCTGGAAGGACCGCCTGCGGCGGCAGGGCAAGGCGGCGCGGAGCTTCGAAATGGCCCGGGCGCTCCGCGCGGCGGGCTTTGCGACCCCCGAGCCGCTGCTCCTCGCCGAGTCGACCGCGCCGTCCGGGCCGTCCTTCTATGTCTGCCGCCACCTGGCGCGGGCGATCGAGGCGCGCTACCTCTTCCGCGCCGCCAACTCCACCAGTATCTCCGGGCAGGAAGAGCTCGACGAAACCTTCCCCGACGTCGACTTCCCGGCCTTCGTCGAGACCCTCGGGCGCACCGTCCGCCGCCTGCACGACGCCGGTTTCTGGCACCGCGACCTCTCGGGGGGGAACCTCCTCCTGCCGGCCGACCAGGCCCGCGTCCCCCGCGACCTCTATCTCCTGGACCTCAACCGGGCGCGCCGCAAGCGGCGGCTCTCGGTCTCCGAGCGCAGCCGGGACCTCTGCCGGCTGGCCCTCTTCCGGCCCGCCGACCAGGACCGGCTCCTCGCCGCCTACTGGGGAGACGCCGGAAGCGGGACGGCGCTCCAGCGTACGCTCTATCTCGCCTACCATCACGGCTTCCTCTGGAAGAACCGAGCCAAGCCGGCCCTGCGAAGCGTCCTGCCGCGTCTGCGCAACTTCGCCGGCCCCAGCCGGCGGCCGCACCCCCACATCCCGCCGCCGCCCGCCGGCGCCGCGGCGCGCGACCAGGTGGTCTGGGATGCCCTTTCCGACCAGCCGCACCAGCACGCCGGCCGGCTCGCCAAGCTGGGCATCCGCCTGGCCGACGCGCGGTCCCACGCCGAGGAGACCTGGGTGCTCGCCGGGGCGCTGCCCAAGATCTGGACCCGCTATCGGCAGCTCCAG
>DASQPA010000394.1:0-2275 GCA_035644215.1 Thermoanaerobaculia bacterium
AGAGGCAACGGCCGAGGTCGAGCCGGTTGCCGAGCCCCGCGGCGAGCTGCCAGACCTCCGGGAGGAGCAGCTCGGCGTCCCGGAAGCGATGGAGAAGGGAGAGGTCGGCGGCGAGGTTGAAGCGGAGAACGGCAAGCAGACGGGGATCGCGCTCGCCGTCGACCCGGGTCGCCGCTTCGCGGAGGACCTCGATGGCCTGCTCGGCCTGTCCCATGAGCACGAGGGTGGCTGATCTCTTGAGCAGGATGCGGCCGGCTGCCTCGGGAGGGGCCACCTCGCGGGCCTGGTCGAGGAGGCCCAGGGCGAGCGTCCAGCTGCGCTGGGCGGTCCGCAGGGAGGCTTCGAGGTCGAGGAGGCGCCAGGCCGGGAGGAGGTCGGGTTCCGGAGAGGTGCCCGCCTGCCAGAGGGTCCAGGCGCGAACGAAACCCGCCTCTGCGGCCTTGAGGTCGCCGCCGACCCGGAGGGCGTTGGCGACGAAAGCTTCCGCGTAACCGCGGAGAAGCGACCGCCAGTCCTCGCCACCGGGCACCAGGCCGGCGAGGTGCCGGGCGAGCTCGGCCAACTCGCGCGCCTCCTTCGCGGAGTGCGCAGCAACGGACTCGCTTTCGGCGCAGAGCCGAACGACGAGGGTCCAGTCCCGGAACTCCGGCGCGTGCTCCAGGAGAAAGCGCCGGTCCTCCGCGCTACAGGACTCGAAGCGCTCCCATAGGTCGGGCAGTCGGTGCCAGTCGGCAGCCGAGGGTGCGGCGGGCCGGCGGGCGGCGAAGTCCGCCACGGTGAGCTGCAAGAGGAGGGCGGCGAGCCGCGGGCGGGCGAGGGCCGAGAGGCGGCGGTCGAGCTCCGTTGCGGCCGCTCCGAGCTCGGCGAATGCTTCCGCGGGACCGAGACCCGCGGCGCGGCGGACGAGGGAGACGACCGGGAGCAGGCAGGCGTCCAGGAGGAAGACCGGCAGGCCGACCGCCGAGACGAGCGCCTCCAGGGTGCGGCGGGGAGGGATCGCACCCGCCTCGTAGCGGCCGATCGAGCCGCGGTCGATCCCTGCCGCCGCCGCCAGCTTCGCCTGGCTCCAGTCGTGGGTCGCACGGAGCCACCGAATCAGGATTTTGACGTCCTCCGCCGTGATCTCTGGGGAGATCCTCTGCTTTCGTGCCATCTCCGGCCCTCCCATGCAACAAAATGTTGGTTCCAGGTTCGGGTTTACGCTCCTCAACTCTGGCACTCTACGGAGGACGAGGCGCCCGGACCGCCAATCGAGGCCGAACCGGGACGCCTTTCCCTCAAGAGGAGGAGAGTCCCATGTCTCAGTCTCTCACCCATCGCCGTCGTATTATTATCGTCGTAATCGTCCTGTTGATCGCCCTGGCCGCCATGCCTTGGACGGCGAGCGCCGCTCCCAACCGCACTTCCAGAGTGGGAGCCAACTGGGCTCCAGCCGATGTCCTTGGGGCATTGAAGGGCTGGCTCCGCAATCTCTGGGCCGACAATGGCTGCATCCTCGATCCTAGCGGCCGGTGCCTCCAGGGAGCGACTTCAGGACCGACGACCGATAACGGCTGCATCGCCGATCCTAGCGGTCGGTGCCTCCAGGGTCCGAAAAGGCCGACCACTGACAACGGCTGCATTCTCGACCCAGACGGACGGTGTAAAGCGGGGCAGTAGAACCGGAAAGCCACCGAGCCCGGGGCCGGTCCGGCCTCGGGTCGGCGGCTACAACTCAAAAGGGAGCCCCGGCTGGAGACAGGCGCGGTCGAAGTAGTGGACGAGGCGGCGCGCCAGCTCGACGGTCGCCGTCTCCTGGGTGGCGGCATCATAGAAGAGGGTAAGGGCTTTGAGGGCCTCCTCGTCCACCCCTTCCGCGGTAAAGATCCAGGCGAGTCCCAGGGCGACGGTCTGGACTTCGGCGGTACGGCCCTGCTCCAGGTAGAGAAGCGACAGCTCCAGGCCGGTCAAAGCCGCGTCGTAGGGAATTTTCCGGTCCGTAAACTCCCGTAACACCTGGTCAAAAGCCGCCGTCGCCTGCGCCGATCGCCCGAGACCTGCGTGGGCCTTGCCCTGGAGCCACAAGACGCGGACGAGGTCGAGCGCATTGCCGAGCCCTACTGCAAGCTCTCGAACCTCCGGGAGCAGATCCTCGGCCTCGGCAAACTGCTCGCTCCGGCAGAGGTTGGCGGCCAGGTTGAACTGCAGGATCGAGAGTTGCCGCGGCTCACGCAGAGGATCGATCCGGAGGGCCGCCTTGCGGAGGACTTCGGTCGCGCGCTCGGTCTCCCCCATG
>DASQPA010000395.1:0-19807 GCA_035644215.1 Thermoanaerobaculia bacterium
CTCCAGCTCGGCGGCGGCGCCCGGGCGGGTGCGGGCCAGGGTCTCCCCGGGGTCCCCCTCGGCCTTCCAGGAGACCCAGTATTCGACCGGCCGGCGCGGCCGAAGGGATCTCCGGTTGGGGCCGGCCTCGCCGATCCCGCCGATATCGCCTTTGTGGAAACCCGGCAGCGCCGCCTTGGCGGCGCAGGGGAGGAGCGGCTGGAAGCGCGGCTGGAGACCGGACTGCTCGCGCATCACCGGCTCGATCACCCGCGCCACCTCCTCGAGGATCGCCGGCACCGAGCGGAAGTTCTCGACCAGCGGCTGGACCTCGCCGCCCTCGCGCTTCACGAGGTCGACGAAGCCGTCGTAGGCCCTTAGGTCGGCGTTTCGCCAGCCGTAGATCGACTGTTTGGGATCGCCCACCAGGAAGAGCCCGGGGCGCTCGTCGCGCGGGCCGTCGAGTGCCAGGAGGCGGAGGATCTCGCACTGTAGCAGGTCGGTGTCCTGGAACTCGTCGACGAGGAGCTGGTCGATGCCGCGGCGCACCCGGGTGCGCACCTCGGCGTGGCCGGCGAGGAGAGCGGCGGCGCCCGCGAGGAGCGACTGGAAGGTGGCGACGCCGCGGGCCTGGAGCTCCGCCTCGACCTGGCCGAGGAGCGGTCCCAGGGCCCGCCGGGCGGCGCCCAGGAGCGCCGGGTCGAGCCGTTCGAGGTGGGAGAGGAGACGGCAGAGCGCCCCGGCGGCGGTCGCCAGGGGACCCACGACGCCGCCCAGCCGCTCCCGCTCGGCCTGGCTCGACAGCTCGCCCTTGCTCCACTTCTTCACGTGATCGGCGAGGTTCCCGGGAAGCAGCGCGGCGACCCAGGCGAGGAGCGTCGGGAGGTCCGGAATTCCCTCCGCCAGCCGGCCGAGGAGGGTCCCGATCCCGCTCTCGATGGCGGGCAGGTTGCCGCGCTGCCGGCTGCCGCCGGGGTGGGCGGCGAGGAGCGCCTGGAGCCGGGAGGCCGCCTCGCCCAGGCGGCGGCCGAGGGCGGCGACGGGCTCCGGCGCGAAGGGGTCTTCGGCCAGGACCGCGGCGGGGAGCCCCTCCCCGGCGAGGATCAGGAGCGCCTCCAGGATCTCCGGCGGCCCGAAACCGCCGGCGGCGAGCGCCAGGAGGTCGGGATCGCCGGGGTCGCCGTACCCCTCGCGTAGCCGGGCCTCGACGACCTCGCGGGCGATCGCTTCGAGCAGCCGGCCGTCGGCGTCGACCGTGAGGCTCGGGTGGCGGCCGGCCTCCAGCGGATAGGTGGCGAGGAGGCCGCGGCAGAAGGCATGGATGGTGCGCACCGCCAGGTGATCCAGGGTGCCGACCAGGGCGCGGGCGCGGGCCACCCGCTCGGGACCGGGAGGCAGGAGCCCGGGGTCGAGCCAGCTGGGCAGCTCGCCGAAGCCGCCGGCGATCCGCGCCAGGTCCTCCGCTACCCGGTCGGCCATCTCGGCCGCCGCCGCCTCGGTGAAGGTGATGGCGACCACCCCTAAGAGGACGTCGGCGGCGATGTGCTCGATCGTCGGCTCGGCGGGTATCGGCGATACCGGCGAGCCGGGCAGGCTGGGGCGGGTGAGACGCGCCCGCGAGCGTTCCCAGCCCGGCCCCAGGCCCCAGGAGAGGATGCGGGCGACGAGGGTGGTCGTCTTCCCGGTGCCCGCGCCGGCCTCCAGCACGAGGGGACGGGAGAACTCCCGCTGCGCCGCCAGCCGGGCGGCGCGGTCGGCCGCCCGGGCGTCCGGGGCCTCCGCCGGGGCGCTCATCCGGCCTCCCCACCGGGGACCGAGCTCTCCTCTTCCTCTCCAGCCGTCCCCGCCGGCAGCCGCCAGACGGCATGGAAGGCCGCCGCGGTGGGCTCGCCGGTCGCCGCCCCCGGTCCGCTCGCCCAGTCGAAGAGCCGGCCGCGGGCGCCGGAGTCGCCGCGCAGGCAGGCCTCGGCCACGCTGCAGAAGTTGCAGCGCGGCGGCTCGGCGCGGCCGGCGAGGTCGACGACCCGGGGAAAGAAGGTTCCCGCCTGCCAGGCGCCGAGCACCGCGCCGGTCGCCGCCCGGAAGGCCCGTTCGAGCTCGCTCTCTCCCGGGCTCCCCGGCCCCACCGCGAACTCCCGTTCTTCGAGCTCGGGCTTCAGATAGAGATAGCGGCCGCGCGCCGCGGGACCGCCGGCCAGGCGGTAGGCCACGGCCTGCAGCCGGTTCCCCGAGCGCACCCCCTTCAGGAAATGCTCGGCCCGCTTCTTCTCGGTCTTGGCGGTCGAGATCGGCCGGCCGGTCTTGTAGTCGGTCAGCTGCAGCCCGTCTCCGGCCAGGCGATCGATTCGGTCGGCCTTGAAGCGCACCCGCCGCGCCAGCCGGCCGACATCGCCGGCATCCTCGACCTCGACCTCGCCGAAGACCTCGACGCCCACGACCGGCAGCGGCTCCCCCCACTCGGCCTGCCCGGTCACGACGAGGAAGGGGCGGGCGCGCTCGGCCAAGGCGCGGGCGAGGCCGGGGAGCGAGATCCCCTCCTCCTCGACCACCCGCACCGCCTCGGCGCGGAGCAGCCGTTCGAGCTCGTCCGCCGCCGGCCAGGCGACGAGGACCGGCGGCCGCTCGGCCCATCCCCCCCTCCCATCCTCCCCCTCCTCCTGCCAGCCCGGCGGCGCGGCGGCGAGCACGATCCGTTCGAGCACCGCGTGCACCAGGTTGCCCAAGAGGAGGGCGTCGACCCCCGGCAGGGCCTCCAGCGGATCGGGAGTGGGCTCCAGGCGGAGGAGGCGGGTGAGGAAGGTCTGCCACGGGCAGGCGGCCATCCCCTCCAGGTGGGTGACCCAGAGGTCGCCGCGCCGCGGATCGGCGACCGCGGGCGGAGCGGCCGTTCCCGCCAGGCTCCCGACGAACCCGAACCAGGGACCGAGGCGCTGCCGGACGGCCCGCCCCTCGGGGGTGCGGCGGTCGGGGTCGATCTCGTCGAGCACGGCGAGTCTCGCAGCAGCGATGCCGGCAGTGCCTGCGATATCGGCGGGATCGACCGCGCTCGCCGGGAGCAGCGACCGCCCCTCGGCCACGGCGAAGGGGAGGACCCGGCCGAAGTGATGGCGCGGGCCATGGAGGGCGGCGAGGATCGCCTGCTCGTCCGCCGGCCGCGGCCCCTTTCCGGCGGGGAGGGCATAGAGGGAGGGCAGGCGCAGGGCGCCGCCCGGGGCGAGCAGCCGCTCGACCAGGGGCGAGGGCGAGCGGGGGCGGCCGTCGTCGTCGGCGCTCTGCCAGGAGAGGGTGACCGCCGGCGCGGCGGAGAGGAGCTGGGCGAAGAGGTAGCGCTCTTCGTCGAATCCCTGGCGCTTGACCGGCACGTCCGGCAGCACGCCGTCGTGGAGCGGGCCGGCGAGGACGGTGCGCAGGGCATCGGGCAGCAGCGGGTCCTCGCGCACGGTGCGCGGGAAGACGTCGCGGTTCATGCCGATGAGGAAGAGATGCTCGAAGGTGCGCGCCCGCGCCTCGGTCACCGAGAGCAGCTGCACCCCGCCCCCCCGGCCGCCGATCGGCGAGCGGCCGGCGGTCGCCAGGGCGCGGGTGAAGAGCAGCCGCAGCTCCTCGAAGCGGAGGCGGAAGCCGGCGGGGATCTCGCGCTCCAGCTGGGCGAGGGCCTCGGCGGCCTCGGCGGTGGGGTCTGATACTGGAGGCATGCCGTTCCGGCCGTGGTCGCGGCCCCATCCCAGGTCCTCGGCGAGGAGGGCGGCGGTGCGCGCCAGGTGCTCCCCGGCGGGCGCCAGGTCGGGCCAGTCGGCGAAGCGCCGGCAGACGGCGTGCGCGGCCGCCATGGCGCGCAGGATCTCCTCCCCGGCGACGGTGCGGGCGGTGGCGCGGGAAGCGACCGGCGTCTCCGCGCCCTCCCCCTCGTCCTCCGCCCCGTCCTCTTCCTTGCCGGCCGCCCGCACCCGCAGCCCCTGGCGGATCGGCAGGCGGTAGCGGCCGTGCGGGTCGAGCAGCCGGGCGAGGGCCGCCGGTTCGAGGGCGGCCAGGTCGCGCAGGCGGCCGGCCCCTAGGGCGCGGACGGCGAGGCGGAGGTCGATCCGCCGCCGTCCCCCGGCGGTCAGGCGTTGGCGCTCGCCGGCCGGACTGGGGAGCGAGACCGCGGCGTCGAGCCAGCGGTCGCAGGGGGTCTCCTCGCGCCGCCGGAAAAGCTCGAGGAGCGCCGTGGCCCGGCGGCCGGCCGGTTCGACCGCACCGCGGGCACCGAGCCCCGAGAAGGGGATGCCGAGCCGGCCCAGGTGGCGGCGCAGGGCGAGCCCGTAGGGGGCGAGGTCGCGCGCCACCACCGCGATCCCCTCCGGCCGCACCCCGGCGTCGAGCAGGGCGCGGAGGCGCAGAGCCACCCCGCGCACCTCGGCCTCGGTGCCCGCCCCCTCCAGCCGGGCGAGGCGGGCGCGCTCCGCAGGCGCCGTCGCCGGCCGGCGCTCCTCGAAGCGGGCGACCAGCTCCAGCCGCCCGGCAAAGCGCTCGCTGAACGCCTTCTCCCAGGAATCCGGAGGAACCTCCGCCGCCGGATCGGGCGGCCGGTCGAGGAGCAGCCGGGCGGTGGGCCGGCGGAGCAGCGCGGTCAGCAGGTCGGCGGCGAGGCCGGTGGCGTCGGCGAAGCCGTGGACGTAGAGAGCGCGGGCGGGGAGGAACCCCTCGGGGTCCTGGGCGACCCGCTCGGCGGCGCGGCGCAGGAGGTGGGAGGCGCGGCCGATGCCCAGCCGTTGCCCCTCGGCCTCGACCCGGGCGGCGACCTTGACCAGGGCGCGCGCCCGCTCGACCGCCGCCCGCGAGGCGCCCAGCGGGAAGTGAGAGGGTTGCGCGAGGTGGGCGGCGAGGGCCTCCTCCGCGGCCGCGGCGTGGGCCGGCTCGAAGCCGGCATCCAGGAGATCGCGCACGGTGCCGAAGACGCCGGCGTAGCCGTCGACCAGCCCGTCGAGGCCGCGGGCCAGGGCCGGCTGGTCGCGGGCGGCGCGCTGGGCCAACACCTCATAGAGGAGGGTGCCGCGGGGGACCGTCTCGCCCGCCCGTTCGAGGATCTCGAAGGCGACGCCATAGAGGGTCTGGACGACGATCCCGGCGAGCGACCGGCCGCGGCGCGCCACGAGGAGCGCCGCGAGATGGGCGGTGAGGCTGCGCGACGGCACGACGACGCGCACCGGCCGGGCGAGGAGCCGGGGCTCGCGGGCGGCCTGGGCGACGGCGTCGTCGAGCTGCTCCAAGAGCAGCGCCTCCGCCGCCCGGGCGCCGTGCACCACCCACACCCGGGACCGCGACGGCGGCGGGGGAGTCGGCGCCCCCGGCGAGGCCCCCGGCGGGGCCGGCCCGAGGTCGAAGAGCGACAGTTGCGTCGGCATGCTGAAAAATCCTCGCTCCTCTACGCCTGGTCTCCCCGGGGCTCCGGGTCAGTTGACGAGGGAGGAGCTGGGGAGCTGCATCTGGGACAGGATGCCGTCGATCAGGTGGACGACGTTCGCCGCCTCGCTGCCGGAAATCCGGCGGAGGGTCCAGGTCAGGCGCATCGCCGCGATCTCCTCCTCGCTCGGCGGGCACTCCCCGAAGAGCAGGTAGTCGAGGCTCGCCTGGAGGGCCAGGGCGAGGCGGACGAGATCCTCGACCCGCGGCTCGGCGCGCCCGTTCTCATAGCGCCCCAGGCTGCTCCGGCTGATCCCGGTGGCCGCGCAGAGGCTCTTCTGGCTCGCCCCGCACCAGAGCCGGGACTGGCGCAGCCGGGCGCCCAGCTCCTCCTTCGAATAGGTGATGTCTCCTTCCGTCGTCGGTTCCATGTTCCCCCCCTCCGTTGCGATCGGATCCTCAATGCTTCGTTTGGCCCCGGCGCGGCGACGCGCTCTGCCGTCCCTTGCGCTGGGGCGCGGTTGCCGCCGACGGGTCCGCCGGCGTGTCGTCTTCTACCGGCAGAACCGGCGTTGGTGCGGTGCTCCTCAGGTCTCGCGCCTGCTGCGCCCGCAGCAACGAGCGCACCTCCTCCAGGAGGGTGGTCAGCATCAGGGCCGCCCCCTCGCCTTCCCTCTTCTCGAAGAACTGCGGCCAGAGCACCAGCGGAGCGCCGCCCGGCGACCGGTAGGCGACCGACCGCAACTCATAGGTCAGGTCCTCGACCCCCATGTCGAGGACGGTCAGGATCCGGTCGAGGTGCTCGAGCGAGGGCACCCGCCGTCCGGAGCAGTAGCCGGAGAACACCGAAGGGTTGATCTCAGCCGCTTCGGCGATCTCCCGGCGCTGGCGGCCGTCGCGTAAACAGAGCCGGGCGATGGCCTGGTGCAGACCGGCAAAAGCTTTGAGCTCGGACATCCGATTGACTCCAATCCCCATGAGGGGGGTTGACATGCTGTGCGTATTGATACAAGAATATGCCTCAGCGAACAGCTGAGGGGCTTCATGCACGGCAGTGTACAGCCTGTTCTCGATCTTGGCAAGTCCGGCGCCGCTCTTGGCGTCGTTCTTATCGAGCCCATGGGGCTCACGAAAGGAGAAGTCATCATGTCGAAGGAGAACACGTATTCGGGCAAGCTGGGCGATTGGCAGCGGTTGCTGGCCCCCATCGCGGCCAACGCCGCCGACCTGCCGCACCTGGCGACGTCGAGCGCGCAGCTGGAGACGCTCCTGGCCGAGGGCCTGGTCGCCACCAAGGCGCAGGCGGTCCACGTGGCCGCCAAGCAGGACCTGTCGAAGCAGGTCCGGGGGGTGATCACCGAGGGGGAGCGTCTGGCGACGCTGCTGCGCCAGGCGATCAAGCAGCACTACGGCATCCGCGCCGAGAAGCTGTCCGAATTCGGCATCCAGCCGTTCCGTGGCCGGAAGGGGAAGAAGGACAACCCGGAGACCCCGCCGCCCCCCACCACGACCCCGCCGCCGCCGGTCGAGTTGAAGGCCCCGGCGGATCATCCCGTCACGAAGTAAGTATGCCCGCCGAGTAACCGGGGGCGTGGCGCGTCACGCTCCCGGATTCTTCTTCCCTCTCCCGCCGAATCTCGCCTCCAACACCTTCGCAGGACCGTTACCCATCGGCGCTAGCTTTGCCGCCGGGAGGGGCGTCTTGCCCCGGGTAGGGCGGTAGAGACGCCCAGCCGTTACCACAGGCCTTTCCCTGACCCCGAACGCCAGGGCGTCTCCAGCGCCGCAGGATCGTAGGCGTTTCCGACCTGCGGAGACGCCCTGGCGACGGTGGTTGAGGCAGGGTTCGTGGTAGCGGCTGGGCGTCTCTACGAACACCCCTCGCCGTCGCAAAGTTAGCGCCTATAGGACCGTTCCCCCTCCCCTCTCCTGTTTTTGTCTACAATAGGTCTCGGAGGCTGACCCATGACGACCTGGGAAATCATCGCTGAAAAGGCCAAGGACTTGCCTGCCGACAAGCAGCAGGAAGTCCTCGACTTCGTCGAGTTCGTACGGACCCGCACTCCCCAGAAGGAGCGGATCGAGAGCCCGGCCGGTCTCCTCGCGGATCTTGGAGTCGACTTCAATGCGAAAGATCTGGCCGAGGCACGGCGCGAGATGTGGGGCGCCTTTCCCCGCGAGCTTCCCTGATGCCGGGTCTTGTCACGGACACCCACGCGCTTCTCTGGTTTCTCTTCGCCTCTCCCCAGCTTTCTCGTCCCGCTCTCGCCGCCATGCGGGCGACGATTGAGGATGGGCA
Organism: Thermoanaerobaculia bacterium; assembly: GCA_035644215.1. Lineage (GTDB taxonomy): Bacteria > Acidobacteriota > Thermoanaerobaculia > Multivoradales > UBA5704 > DASQPA01. The sequence continues at coordinate 7,661 of DASQPA010000395.1, forward strand.
TCGGCTCCTCGTCCCCACGATCTGCCTGGTGGAGGTCCTCTACCTCGTCGAAAAGGGGCGCCTTCCCGCTGAAGCCTGGGATCGGATTCACGAGCACCTCGGGCGGCCCCGGTCCGGGCTCGATCTCACGCCGCTGGACCTGGGGGTGGCCTGGAGCCTTCAGAGGGTTCCACGGGATCAGGTCCCTGACATGCCGGACAGGATCATTGCAGCGACCGCTCTTCACCTCGGGCTTCCGCTCGTCAGCAGCGATAAGAACATTCGCGATTCTGGGGCCGTTGAAGTCATCTGGTGAATTTACAACTCTCGGGCTCTAGCAGCTTCCTCTGGGTCTTGCGGATGCCTTGCAGGAGCGCCGTCTCCTCCGCGGTCGGCGGCTCATCTTCGAAGTACCTGGTTGATGGCCTCAACCAAGCCTTCCTTTCGTGCTGCTTGACGAACTCGGCCACCGCATCTCTTCTAGCTGCGGGTTAGGCACGCTTACCCTTCGATCTTGACGGCGGTTTCGGGCCTTGTGCAGCGCGCACCTTTTTCCAGGCTTCGTGCTCACCCATTAGTATGCGATCAAACCGGTCGTAGAACTTGTCTATCTCCTCCTGCGTGAGCTCTGCTGTCCGTATTTTTGAATAATTCATATTTGCCTCAAGGTTTTTAAGCTCCATCCATGCGTCGGTCTTCTGGACCCAAAGGTCGCGCGAACGAAGAAACTGATCATAGGCGGCGACGACAGTGATGGCAGCACTGCACACGAGTGCGACAAGGGACAGTAACTTGAAATCGATGATTTTTTCAGCTGCTATCAGAATTGTCGTTGCAGAAGATAGAACAGCTGTCGCCATTGTGAATCTGAATTGCTGCGTGCGGAAGTACTGTCGACTGGAATCGAAACTGGCGATCTGGGCCGCAAGTTGCTCTTCCAAGTATTCCAAAGATTCCTTCTGCGGCATGGCGTTCTCCAATTACGAGTGTCGTTGCGCTTCATCGGCGGACGGCGCAGCCAGGCGGCCGAGTACAAGCCTTGGGCTCGGCACGCATTGGCGCAGCACAATTACTCCGTGGAAATTTCGTGCGGTATGCCATTATGTGCCGTAGCCCCGTTTAGGAATAGAACTTCCACGCCGCCACCTGCCTGGCCAAAGTTCGGGACGGCGGTACCTATCAACTGTGGAACAGAATCGGTGACAATAATGTACATAAACTTCGCCGATAGAGGGCTAGGGAGAGCGTAGCGACCGACTGCCGCAAACCCGCTAGGAACCATACGCAGGTCGTTGTAAGTGGTGGCATATGTGCCATTGACTAAGTCTCCATTCGGAAGGACCCTGGGATCTTTTGGGTTGGCTGAGAATCGGAAGTAAGCCATAGGTTTGGCCTGTGCCGACCGCCGGCCTGCAACCACAAGCGAAGGCTTCATCAACGCGAGTGCGGAGCTATTGATGCTCGGCTGTGGGTCGAGATGGCTAGCCACTAGTGTGGGATCCCGTTGGAAGTCCACGTGTGTGGCTTCAAGCTCATCGAGGCGTGTGGTCCCAGTATCCGCTAGTGCTTGGATATTTTCCTGGAGTTCGCTCGCCGAGTTTGCTGGAAGGACTATACTTGAGCCCACAACCATAAATTGGCCACTGCCATGAATCTTGAGCTCTCCCTGGACCAGTTGGAAGTCCATTCCAGTTTCCGGGATGTTAGCCAGGGACTGCTCGCCAGTGCTTGATAACTTATAAAACATTGATTGACTTTACCCCATCTACGACGGCTTCTCCGCGGAGAAGCGGAGCGAGGGATTGACGCGAGCGGCTTTGAGGTAGCGGGCCACATCGCGGGCGAGTTTCACGGTCAGCGTCTCGTGCCGTGCCGCTTCCTGGAAGAGAAGAAGAGCTGCCAAGGCCTCACGGTGAACGTCGGCCGCCTGGAAGATCGGAATCATTTCCTCGGCCAATCTCTTCACGTCCGCCGTGCGGCCGGTCTTTAGGTAGAGAGGTGCGAGATCCTCGACCGTGACCATGGCAGCATCGTAGCCGACTCCCTCGGCAATAAACCCCTTGACGACTTCGCTGAATGCCTTCTCGGCTGCTTCGAGATCGTTTCGGCCGGCGAAAATCTTGCCGCGTAGCCACGTGACACGGAGCTGTGTCCAGGGCTCCGGGAACTGGCGGAAGAGGTCTGCTTCGGTCGCGATGATGTCGGAGGCTTCCCAGAACTGCCCTACCTCGACAAAATAGCGGGCCAGATTGTAACGAGCGCACATGAAGAGCCGGGGATCGTCGACCCGGTGGAGCTGGCCTAGGGCGGGCTGCAGGATTTCAATCGCTCGGGAAACGTTGCCGCGGTGGAAGGAAACGTCGGCGAGAATGATCGTTACCCGGACACCTTCGATTTTGAGCCCGGCCAGCCGGTAGAAGAGAGCCGCCCGGGCAAGATGCTCCTCCGCTTCGTCAAAGAGGCGCTGATCCTTGAGAAGAGACCCTTCCAACTCATCGACCCGGGCGAGGACTTCCGGGTCGGTCACTTCTTCATGAGTGATGATGTAGCGTGCATGGCCGAAGTGCTCCGCCGCCCGGCGCAGGTCGCCCGACACCCGGCAGGCGTTCGCCATGTAGGCGGTAGAGAGGGCCATGAGGTTGAAGGCCCCGGGGACATTGGGCGAGCGGTGAATGACGATGCGCGCAAGCTCGGCCAAGTGGAAGGCTTCGTGAGGATTCGAGGGGATTCTCTTCCGGCTCTCCTCGATCAAGAGCTCCGAAAGCGCCCCGCTTCTGAAACGTTCATGGGCTCGCTTGATGCGATCCGCCCGCTGCTCCGGAGGAAGGGCGAAGTGGCCTGCCCCGATCTCCAAGAGAAGCCGGGGTGGCAGCTCGCCGCGATCGGCGGCTCGCAGCAGTTCTCGGGTGATGTGGACGTCGGCCATCTTCCCTCCACAACAGTTTAGAGACGCTCGATTCTCTTACGCGGGTCGCCCGAGCACAAGCAGAATCGCGGGACGGTGAAAAAAGAGGTGCCGGCGAGCGACGGCACGTCGGAAAAACACCGGCACCTGTGGAATCTACTTGCCGCCGTTCGGGTCCATCGTCGAGCCAAGGTCAGAAGTGGGCAGGACGGGCGGCTGAGACTTGCCATCGGGGTCCATGGTCGACCCCAGCCGCGCGAGGAGGCTTTCCACCTTTGCCCATGTCCGGCTCGCAAGGCTCGCAGCCGGAGGCTTGGGGGCCTTCTGGCCGTGGCGGTCGGCGGCCAGGAGGGAGGACGAGGCAAAGAGAAGAAGGACCAAAACAAGGCAGGCACTGCGAGAGCAGGGCAAACGGGCCATACCAACCCCTTTCGAAAGCGGCGTCTCTCTTGCCCCGGCATGGAGTAGAGGGCCGTTCCACGGGATACAGTGCGCCCAATTGGGTTCTTTCTCCCACTTGTCGTTGGAAGTGGGAACATGTGGACCTCGTATCGACAGATCCTGGAGAGGGGCAGCGAACAAAGCGGTCCCCGAGTACATCGGGAACCACTCCTTTCTCTCTAAATCGAGATCGACCGGCGGAGGGCGAGAGGAGCGCGCCGCACGACAGGTCAGCGTAAGCAGATATGGCGCAGCTCCGCGACTTTGGGCCAGCGTAAGCAGATACGGCCCAGATCCCGAGACTCTGGGCCAGAGTAAGCAGATACAGCTCAGCTCCCGGGACTTTGAGTCAGCGTAAGCAGATACGGCGCAGCTCCCGAGACTTTGGGCCAGCGTAAGCAGATACGGCCCAGCTCCCGGGACTTTGGGCCAGCGTAAGCAGATATGGCTCAGCTCCCGGGACGACAGGGAGACTCACGATCTGTCAGCGGAGTTTCTGAAACGCGAAGCTGGATTCATCCACGGTGCAGAGCGACGCTCACGATCCGCCAGCTGCCCCCAAGCCGGTCTACCCCTCCCTCTCCCACCCCGGGCACGCCCACACCGGCAGCGGCGGATAGCGCAGGAACCGGGGATCGACGTCTGCCAGCCGGCAGCGCAGGAAGACGCTCCTCGCCGAAGCCTTGATCTCGCGGTGGACGCAGGTGGCGCAGAGGCCTGCGGAGGCACCCAGGCGGGTCAGGGGATCCTCCGGATCTTCTGTCATGGGACGCTCCTGGGGGCCTCGACCGGCGTGGCTTCCTTGCCCAGGTTCGGTGGGGCCTCCTCCGTAGGGGCCGGGGGCGAGAGCGATCCCATCGCCGTGGGACCGACGACGATCAGGGTGTCGCCGGGGAGGAACTGGGTGTCGCCGGTCGGGATCACCCGGGCGTCGTTCTGGCGCTTGATCTCGATCACCCGCGCTCCCACCGTCTGCGGCAGGCGGGCCTCGGCAAGGGTCTTGCCCACCAACTCGGGCGGCAACGGCACCATGCGGAGCGAGAAGTCGGGCGGCAGCTCCACGTAGTCGCGGCTGGGCTGCGAGTCCTTGCTGGAGACGAAGGTGGCGAGGAGGGCGGGCCTCCCCAGCACCTCCTGGGCGTAGACCGCGAGCAGGTCGCGCTTGGCGAGCACGCCGAGGAATTTGCCCTCCTTGTCGACCACCGGCAGACGCTCGAAATCGCTCACCGCGAAGGCCTCGGTGGCACGGTGGAGACGCTCGTCCGGGCGGATCACCTGGGTCACCGGGAGCATCAGGTCGTGCGCCACGACCGCGGTCAGGTTCTCCGGGTTCTCCAGGGCGTACTTGATGTCGTGGAGCGAGATCGCCCCCAGGAGGTGGTGGTCCGAGGAGACCACGAAGAGCCGCTGCCGCCGCGCGTTCAAGAAACGGTCGACCACCCGGCGGTAGTCGTCGCCGGGATGGAGGACGTCGGGGTCGGGACGGGCCAGGTCGGAGGCCTTGAGCGCCGCGAGCACCGCCTCCTCCATCCGCCAGGCGACCTCGACTCCGCGGCGGTGGAGGGACGCGGTGTAGATCGAATAGGGGTAGAGGGCGCTCGCCGCCAGGCTGGAGACGATCGAGGCGAGCATCAGGGGGAGGATCAGGTCATAGTTGCCGGTGAACTCGAAGAGGATGAGGATGGCGCTGATCGGCGCGTGGCTGGTGCCGGCGGCGATGGCGGCCATGCCCACCGCGGCGTAGGCCCCCGAGGTGGCGGTCGAGGCCGGCCAGAGGGCGTGGATCCAGTGCCCATAGGCGCCGCCCACCAGCGAGCCGACGAAGAGCGACGGGGTGAACATCCCGCCGGCGCCGGCGCCGCCGCTGCCGGCGGTGAGCGCGGTGGCGAGGAGCTTGTAGAGCGGGAGCGTCAAGAGAAGGACGAGCGGCAGGTGGTCGTGGAGGGCCAGGGTGATGGTCTCGAAGCCGTTGCCGTAGACGTAGGGGACGTAGATCCCCAGGGCGCCGACCAAAAGCAGGCCGAGGAGCGGCTGGACCGCGGCGGGGAGGCGCAGGCGGGCAAAGCTGCGGTCGGCGCCGTGAGTGGCGAAGATGAAGAGCACCGAGGCGAGGGCGCCGACCAGGCCGAGGCCGGTGTAGGCGAGGAGCTCCCAGCCGGAGACCAGCGCGTAGTCGGGGGTGGCGTAGATGGGCGCCGGGCCGCGGAAGCTCCGCGCGATCACCGTCGAGATCACCGAGGAGACGACGATCGGGCCGAAGATCTCCAGGGCGAAGTTGCCGAGGATGACCTCCATGGCGAAGAGGGCGCCGCCGATCGGGGTGTTGTAGATGGCCGCCATGCCGGCGGCGGCGCCGCAGCCGAGGAGGATCTTCACCCGCTGCGGGGCGAGGCCGAAGCGCGACCCCAGCCAGGAGGAGACCATCGCCCCCAGGCCGATCATCGGCCCCTCGCGGCCGAGCGAGCCGCCGCTCCCCACCGTCGCCACCCCGGCGAGGGCGGTCAAGAGGACCGGCCGCGGCTCGACCCGGCCATTCTTGAGCGCCACCGACTCGATGAGGCTCGACGTGCCGTGCCCGCGGACCGACGACCGGCCGAGCCAGACGATCAGCCCGACGAGGACGCCGCCCACCCCCAGTGCGACGAGCTTCCGCCACCAGGTGGCGCGGGTGGCGGCGGCGAGCAGGCTCTGGGCGTGGCCCCAGAGGAGATCCTGGAGACCTTTGGTACCGGCGCCGACGAGGAGGCCCAGGACACCGGCGAGGACCCCGGTCAGCGGAATGAGGAGGAAGAAGAGGCGGTCCTCCCGGGTGGCGAGGCCGAAACGGCGGGCGAGGGTGAAGTCGAGGGAGCGGTACTTCGCCCGGAGCCGCTCCAGAAACCCGCGGAAGCCCTTCCCCATGGGGGAGCAATCTATCAGCACCCGTCCGTGACGAAGAAAATTCGCAGGACCCCCTTGCAAATCTTACCAAATTGCGATAGATGTATGCCTGCAAGCTCCCCACCGGGAATCCGCCGACGAGCATTCGCCGCCGACGCGATCCCCAACCCATGGCGGACGTCGTCCGCCCCGCGGTACCACCCTCCTGATACCGCGGCTTGCAGTCTAGGCCGCGCGCCAGACCCGAGGGGGACCGGAAAGCCGGTTCCCCTTACCTTTCTGGCTGGGAGAGCTCGACCCGCGGCAGGTCCCGCACCGCCGGCAGCAGCCCGAAGCCGTCCGCCGCCTCGACCGCGGTGAGGATGGCATGGGCGACGGCCTGTTCGGCGAGGACCCCGATCTGGTTGACGTGGGCGGGGCGCTCGCCCAGGGCGAGGGCGACGATCAGGTCGCCGTCGTAGAGGGTGAGGGCGGGGGAGAGCGCGCGGTGGAGGCCGCCGAAGGCCATCTGGCAGACCTTGAGGAGAGCGGCCTTGCCGAGGGCGGCGTCGGTCATCACCACCGCCAGGGTGGTGTTCCCCTCCCAGGGGTGGGGGCTCTCGGGCGGCAGGGCGGCGAGCACCCGGTCGGCGCCCACCAGGTCGAGGCGGTCGGGGGCCGAGCGGCAGCCGGCGACGATCCGGCCGGAGGCCCCCTCGCGCACGTCGCGCACGTCGCCGAAGGCGTTGACCGCCACCGCCGCGGCGACCGTCGGTCCGCCTGGAACGGCAAGGCTGGCGAAGCCGAAGCCCCCCTTCATGCCGCGCTCCGGCCCCAGGGCCTTGCCCACCGTGGCGCCGGTGCCCGCGCCGACGCTCCCCACGGCCACCTCTCCAGCGGCGGCGGACGCCAGAGCGGCCTCGACCACCGCCGGGCCGGGCGGCAGGGCGGAGCCGCCGAAGGCGAGGTCGAAGAGGATGGCGGTGGGGACCACGGGGACCGGCCGGATGCCGGTCTGGAAGCCGTAGCCCCCCCGCGCCAGGTGCGCCACCACCGGATCGGCGGCGGCGAGGCCGAAGGCGCTGCCGCCGGCGAGGACCACGGCGTGGACCCGGCTCGACAGGTGGAGGGGGGAGACCAGAGAGTCGAACTGGCGGGTGCCGGTCGCCGAGCCGCGCACCTCGGCCGCCGCCAGCACTCCCTCCGGGCAGAGGATCACGGTCACCCCGGTCTTGCCGGCGAGGTCCGTGCCGTGCCCGAGGGTGATGCCGGGGAGGGTGAGGGCGCGCGACGGCGTGGGGAGAGGGGGCGGGAGGGGGGCGGTGGGCATGGGGTGGGATTCTACAGATATGCTGTGCGCCGCCTTGGGGCGGCTGCCCATAGGCGCTGACGTAGTACCCGCGCAGGGCAGGCACAGGGGCACGGCCCCTACCTGCCCTGCGCTACCTTCATCTCCGGAAGCGAACGGTCCGAGGTAGGGCAGCGTAGGGGCCGTGCCCCTGTGCCTGCCCTGCCCTCGGTGTGCGAGATCGATCGGAGGTGTACGGTAAAGTTAGCCGACCCATGCGCCACCTCCTGCCCTCCCTCCTCACCCTCCTCACCCTGGGGCTCCTCGCCGGGCTCTGGCTGCAGCTGCCGGGGGCCAATGGGCCGCCGGAGTGGCGGTGGGAGTACCGGTCCGCCGGCCTCGCCGCGGCCGGGGTGCCGATCCTCCTGCTCGGCCTGCTCCTGATCGCCGCGGCCTTGGCGAGGGGTGGCCGCTTCGCCGGCTCCCGACCGGGCCTTGCCCTCCTCGTCCTCCTCGGCCTGGGGCTCACCCTGGCGGTCGTTCAGGCCCAGCCGGGCGGGTTCGGCCGGGTGCTCCAGTCGCTCGTCTCCCGCCACAGCTTCAGCTATGTCTTCGATGCCGGAGTGGCGCCGCCCACCCGGGAGCTCCTCGCCGACTACCCGGCGGCGAGCGCCCTCCTCGACCTCCACTCGCGGACCCATCCGCCCGGTCCCCTCCTCCTGGTGCGCGGCCTGGATGCTCTCACCCGCCGCCTGCCCTTGCCGGAACCGGGCGAGGGAGGCATCGCGGCCGCGGCCCGGGACGCCATGGCCCACGAGGTCTCCCGCGCCCGCGATCGTGGCCGACCCGCTCCGGCGGTGCCGCCCGGCCCGTGGTCCCTGGTGGTCCTGGGGCTTCTCCTGCCGGCCCTCTCCGCCCTCACCGCCTGGCCGCTCCATCGCCTGGCCCGGAGCTGGGGGCTGCCGCCCGCGGCCGCGGCCTTGGCCGTCCTCCTCTGGCTGCTCACCCCGGCGCGTTCGCTCTTCACTCCGTCGCTCGACCAGGCCCTGCCGCTCCTCCTGGTGGGAGCGGCGGCGCTCGCCGCGGCCGGCGGCCGGGCGACGGCGGTGAAAGCGGTCGCGGCCGGACTGCTTGCCGCGGCCGCCTGCTTCCTGAGCTACGGCTGCCTCGCCACCCTCCCCTGGCTCGCCCTCGTGGCCCTGGGGGCGGGAATGGAGGAGAGCCGCGAAGAGGCACCCCTCTGGCGGCCCGCCTCTCTGCTCCGCCCGGCGCTCCTCGGAGTCGGCTTCCTGCTCCCCTGGCTCGCCCTCGCCCTGGCGACCGGCTACGCCCCCTGGCGGGACTTCCGGATCGCCATCACCGCCCATCGGGCGATGGCGGTGGTGACCCGGAGCTATGCGACCTGGGTGGGGTGGAATCTCTACGACTTCGTCCTGCTCGCCGGCCCCGCCATGGTGGCGCTGGCGCTCGCCGCCCTTTGGCCGGAGCCGGTGGATCCGCCCCGGCCGGCGCGCGCGTTCCGACTGGGGCTCTGGGGGTTCTGGGGGCTCCTCCTGCTCCTCGACCTCTCGGGGAGCGTACGCGGCGAGGTGGGGCGGATCTGGCTCTTCTTCATGCCCTTCGCCGCCCTGTTCGCCAGCGGAGAGCGCCGGTCGGGGCCGGCCCCGGCGCTCCTCCTCGCCCTGCTTCAGCTGGCGCTTCTCTACTCCCTCGCCGCCAACCTGGTCTTCGTCAGCTGACCGCCTACTGCGGCGTCAGCACCACGTGCAGGTTCGAGAAGCTCCAGCCGATCGGCGGCGCGTAGGCGCCGTCGGCGATGCCGCTCTGGCCGAAGTCGACCCGCAGCGGGTGCGCGGCATCCTGGGCGGAGAGGTCCAGGTGCTGGGCCGGGCCGGAGATCGTATAGATCACCTTGCCGCCCTGGATGGCGTCGAGCGAGACCGTCTGCGTCGGGATGTCGTAGGTGATCCGGACGTGATAGGCCTGGTTCTGCTTCCACGGCCCGTCGGTCTTGACCAACACGTCCGTGACGCCCAAGTCCAGGGTCGTCTTCGAGTTCCGGTTGACGATCTGGACGCCGTAGTAGAGCACCCGCAGGTTGCGGTCGGCGTGCGGCCGGCGCAGCGAGGTCACCCCGGTGAAGAGGAGCGTGGGGAAGGTGCCGATGTGCATGTCGTACTCGATCACCGCCCGCTGGTAGGGGACGCCGAACGCGGTGGGCAGGTCGTAGGCGGCGTACGAGTTGTTCTCGCGGGCGTTGAGGAAGGTGCCGGTGACGTTGTAGACGACGCTGCCGGCGCCGCCACCGCCGCCACCCCCACCGTTCCCGCCGCCACTGCCGCCGGTCCCCGGCACCAGGTCGCCGATCAGGGCCATGGAGGGCGAGATGTAGCTGGTCTCCGGGCCGCCGGCCCGATAGGCCACCGCGTAGGCGTAGAACGGCTGGTCGCAGGTCACCTGGAAATGGGTGTCGGCGATCTGCGTCTCGCCGAGCGCCGCCAGGGCATCGGCGAAGGCGCGCTGAGAGAGCGGCAGAAGGGTGAGGATCGCGGTCTGGGCGATCTGGGTGTTGTTGGCGCGGAAGGCGCCGAGGGTGCACTGGGTCGACTGCCGCGACAGGTTGAGGATCAGGAAGTCGGAGATCGCGCCGTGGCTGGTGCGCTCGATCCCCTGGAGGTCGATGAAGGTGTTCGCCGCCGCCGCGTTGTCCTGGCCGACCATCGGCACGTTGGCGGTGGAGAGAAGGGTGCCGTTGGCGGGGTTCACCGCCTCGATCCGCGCCGTGACCACGAGCTGCGGCGCGCCGGAGATCTCGAGCATGCCGAGCTTGCCGGCCGGGGCGAGGTTGGTGAGCACGACCGTCGCGCCCGGGCCGACGCTGATCCCGCTGGTCGGATCGGGATCGGGCAGCTTGCCGCCGTCCGTCCCTCCCTCGATGAAGAGGGCGGTGAAACGGCGCACCGTCGCACCGGTGTTGGTCACCCAGACCTTGGTCCGGTAGGTCGTCCCGCCGATCGTGCGATTGCTGGCGTAGGGGACGAAGACCTCGCCGGCCGAGAGGGGGGTAAGGGCCCCCAGGGAGAGGAGACCGGACAGGAGAAGACCCAGGGCGAGCGTGCGTTTCATCGGCGGAGAACCTCCTGAAAAACGGCGCGACGAACGGGCGGACTTGTCAGTCCAACATATTTGCTGGTAACTATTGTAGGACAGGTTCCCGGAGGGTGCAACCGAAAGTGTGCAATTGCCCTCGCCCGCGAGTAGAGAGGCCGGCGCAATTCAGCTAGACTACTGCGCCGCCGGCCGTCTGTAGGCCCTTCGCCCTGACAGGAATCGAGAAAAGAGCATGCCGAACGAGGTACGAGAGCCGTCTGCCGTCATCTGGGACTGGCGCCGGGAGGACGATCCCGGGGCGCGCGCCCAGGAGGCCGCCGCGGCGCGCAAGCGGGGGCTCCTGGGCGGGGCGATCGGCCTCGTCGCCGCCGTCGTCGTCCATCACTTCCGGCCCACGGCGGGCCTGGTGATCGGCGGCATCGCTCTGCTTTTCCTCGTGATCGCCCTCGCCGCCCCGCTCACCCTCTATCCCCGGCTGATGCGGCTCTTCGATCTCTTCGCCCACGGCGTGGGCACCGCCGTCACCTGGGTCCTGATGACCGTCCTCTACTATCTCTTCTTCCTGCCCGCCGGGCTGGTGCTCAAGGCGGCGCACAAGCTCGCCATCACCACCGGCTTCGATCGCGCCCAGGCCACTTACTGGACGGCGGCGGACGATCGCGGCCGTGCTCCCGAAGCCTACCGGAAGCAGTTCTAGATGAAGCTTCTGGGAATCAGCTGCTTCTACCACGACGCGGCGGCCTGCCTGATCGACGACGGTCGCATCGTCGCCGCGGCCCAGGAGGAGCGCTTCACCCGCATCAAGCACGATGCCGACTTCCCGGTGAACGCGGTGCGCTACTGCCTGGCCGAGGGCGGCGTGACGGGAACCGGGAACGGTGGGAGCGGAGCGAAGCTCGACGGCGTGGTGTTCTACGACAAGCCGCTGCTCAAGTTCCATCGCATCCTGGAGACCTACCTCGCGGTCGTTCCCCGGGGGCTGCGCTCCTATGTCCAGGCGGTGCCGCTCTGGCTCAAGGACAAGCTGTGGATTCCGCCGCAGATCGAGGAGGCCCTGGAGCGCTGTGGAATCGGCGGCGTTGGAGGCAGGAACGGCGACCGGCCGGAGATCTACTTCACCGAGCACCACGAGTCGCACGCCGCCTCCGCCTACTACCCCTCCCCCTTCGACGAGGCGGCGGTCCTGACGCTCGACGGCGTCGGAGAGTGGGCGACGACGACCATCGGGGTGGGCGAGAAGGAGCGCCTGCGGCTGGTCGAGGAGATCAAGTTCCCGCACTCCCTGGGGCTCCTCTACTCGGCCTTCACCTACTTCACCGGCTTCAAGGTCAACTCGGGCGAGTACAAGCTGATGGGCCTCGCCCCTTACGGCGCCGGGCGCTACGCCGACGTCATCAAGCGTGAGCTGGTCGACGTCAAAGAGGACGGCTCCTTCCGGCTCAACATGGACTACTTCGGCTACATGGACGGCCTGGCGATGACCAACGGCCGCTTCGCCGACCTCTTCGGCGGACCGCCGCGGGAGCCGGAGTCGCCCATCGGCCGGCGGGAGATGGACCTCGCG
>DASQPA010000396.1:0-14865 GCA_035644215.1 Thermoanaerobaculia bacterium
GCGGGGCTACCGGCTCCTCGTGCCCCCCTTGCCGCTGGTGCCGCTGGTACTGCCGGCGGCGGCCGCCCCCGGGCCTGACGGCACGGCCGAGGATCTCCATCAGAAAGGCCGTGCCGCCCTCTCCGGCCAGCCCGGTCCCGCCGCGCTCCAGCAGGCCCGGCTCTACTTCGAGCGCGCCGTGCAGTCCGCGCCGGACCACGCCGCGGCGTGGTCCGGCCTCGCCCGCACCTACCTCCTCATGGTCCTCCTCGGGCTCGGCCGGGGCAGCGAGATCCTGCCCCGCGCCCGCGACGCGGCGTCGCGGGCGGTGGAGCTCGACCCGGAGCGGGCCGAGGCCCACGTGGCGCTGGGGGCAGTCCGCTTCCTTCACGATCACGATTTCGCGGCGGCGGAGGCGGAGCTTCGCCGGGCGGTCGACCTGGCACCCGGCGATGCCTTGGCGCACCGCTGGTATGCGCGGCTCCTCTCGACGCTGGGCCGGCACGACGAAGCCCTGGCCGAGGCCCGGATGGCGCTGGCGGCCGATCCGCTCTCCCTGCCGGTCCGTCGCGACCTGATCGAAGTCGCGTTCCTCGCCCGGCGCTACGCGGAGGCGCTCGCCGAATCCCGCCAACTGTTCGACATCGATCCCCACCTCCCCGACGTGCAGCTGGGCCTGGTGTGGATCTACGCCTTGCAGGGGAAAGAACCGGAGGCGTACGATGCCTTCCGGCGCGGGCTCGATCTCCTGGGCGTCGGGCCGCCGATCCTGGAGCGGGCGCGCGCGGCGTTCGAAAGCGGCGGCCTGCAAGCGGTCCTCCGGCTATGGGCCGAGCTCCTGGAGCACGAGGCCGAGTTGGGGCAGAAAAACCAGATCGATCTGCTGAACCTCTACGCCCTGCTCGGCGAACGGGAGCGCTGCTTCGCTCTCCTGGAACGGGCGTACGCGGAAGGAAATCCCTATCTCCTCGCCCTGTCGGTCTCCCCGGTCTTCGACTCTCTGCGCACCGATCCCCGCTATGCGCGGCTCCTGGAACGCCTGGGTTTGTGAATCGTAGGTCCCCCACCTTTTCCCCACCGGATCTCCACCTCTCCTCCGACCTCGGTTTCCCCGCGGCTTCCTATACTGGCCGCAGGCTGAAGAACGCCGAAAAGGAGCGAGAGAGATGAACGAAAATCAGATCGAAAAAAGTGGACAGTCCCCGGCCCGCCGGGTCCGGACGATCGCCGGTTCCGCGGCCGTGGCCGTGCTCATCACCGCCGTCGGCCAGGGCGTTTGGGGAACGCTCGCCTTCGTCAACATGAAAACCACGCCCGCTTTCCCCTGGGCGGTCGTCGCCATGGCCCCGCTTCTCTGGCTGATGTGGCAGTACCTGAACGGTAGGGGCTGGCCGCAGCGCACCGCCGAGACACGGCGCGCGCTCCTGCGGGCGCGGCCGGTGTCCGGCTCGCAGCTCGCCTGGGCGCTCGTCGCGGGCGTTTTCTCGATTGCCGCCGCCTCCGGGCTCTGGATCGTCCTCTTCGATCTCGTCCCGATGCGCGCCAACCTCCTGCCGAACCTCTCCAAGATCCCGCTTTCGACCCTGCTGCCAATCCTGCTGATGGGCTGCCTCGCCGCCCCGTTCTCCGAGGAGGCCGCCTTCCGCGGCTACTTCCAGGGCCGGCTCGAACGGGAGATCGGCGGCCCGGTCGCGATCTTGCTCTCGTCGATCCTCTTCGCCCTGGTGCATCTCACCCAGGGCCTCTTCTGGCCCAAGCTCCTGGTCTACTTCCTGGCCGGCCTGGCCTTCGGCCTCATCGCCCGGCTCACCCGCTCGATCCTGCCGGGGATCGCGGTCCATGCCCTGGCCGATCTCACCTTCTTCACCCTGGTCTGGCCCTACGACGGCGCACGGCGCCAAGTCTGGGAGACCGGCACCGGCGCCTGGTTCTGGCTCCACGTCGCGCAGGTCGTCGTCGGCGGCCTGCTCGCGGTCCTCGCCTTTCGCCGGCTGGCGACGGCACCGGCGCCCACGATGTTCAGCGGACCAGCCCGAAGCCGCGCAATGGCTTGAACAGGGACTCGCCTCGACGCTCTTTGCACCCTGACTATTGCCCGGCGCCGAGCTCGCGAGTCATCTCGATCATCGTTCGCCGGAATCCCGCGCGCGCGAACAGGCGCTGGGCGGCCCCGTTCCGCTCGGCCGTCGAGAGCACGACCTGGGGCGCGCCTTTCCTCTGGAGTGCCGCCAGTGTCGCATCGAGCAACATTCGGCCGACGCCCTGCCCGCGATGGGCGGGATCGACCACGATGTCATACAGCACGCCCGCCGGCCCGCGCAGCGACATGTAATCCGTTCCCTCGACTCCCGAGTAGGTGTAGCCGACCACCTCGCCGTCGCGCTCGGCGACCAGGATGACGATGTTCGGCTCAGCGAGCTGCCTCCCGAGAAACGAGCCATATCCGTGCTCGGTCTGCGGTGTCGCAGCGATGAAGCGGTCCGGGTCGAAGTCGTGGTGCGTACGGACGAGGAGTGCGCCGAGCCGGCCAATGGCTTTGACGTCTGCGGGCGCCGCGGGGCGGATGGCAACGTCCGGCAGCGGGGCGTGAAGGGCGTCGTCCATCCGGTCTCCGATTGCAGTTAAGTCAAAGCGTTCAAGGGAAACGTCTACTTGCCAAGCCACTCGAACCGATACGCCAGCTCCGGCCCCTCGGTTCCTTCGTACGCGAGCTGGGCGACGAGCAGCGCGAACGGCTCGGTGGAACGGGCCATCCGTAAAGGACCGGCATCCACGGGATCGAAGCCCACGTCGCGGATCAGCTCGGCGGCAATCCCCTTGCTGCCCGAATCGTCTCCGCAGTAGACCAGGCTGGGCCGGGTGGCCTTGCGCCGGGCCGCAAAAACGCTGAAGAGCACTTCGCTCGGCACGGTATTGAAAGCACAGACGACCTGCGCGTCTGGAACCTTCTTGGCGAGCTCCTCCGCGCCGGAGGTCGTGTGGCCGAGGACGAGATCGGTGTCGTGAGCGTTCATCGGGAGCGAGCAGCTCACGATCACCTTTCCCGACAGGTTGCCGGCCTGCGCCAGGACGTCGTCCATGCGGGACCAATGCACCGCCAGCAGGAGAGCGTCCGCCCCCTCCGCGGCCTCGCTCGGCGTGCCCGCTCGCGCGTTTCCACCCGCCTCTCGTGCGAGCCCGGTCAGCTTTTCGTGCCGTCGCGCGTAACTGAACACGACCTCATGTCCCGCTCGCGCGAAGATCGTGCCGAGCTTTCCGCCCATCAAGCCTGAACCCAGAATACCGACTCGCATGCTGCGTACCCTCCGATGTGCCGCGGCGCGGTGAACCCATTGTAGGAGCGCTGGGGCGCGGGCGGTAAGCCGCCCTGGTGTAAGATGCCCCTCCTCTCGACCCCGGTTCCCTGCCATGAGCGACTCCCTCAGCGCGCCCGCCCCCATCGCCTCGTCCCGCAGTCTGTGGGCGAGCCCGGATTTCGTCAAGCTGTGGAGCGGGCAGACGATCTCCGAGCTGGGCTCGCGCATCACCCGGGAGGGGCTGCCGCTGACCGCGGTGCTCGTGCTGCACGCCAGCACCGTGCAGATGGGCTTCTTGACCGCCCTGGGCGGCGCCTCGGTTCTGGTCTTCGGATTGATCGCGGGGGTGTGGGTCGACCGGCTGCGCCGGCGGCCGCTCCTCATCGCGACCGATCTGGGCCGGGCGGCGATCCTCGCCTCGATCCCCCTGGCCGCCGTCGCCGGGGTGCTCCGGATGGGGCAGCTCTACGCCGTCGCCGCCCTGGCCGGGGTGCTCACCGTCTTTTTCGACGTCGCCTACCAGTCCTACCTGCCGGCGCTCGTCGAGCGCGAGCAGATCCTCGAAGGCAACAGCAAGCTCGCCCTCTCCGCCTCGATCGCCGAGATCGCCGGGCCGGGGGTGACCGGCGTCCTGGTGCAGGCGATCACCGCGCCCATCGCGATCCTCTTCGACGCGCTCTCTTTCCTCGTCTCGGCGCTCTCGGTGAGCCTGATCCGGAAGCCGGAGCCGCCGCCGGTCGCGCGCGAGCCGGAGCACCTCGTCGCCGAAACGCTCGCCGGCCTGCGTTTCATTTTCCGCCATCCGGTGCTCCGGCCGCTCGGCCTGCGCTGGGCGACCACCTTTCTCTTCATGGGCTTCCTGGGACCGCTCTATGTGCTCTACGCCATCCAGGTCCTGCATCTCAAGCCGGCGATGCTCGGCGTCATCATCGCGCTGGGCGGTGTCGGCGCCATGGTCGGCTCCGTCGTCGCCCCCCGGCTCGTGCGGCGGTTCGGCCTGGGGCCGGTCTTCGTCGGCTCGGCCCTCGTCCACGGGACGACCAGCCTCTTCATCCCCTTGGCCGGCTGGACCGGCGCGCCGATGGCCTTCGCCGTCGGCTGCCTCATGGTGCCGCAGCTCTTCGGCGACATGGCCTTCATGGTCTATTACATCAACGAGCTCAGCCTGCGGCAGACGGTGGCGCCGGAGGAGGTGCTGGGCCGGGTCAACGCCGGGATGCAGCTCCTCGGCCGCGGCATCTGGCCGCTCGGCGCGCTCCTGGGCGGCGGGCTCGCCGCGGTGCTGGGTGTGCGCACCACCCTGGTGGTCGCGGCCACCGGGGTCCTCCTCTCGACCCTCTGGCTCCTCGCCCCGCCCGTCCGCCGGCTGGAGTAGGGCCGGCCGGGCCGGCCGCGCCGTTTCAATAGGCGATCGCGAGCTTGCCGATCATCGTCCCCGACTCGACCCGTTTGTGAGCTTGCCGGTGGGTCTCGGCGGTGAAGCCGGAGAGGGTCTCCTGCAAGGTGGTGCGCAGGCGGCCGGCGTCGACCAGGTCGGCCACGCGGTCCAGGATGCGGTGCTGCTCGATCATGTCGGGCGTTTCGAAGCTGGAGCGGGTGAACATCAGCTCCCAGGCGAGGGTGGCGCTTTTCCCCATGAGCTTCCCCACGTCGAGCCGCGGCGCGCCGAGGATGGAGCAGATCACCCCCTGCGGGCCGACCAGCTCGGCCATCGCCTCCCAGTGGCCCTCGAAGTCGTTGGTGCAGAAGATGTAGTCGACGTGTAGGTGGCCCAGGGCTCGCACCGATGGGAGGAGCTCTCTGTGGTCGGCGATCGCGTCCGCCCCCAGCTCGCGGCACCAGCCGGCCGACTCCGGGCGCGAGGCGGTGGCGATCACGGTGAGGCCGGTCAGCTGCTTGGCGATCTGGATGGCGATCGAGCCCACGCCGCCGGCGCCGCCGACGACGAGGAGGGTCTTCCCTGCGCCGCCGCCCTCCGGGACGTGCATGCGATCGAACAGCGCCTCCCAGGCGGTGAGCGAGGTGAGCGGCAGGGCTGCGGCCTGGGCGTCGTCGAGGCTCGCCGGCTTTTTCCCGACGATGCGCTCGTCGACGAGGTGGAATTCCGCGTTGGTGCCCGGCCGCTGGATGCTCCCGGCGTACCAGACCGCGTCCCCCACCGCAAAGAGGCGGACCTCGGAGCCGATGGCCTCGACCGTACCGGAGGCGTCGAAGCCCAGGATGCGCGGCGCCGGGAGCACGGTGCCCTGGGCCGAGCGCTGCCGCTGCTTGACGTCCACCGGGTTGACCGAGACCGCCCGCACCCGCACCAGGAGGTCGTGGGGACCCGGAACCGGGGTCGCAGCCGGGAATTCGAACAGGCTCTGCGGGTCGTCGACGGGAAGGGAGGTGGTGAATCCGATGGCTTTCATGGGGGGACGCTATCCGCAGCCACCTCGGTTTGACAAGCGGCTTGGTGGGCCGGACGATTCACGGGTATCCTTGGGGGAGTCGATTCGGTGGAAGCGTGGGGAAACGTACACCATGAATGGAGGCCCTTGTCATGTTCCAACTTCCACGACGGTCGCTCTGGGCAGGGCTCGCCGCCGGCCTGCTCGCCCTCTCGGGGCTCGCCTGCTACCGGCATCACCTGCCCACGGAGTTCGTGGCCTGCCCCGACCTTTCCGGCGGCTGGGAGGAGGTGGCCGACAGCTCGTGTCTCGGTACCCGGCGCTCCTCCCTGTCGCTCAAGCAGACGGGCTGCACGGTCTTCGCCTCCAGCGCCGGTCTCCAGGCCGACGTCACCCTGGCCCTGGACGAGCGGGACCGGGCGACGGCACGACTCAACTTCTTCGGCTGTACCGGCTCGGTCAGCGGGACCGCCACGTTCAACGGCCACGAGGTCAACGGCGAGTTCGAAGGCACCACCAGCGGTCCGCAGTCCAGCTGCTGCGGCCACGTCAAGGGAACCTTCCGCTGGCTGCGGTGAGGCGAGCCCCCCTTCAGAAGGCGGTGTCGGCGGAGCTGGCCGGTGCGCCTTCCGGATGGTGATAGGTCTTGGTGGCGCCGGTCGCGGTATCCGTCACCGTCACCGTGGAGTCGACGCCCGAGAGCCCGGCGAAGAAGACCCAGAAGTGCCCGTTGAGCGCCCGGCCATCCAGGATCTTGACCACCAGCTCGGGGTTGCCGGCGGCGAAGAACCAGAAGGCGCCGGTGTTCTGGAACAGCGGCACCGCCGTGGCGCTGGTGCTGGCGATCCCCGGGAGCCGCCAGCTGACCCGCACCGCGAAACGCGACGCCGCGAGGCAGAGGGTGTCGGCGGCCGGGACACAGGAGGCGCCCGCCGGGGTGGCGGTGGGCGCCGCGACGAAGGGTGCCCCGACCGCCGGGCTGGCGTCGCCGGCCACCGCGAAGGCGTTGGTGTCGGCGAAGCTCGCCAGGCGACCCCGGGGGTTGATGTAGGTGCGAACCTTGGCCGTCGCCACTTCGGTGACGGTCAGGGTGTAGGCGACGTCGCTCAGGGCGCCGCCAAACAGCCAGAAGCGCCCGTTGACCGGCCGGCCGTCGACCATCTTGACCACCAGCTCGACGCTCTCCGGCGAGAAGAACCAGAAGCCGCCGCCGCCGTCGGTCAGCGGGCTGACGTGCGCGTCGCCGCCGGTGCCATCGCCAAGCGCCCAGTGGACCCGCAGGGCGAAGCGTCCCGCCTCCAGGCAGAGGACGGAGTCGCTCGGCAGGCAGGCGCCGGCCGGGGGCGGCGAGAGGACGATGCCGGCTCCGGCGACCTGCCAATGCCGGCCGGCGTCCGCGCTCGCCAGCAGGCCCACGTCCTCGGCTCCGGCATAGAGCCGTCCCGGCACGGCGCCGTCGAGCGCCAGCGGCTGGAGCCCTCCGGGGCGC
The DNA here is from genome assembly GCA_035644215.1 of Thermoanaerobaculia bacterium. Classification (GTDB taxonomy): domain Bacteria; phylum Acidobacteriota; class Thermoanaerobaculia; order Multivoradales; family UBA5704; genus DASQPA01. The sequence goes on from DASQPA010000396.1 coordinate 7,155, forward strand.
GCGAAGAGCTGGGTCCAACTCGTGCCGTCGTCGACGCTCGACCAGATCTGCCCCACGCCGGACGTGGTCTCGAGGGCGAGATAGAACGTACCGGAGGACCGATCGAAGACCAGCCCGGTGGGGGAGGCTCCTGCGGGCAGGCCGGCGCGGACGATCTCCCAGGTCGTTCCGGCGTCCCGGCTGCGCACCGGGTCCGTCCCGACCACGCCCAGGAGCGTTCCGGGGATTCGCGAATCCCAGCGCAGCGTATTGAGGTAGCCAAAAAAGCCGCCCGGCAGATCGCCGACATAGGACCAGCTCTGGCCGCCGTCGGCGCTGTGGAGAGCGGCCGGGCTCACGTCCAGATGGAAGGCAAACCCCATGACGTAGACGTTGTCGGGGTTGGCCGGGTCGACGTCCACTTCATAGATGCCCTCGATCGCCGGTGGGAGGGGGGCGAGCGGCCGCCAGGTCGCGCCGCCGTCGTCGCTGCGCGACACCCCGGTGAAGTCCAGGATGCCGGCCGAGCTCGCCAGGTAGAGGGTGCGCGGCGCCCCGGGAGCGATCGCCAGGACACCGCTTGGCGTCGGGTTGACGATCCGCCAGGTCGCGCCGCCGTCGGTCGACTGGGCGAGGCCGGCGCTGCCCTCGGCGTAGACGGTGAGCGGATCGACCGGATCGGTGACGACGCCCGACCAGGACAGCGGCGAGGCGATGGGAGCCGGTTTCCAGGAGGCGCCGCTGTCGATCGAGCGGAGGAGGCCCAGGCCAGGGAATGCCGTCCAGAGCACGCCCGCGCCGCCCGCCGCGGGCGCCAGGTTGGAGACCGCCTGGCCGCGCGGTGCGACGCCGCTCCCCTGGAGCGCCGGAGCCGCCGATGCCGCCGATGCCACCGGCATGAGAACCGCCAGGGTGCAGATCGCCAGGAGTCCCGCGCCAGCCTGCCGTCCAACCCGTGCTGCCAGCTCCAGCATGATCTCCCTCCTTTCTATGTCATAACGGCATGATACAACCAGAGAAAGGAGTTGCTGTCAAGCGGCAATGGCAATGTTCAGGCGAGGTTCAGGGAGTCGGGCTCAGGAACTTCCCCTCCTTGAGCTCCTCGAACGCCTGGCGGAGCTGTTCCTGGGTGTTCATGACGATCGGTCCGTACCAGGCGACGGGCTCCGCGAGCGGCTTGCCCGAGACCAGGAGGAAGCGGAGGCCCTCGTCCCCGGCCTGCACGGTGACCTCGTCGCCGCGGTCGAAGAGGATGAGCGAGCGGTTGTCCGCCTCCGCGGGGGGAGTGGTGTCCGCCCAGCCCACGCCCTCGGTCGGCACCGCGAGGGGGCCGGAGGCGTTGCAGAACTTCCCCGACCCCGCGAACACGTAGGCGAAGGCGTGGCGGGTGGTCTCGACCGGCAGGGTCTTCCGTCTTCCGGGCGCCACCGACACGTCGAGGTAGACCGGGTCGGCGGCGATGCCGTCCACCGGACCGGTCCGCCCCCAGAAGCTGCCGCAGACGACGCGCACGTGGGTGCCGTCGTCGTCGGTGATCTCGGGGATGTCGCCGGTCTTGACCTCCTGGTAGCGCGGCGCCGTCATCTTGAGCGACGAAGGGAGGTTCGCCCACAGCTGGAAGCCGTGCATCCGGCCCGCCGGGTCGCCCTTCGGCATCTCCTGGTGGATGATCCCCCTTCCCGCCGTCATCCACTGGACGTCGCCGGCGGCGATGGCGCCCTGGTTGCCCATGCTGTCGCTGTGCTCGACGGTCCCGGCGAGGACGTAGGTGATGGTCTCGATCCCGCGGTGCGGGTGCCACGGGAAGCCGGCCAGGTAGTCCTCCGGAACGTCGTTGCGGAAGTCGTCGAGGAGGAGGAAGGGGTCGAAGTCCGAGGTGTTGCCGAAGCCGAACGCCCGGCGCAGGTGCACCCCGGCGCCTTCGACGGCCGGCTTGGCCCGGATGAGCCGCTGCACCGGTCGAATGGACATGGAAACCTCCCGTAGGTGCTACGTTGCTTCATCGCACCCGGACCAAGCGTAGCAGAGTTTCGCCGGAAACACGGGCCGCGCCTGACCCCACGAAGCGGGCCATCCAACTCTCCAACCCGGCCTCGATCGCGCGGCGGTTGATCGAGGACTGGCTGGTGAGGTAGGGGGGGGTGGTCTCCCCCCTCCGTCTTCAGCGCTTCGCGAAGTCGAGGACGCCCAGGACCGCGGCCGCAGCCGAACCGGCTGGCGCTTCACAGACCGGGCTCGAAGCCAGAGGCAGGTTCGGCGCAGCCAGGTCCGCCTGCCAGAAGCCCGCGGGTGCCGCGGCGCTGGAGAAGCAGATGTCGTAGCAGTCGAACCGTGGATCGGAGATGCAGCAACGCTCCACGGGATCCCAGGTGTAGCGGCACACCCCTGGGTAGGCGGCGCAGGGATTTGTCGCCCAGACCGGTTGCAGGGCCGGCACCAACGACAGGAACAACGCGAGGACGAGCGTCAGCTTACAGAGCTTCGAGGGGCTTGCGGTCTTTCGGTTCATCTCGGTTCCTCCTGGACATGAATGTCCGTCTATTTGGTGATTATCTCTCTTTCGGCTTTCCTGGCCAACGTTGGAGCTTCGGCGGGGGGCCAGTGGTACCCTGATCTCATGTCGATGCGCGCCGGCCAGACCTGGTCCTTCCCGGGTTGATCGAGGACTGGCTGGCCGGGTAGGGTCTGGCTCGAAATGGCGTGGAAGCCACTCCGACGGCTGCGCTGCTCCCTCCGGGCAGCGCCGGAGTGTCCCGGGATCTCCCCAAAACGGCTCGAAATTCAATTCGAGCGGCGCGAAATGCATTTCAGGTGGCTGGAAATGTATTTCGGGTGCCTCGAAATGTATTTCGAGCGGCTCAAAATGTATTTCGGGAGGCGCGAAATGAATTTCGGGCCGAGTGTTTTATATTTCGCTGGGGGCGAAATGCATTTCGAGTGGCTGGAAATGCATTTCGAGTGACTTTTTTTGCATTTCGAGTGACTTGGGATGAATTTCGAGGGCTCGGGGAGACGTTTGGAGTCCCTGTCCTGCCATTTTGGCAGGCTCCTGAGCGGTATTCAGGGCCGGATGTCCTCTTCGGAGGACGCGCTGAGAGGCATCAGGCCGAAGACTTCGATCGCGGATCAATCGCCTGCGCTCGTCCCGCGGTGCCGTACGACTCGCACGCGGTCGGGGAGGATGCGGTAGGTCGTGACGTCGGTGAAGGAGCCGCCGCCGGCCTCGGGGCCGCTGGTCCAGGAACCCTCCCCGGTGATTGTCACCAGGCCCTTCTTCTCCTGGCGGACGCGGAGGCTCGACCAGATGCTCTGGTGGGTCGCCGTGTAGGGGGTCGCGTTGCAAGCGGAGGCGAAGTCGCCGCTCTTGCCGATGTTCGCGGCGTCGGCTTGGTCCAGGTTGACGGCGGGGATGCCGTCCTTGAACCAGGTCTTGACCAGAGCGAGCTGTGCCTCCGAGCACTGGCGGCCGAGGCCCAGGGCGGTGGTGAGCGGGCACTGCATGTCGTAGGTCTTCCCGTCCTCGCTCCAGGTTCCCGGAGGGCAGCCGCCGTTGGCCCGCATGGCATAGAAGGCGAGGATCGCCCGCATCGCCGGGGTCAACGGCCCCAGGCGCTCGAGATGAACCTCGACCGTCATCGAGTCGGAGCCCGACAGGACCTCGAACTCACCCGTCGCGGGCGGACCGGCCTGGAGCGGCGTCGAGAGAACGATCGCGCAGACCGCGAGGATGGCGCTGAGCCGGGGAGCTGAGGTCAGCCTGAAGCTTGAACCGTTCAAGGAGGGGCAACCCCTCAGCGGCTGCTGGCGTGGAGAATCGTCAGGCCGACGACCTCGTCCCCTTCATAGCGCACGATGATGTCGTCGTCCGTCAGCTCGCTGTCCGTGGCGTGACTCGGTTTCTTGAAGTTGACGTAAAGGACATCTGCCTCCGCGTCATAGGAGGACCAGAGATAGCCTTGCGGTGCGTCGCGGACGGCGGGGATCAGGCTCAGGTAGGTACGAACGGCTAGGTCGGCCATATCTGCTTCCTCCGGTCGAGAGATGCAGCCCTGCGGGTCAGGAACGCCGTGATGACGAAGCCATCATCCTCTTCCTGAATCTCCCGGTAGACTACGACGAGATACTTCCCCGACTCGATCTCACGAATTGCGAGAAGCTCTCCCTGCTGACCTGCGACGATGCGAGCCGGTTCCGAGATCGTGGCGAGTACCTCGAGTCGCATCCCTGCAAGCTCGGAGTGTTCTTCCGTGATGTGCATCCAGCGCTCGGCGGTCAAACGAACAAGCAGGCCGCTTTTTGAGATGGTGCTCTCGGTCATCGAGGTCCGCCGCAAGACATGGACTCATCGGGTTCGCCCCTCTGTGCACCGCTCATGCTAGCACCGGTCGGGAGGCAATGCGCAGGGCGTCGCAGGCCGATTCGGCGGCCGTGTTGCGTCGGCCGAGGTCTTGCTCTATGCTGAATGCTGTAATTTGCCGATCTCGAAAAGGAGAGAGCCATGAACCGGCTGCCGTGTCTGGCCATCGTCCTCCTCACCGTCCTCGTCACGGCATGCGGTGGTGGGCACCACTCGCCCTCCGAGCCGGCGGGGCCGGACAGCGTCTCGGCCGTAAGCCTCTCTCCGACGAACGGCTCCCGTCTCGTCCCGGGCAACGTCGTCACCTTCAGCGCGACCGTCAACTACGAGCTCCAAAGCGAAAGCTCGGGCTCCATCCTCCTGGTCGTCCAGGACCAGGACTACCACCTCCTCACCGTGGGGCCGCAGGCCAAAGCCTCGGTCAACCGCGGCCGGGGCTCGGCGACCTTGTCGGATCACGTCACGGTGCCGGCGGCGGGCGTCAGCCAGGTCCGGATCTACTTTGCCCTGGTCCCACCGGATGTCTCGGCGGTACAGTACCTCTCCTCGGCGCAAGCCCAGCCGGCAGCGACCTATCCGGTCGGCTCGTAGGAAGGCTCGGTAGCCGGTCCGGTGCGGCCAGGCCTTGCCGATACATATCCTTCCTTGTACTATACAGACAGAGAGGAGACACCGGATGGGCGCCCCCGCCAAGCCGTCGCACCTCAAGCGCAAGAACCTGATTCTCGATCAGTGTAAGATCGACCGCGCCAAGCACCTCCTTGGGGTTACCACCGAGACCGAGGCGATCACCCGGGCCCTCGATGCGGTCACGGAAATGGCCCAATTCCAGGCTGAGGTGGAGGCGGGCTTCGACACCCTCGTCGGCGCTGGTGGCTTTGTGGACGCTCTCGGCACGGCTTCGAAGTAAGCCTTGTTCCTGCTCGACTCCAACGTCTACATCGCCGCCTTCAACGAGCCCGGTTTCGGGCCATCGTTCCGGCGCTTCCATCGAGACCAGCTGCCGAGGATCATTCTCAGCGCTGTCGTCGCCCATGAGTTGCTCGTCGGCGCCCGCACCGTGAACCGCCAACGGGATCTGGCGCGCGGGCTCTTGGAACCGTTTCGCACCCGCCGAAGGATCCACGTGCCGGGTTTCCCCACCTGGGAGCTGGCGGCAGATATTGATCGCCGACTCCGCGCCCACAGGGGATACGAGGCCAGCTTAGCCCAGCGCAGCTTCGCCAACGACATCCTGATCGCGGCCACGGCTCGTGAGCTTGGCGCCACCATCGTCACACGGAATGTGGGCGACTTTGACCTGATCAGCCGGGTGCTTCCGCTCAAATATGTGGCACCGTGGCCGGAGACTGCCTAATCCGATTTCAGCCACTTTCCTGCACCCGCCCCTCCGCCTCCAGCTTCCCGAGCAGCCGCAACAGCCCGTCCAAAATCGTCAACGGATGCGGTGGGCAGCCGGGGATGTAGAGGTCGACGGGGACCGTCGAGGCCGCGCCGCCGTGCTGCTCGGGGCTGTCGCGGAAGGGGCCGCCGCTGATCGCGCAGGCGCCGACCGCGATGACGATCTTGGGGGCGGGCACGGCGGCGTAGGTCTTTTCCAGGGCGAGCCGCATGTTCTCGGTGACCGGGCCGGTAAGGATAAGCCCGTCGGCGTGGCGGGGCGAGGCCACGATCTGGATGCCGAAGCGGCCGAGGTCCCAGACGACCGTCTGAAGGACGTTGACGTCCGACTCGCAGCCGTTGCAGCCGCCGGCGCTCACCACCCGCAGCTTCAAGGATCGGCCGAAGAGGCGGCGCAGGCGCTCGTCGAGCGCGGTGGCCAAGGCGAGCGGTGGCTCGCCGACCACGAGCCCCTCGCGGGTCCGGCTCGCCAGCCGGTAGTCGGAGGTGTAGGTGATCGCCCCCTCGGGACAGGCTTCGCTGCACTCCGGGCAGAAGAGACAGGCCCCGAGGTCGATCTGCACCCCGGCACTCTCCTCGATGGTGATCGCCCGGGTGGGGCAGACGTCGGCGCAGACCCGGCAGCCCTCGGGGCAGCGGGCGGTGTCCACCTGCGGCAGGCCGCGGAAACGCTCCGGCAGCGCCGGGGGCGGACCGTCCGGCCAGGCCAGGGTCCGGTGCCCCTGGCGGGCGCGTTCGAGGATCGCTTTGATCATAGATCATGTCCGCAGTAGGAGAGGTTGAAGCTCTTGTTGCAGAGCGGGAAATCCGAGATCGGCTCGCCCCGCAGCGCCAGGGCGAGGGCAAACCAGTTGTGGAACGACGGATCGATCACTTTATAGCGCGCGAAGCGCCCGGCCGCGTCGGTCACGGCCACGTGGCAGATCTCGCCGCGCCAGCCCTCGACCAGCGAGACGACGAGCCGATCCGCGGCGCGCGGGCCGAGCGGCGCGCGGACCGGCCCTCCGGGGAGGCCGGCGAGCTGCTCGCGGACGAAAAGCGCCGAGCGCTGCGCCTCCAGCCAGCGCACCACCGCCCGGGCATTGACGTCGCCGCCGTGCGCCGTGGTCACCGGCACCTGCGCGAACTGGTAGACGCCGGCCGGATGATCGGTACGGACGTCCAGGGCCACCCCGCAGGCGCGCGCCGCGGGACCTACGAAGCCGAGCTCGCGGCAGTCCTGGGCGGAGACGCGGCCGGTGTTCTCGAAGCGGGCGACGACGGAGGAGGTCGTCCACAGCAGCTCGACCGCCCGGCGGAGGTCCTCGGTCGCCGCGTCCAGCCGGCGGCCCAGCGCCTCCGCCTGGGTGGGTGAGAGGTCGAAGCCCGTTCCACCGGGCCGGATCAGGCCGCGGCCGAAGCGGCTGCCGCAGAGCGCCGCGGTCAGGTTGAGGAAATCGCCGCGGATGCGGCCGCAGAACGACTGCGTCGGCAGGTAGCCGACGTCGCCGGCGAGGGCGCCCAGGTCGCCGGTGTGGTTCGCCAGGCGCTCCAGCTCGAGCGCCACCCCGCGCAGCCACTGGCCGCGCGACGGCGGGGTGACCCGGGCGAGGGCCTCCAGGGCCTGGCAGTAGGCGATGGTGTGTCCGGCCGTGGTGTCGCCGGCGAGGGTTTCCATCTGGGCGAGGGTGGCGCGGTGCGGCCCGCCCAAAAGCGCCTCCTCGATCGCCCGGTGCTGGTAGCCGAGGGCGATCTCCAGGTGAAAGACCTGCTCGCCGTGGCACTGGAAACGGAAGTGCCCGGGCTCGATGACCCCGGCGTGGACCGGCCCGACCGCCACCTCGTGCACCTCGTCGCCCTCGACCCGGAAGAAGTCGGCGACGCCGGGCAGAGGGTGCTCGTCCGTTCGTCCCCAAGCATCGTGTCCCGGCCGCCAGGAACGCCGGAAACGGAGCGGCTTCAGCCACGGGTGCCCCTCGGGCCGGACGCCGAGCT
>DASQPA010000397.1:0-24117 GCA_035644215.1 Thermoanaerobaculia bacterium
AGATCGACGCGCATCGCGGAGCGCTGCCGCGATACGAGGCACTTCGCAGCGGAATTCAGTCCATTGCGGCGACTCGGGCGGCGACGGGCCATTGTAGCCAGCGCTGCCGCAAAGTCTTCCAACTTCGCGGCATCTCCGGCGAGCTGCCGCAAAGTTTCCAGAGCTGCCGCAAACTCCGTAGAGTACGCGGCATCTCCCGTTGTTTGCCGCGTAGTTTCCAGCGCTGCCGCGTAGTCGAGGGAGTACGCGGCAGATCCGCAGCGCTGCCGCGTACTCTCCAGATCTGCCGCGTACTCGCGCCAGCTGCCGCGAAGTTGGGCGATCTGCCGCAATGTCGCGGGAGCTGCCGCGTAGTCTCGCGATCTGCCGCAAATCCTCGGGAGCTGCCGCGATCTCGAATGTGGCCGAGCCTCGGAGGAAGAGTCAGCGCCGATGAGGCGCCGTCGGGCGCCGGCTCGCAGGAACGCGAGGACTTGGTTAGGAGCGCAACGCTTCCGTCAGCAGCACGCTGATCAACTTGGGGTTGGCCTTGCCGCCACCCTCCGCCACCCGCTTCATGACCTGCGCGACGAGGAAGCCCAGGATGCCAGTCTTCCCGCTGCGGTAGCGCTCCGCCTCGGTGGGGTGCGCGGCGAGCACGCCTTCGATCATGGGCTGCACCACAGGGCGCAGCTGGGCGAGAAGATCCTGCTCCTCCGCCGAGAGCGGATCGGGGACCTTGGCCTCGGTCTCCTTGGGCGGTTTTGGCGCGGGCGGCTTTTCGGTGGCGGCCGTAGCGGGCGACCGCTTCTGGACCTCCAGGGCCCAGGAGTCGCGGAGCGGCACGATGCGGTTCCAGACGAGATGACCGGGGCGCGAGTCGACGGGATCGCGGAAGAAATAGCCCTGCCGCTCGAACTGCAGACGGTCCCCGAGCTCCGCGGCCGCCGGCTCCATGCGGCTGTCGGGGAGGACTTCGAGCGACTGCGGGTTGAGGCAGGCCTCGAAGCCGCCCTCTTCCAAGTCCGGCCGCTCGACCCGGAACAGGCGGTCGTAGAGCCGGACCTCGACCGGCACCGACTGGGCCGCGGACACCCAGTGCAGGGTGCCCGGCACCTTGCGGCCGTCCGGGGCCGCACCGCCGCGGGTCGCGGGATCGTAGGTGCAGCGCAGCTCGACGATCTCGCCGGTCGCGGGGTTCTTCACCACCCGCTCACAGCGAATGAGATAGGCGTGGCGCAGGCGCACCTCGCGGCCCGGGGAGAGGCGGTGGAAACCCTTCGGTGGCTCCTCCGCGAAGTCGTCCTGCTCGACGTAGAGGGTGCGCGAGAACGGCACCTTCCGGGAGCCCTCTTTGGGCACGTCGCGCGGATAGAGCGGCGCCTCCAGCTCTTCGACCTGGTCCTCGGGATAGTTCTCGATCACCAGCTTCAAGGGTCGCAGCACACAGAGCACCCGGGGAACCTCGGGATTCAGGTCCTCGCGCTGGCAGTATTCGAGGAGCGCCACGTCCACCGTGCTGTTGGCCTTGGCGACGCCGATCCGTTCGCAGAAGTCGCGGAGCGCCGCGGGGGTGAAACCGCGCCGGCGCAGACCGGCGAGGGTCGGCAGGCGCGGATCGTCCCAACCCGCGACCAGCTTGCGCTCGACGAGCTCCGAGAGCTTGCGCTTGCTCATCAGGGTGTAGGTCAAGTTCAGGCGGGCGAACTCGGTCTGGCGCGGTGGGTCGGGGAAGGGCAGGGTGTCGACCAGCCAGTCGTAGATCTCGCGGTTGTTCTCGAACTCCAGGGTGCAGAGCGAGTGGGTGATGCCCTCGATCGCGTCCGAGAGCGGATGGGCGAAGTCGTAGAACGGGTAGATACACCAGGCGTCGCCGCGGCGGTAGTGGGTGGCGTGCTTGATGCGGTAGAGGAGCGGATCCCGCATCTTCATGTTGGGCGAGGCCATGTCGATCCGGGCGCGCAGCACGTGGGCGCCGTCCGGGAATTCGCCGGTCCGCATGCGGGCGAAGAGGTCGAGGTTCTCCTCGACCGTGCGCTCGCGGTACGGGCTGTTCCGGCCCGGCTCGGTGACCGTCCCCCGATATTCGCGGATCTCGTCCTCGGAGAGGCTGCAGACGTAGGCCTTGCCGCGGCGGATGAGCTCGATCGCCAGGTCGTAGAGCCGCTCGAAGTGATCCGAGGCATGGAAGAGGTTCTTCCCCCAGTCGAAGCCCAGCCAGCGCACGTCCGCTTGAATCGACTCGACGAACTCCAGCTCCTCGGTCTCGGGATTGGTGTCGTCGTACCGCAGGTGACAGGTGCCGCCGAACTCCAGGGCCAGGCCGAAGTTGAGGCAGATCGACTTGGCGTGGCCGATATGGAGATAGCCGTTGGGCTCCGGAGGGAAGCGGGTGACGACCCGCCCCCCATACTTGCCGGCAGCGCGGTCGCGCTCGACCATCTCGCGGATGAAGTTGCGGGCGGGGGAAGGAGTGCTGTCGGACACGGCAGAGGTCCTCGGTAACGGGGATTCGATGCGACTCGGCCCTAGGCCGAGACCGCTGGTCGTAGGGAATGGGACCCTATCATGAGAGGCCCTTCAGGAGGCGGGCTCGCCCAAACCGCGGCGGAATCGCGCCAGCCGCGTCTCGATCTCCTGCACGATCTCCCGGATCGATCGCAGATCCCCGGCGCTCAAATGGGCAGCCAGCTCCGCGAACAGCGGCTCCAGGGGAGGCTGGTAAGCTTGCAGCAGCGCCGCGACGTCCCCTTCATAGAGGTTCACCCGGGCGAAGTTCCCCTGCCGGTAGAGCGAGGGCAGGGCGTACAGCTTGAGCAGCAACAGTCCCTCGACCGTCGCGCAAGGGATGTCCCGGCCGGCAAACCGTGCCATCGTCCGATGCTCGCGCTGCACCTTGTCGAAGAGGGGATTGCGCGTCAGCAGCAGGTCGACTTTCAAGTCGCCGAGCGTCCCGTGAACGAAGTCCTCGTTCTCGCTCGTCACTTCGATCTCGGGCAGGCTCCGGAGCGAGCCGAGCGCTACGATCAGGTCGAGGTCCTCGGTATTTCGCCCCTCGACGTACTTCAGCAGGGCGATCCCGCCCACCAGGAGATAGCGGATCTGCCGCTCCTCGAGGAGCGTGAAGAGGCCCTCCACCTCCGCGAAGAGGTTGTCGGTGCTCATCCCTTCGTCACGCCAATGGCTGATGTTGAAGACGATGGCATTACGGATGATCTCGCCGACCGGGACGTCCTCTCTTCTACTCATATACGCTCCCGCGGAATCCTATCAGCTCCCCGGGGCGAAACCACGAGCACGATATAGGCGGCATAGGCGACGAGCGCTCCGGCAACGAAGACCACCTCGCCCCCCGGCGCCAGGCCGCGCACGGCCTCCGCCGCAAAGGCGTAGAGGATCGCGTACAGGAGGAGGGCCACCGGGGCGAGACCGAGGACGATCCAGAGGACGCGGCCGTACCCACGGCGCGGCGGGAAGTGGGCAAGGAGCACGGCCGGGTAGAGGAGGACCGAGAAGATCGGGGCGAGGAAAACGGAGACCAGGAAGAGCAGGCGGAAAAGGAACCCCGGCAGGGCACGCTGCCGCCATGCCCGTCCTTCCCGCCGATTCTGCTCCGCTTCCGCCTCCGGCCGGCGTCGCGGCCGATTCCGCACGACCAGGAGCCCCCAGAGCAGGAATCCTATCCAGTAGAGATCGCGCGGCAGCCAGACCCGGCCGAAGACCACCAGGTAGCGGTCCTCGGGGAGCGGCCGGCCGGCCAGCCGGTCGAGCCGGCGGACCGCGGCGGCGGTCGCCGTGACCCAGCGGTCGAGCCGCGTCGGGTCGAGCCGGTCGGCGGTGTCGGCCTGCCGGTGGTAGGCGGGATCGAGATGGAGGAGAGAGCTGTCGGAGAGGGTGGCGGCGGGGACTCCGGCGGCTACGAAGGCGTCGCTGTCGGCCCCGTAGGTGGGGACCGTGGCCCGGAGGACGAGTTGGGCGGGGAGCGAGCCATGGGCTTCGAGGAAGGACGGCGGCAGCCCCGCCGCCTCGCCGCTGCGGAGCAGTGAGTGCACCAGCCAGCCGGGGGCGAAGGCCCGCGCTCCCTGCCGCCTTACGGGGAAGGTGAGGAGCACCGGCCCGGCGCTCCCGGACCAGCCGACCATCTCCACGTTGACAGCGGCGAGGATCCGCTCCCGGCCGGTGGGACCCCGGGCGGCCAGCCAGGCGCGGCTGCCGAGGAGCCCGCTCTCCTCGCCGTCGAAGAGGAGAACCCGCACGGTGTGCCCAAGAGGGGTGCGCGCCAGGTCGGCTACGGCGGCGAGGATCGTGGCGCAGCCGGAGGCGTCGTCCCCCGCGCCGGGGCTCCACGGAACCGTGTCGTAGTGGGCCGAGAGCACGATCTCGCCGGGCGTCGTCCCGGGGAGCACCCCGGTCAGGCTGCGGAGGGGGAGGGGACCGGGAGCCGGGATCGTCTCCACCCGGGAGAGGCCGGCGCGGAGCATGGCGGCGCGCAGCAGCTCGAAGGCCGCGGCGTGCGCGGCGGTGCCAGGCGGCCGCGGGCCGAGACGGGCGAGGCCGGCGGCGATCGTCGGGGCAATCGCCGGGGCCTTCGCCGGGGAGGCCGCGAGGGCCAGGGCGGCGCGGCCGCCAGGAACCATCACAACGATAAGGAATGCCGCGAAAGCTGACTGTAAAGATGCGCGCATTAAAAACAATTTGGAATGTTGCATCGAGAGAAGGCTCTTATTCTACCAGCGTAGCCCTGGGGACGGGTTCGTCCCGGTCTCGTCGTGCTCGCGACACCTTCTATAAGCAGGAAGATCATGGGAACCTCGTGTCCCGGAGCAGGGACTCACGATCGATGGAGTAAGGGCTGGCTTTGTTTCAAGATCTTGACGTAGAATCGCGCCTACTTAAAGCGCGGATCGGGAGAATAAGCCTCGACCAGCCCGGGAGCTGACTTCGAGGGATGATCCGTTACTTGTCTTGGGAGGTGTGGGGGCGGTTTTTATTGCGCCCTCCTTGGAGTCGTGAGTTGAATCTGCGTAAGAAGATCTTCCTGTTCACCACCGCTCTCGTCGCGGTGGTGTTCCTCACTGCGCTCGTCCTGGTGCAGCGGCAGGTCCAGTCGGCGACCCTCGCCGACAACCGGCAGCATCTCCAGAGTACCGCCTTCGCGATCGAGGAGCACACCCGGGAGGTGGTCCGCACCTGGCAGGACCGGGTGCGGCTCCTCGCCGGCATGCCGCAGCTCGCGGCGGCCCTGGAGCACCCGGAGGCGGCCGGGGTGCAAGAGCTGCTCCGCGACCTCCGCCGGTGGCTTCCCGGCACGCAGCTCTTCGCCGTGACCACCCCCGATGGCAGGGTCCTCGCGGCAGACGGTTTCAACGACGGGCTCGACGCTCCCGGCCTCGCGGCGGCCGAGCCGCTGCGCTCGGCGCTCGGGATGGGGGGCGGCAACGGCACGGGGCACGGCCTGTGGATCGTCGGCGGGCAGCTCTGCGACCTCGTGGCGGCTCCTGTCCGGAGCCCGATCGACGGGCGACGGCTGGGGGCGGCGCTCTTTGGGGTGAGGGTCGAGGACTCCATGATCCGGCACCTGCGCAACCTGGTCGAGACCGACCTCGTGATCGTCACGGCGGACGGCCGGGTGCTCGCCAGCTCGCTCCCCGCCACCCTGGCGCACGAGGTGGCCCGCCAGCAGCCGCTGTTCGACGGACCGACGCCGCGCACCGTCGAGGCCCGCGGCAGCTCGTATCTCGCGACGGCGCGGGTCTCCTCCCTGGACTACGGCGGCAGCCGCATCGCCCGGATCTACCTGCGCCGGCTGGACGGCGCCGACCAGCTCGCCTACCGGATCGGCCGCGACCTGCTGGCGATCGGGTTGGTCGCCGGCGTCCTCGCCTTCGTCTTCGCCTGGCTGGGAGCACGGCGCATCACCCTCCCCCTGCGCAAGCTGTCGGCCACCATGTCGGAGATGGCGCGGACCGGCGAGCCGGCGAGCGATTTCCCGAGCGCCGGCGGCGATCGCGAGGTGCGGCTGATCGAGAACACCTTCCGCCAGCTGGTCATCTCGCTCGAGGAGTCGCAGCGTGCCCGCGAACGCTCCTATGTCGAGGCGGTGGGCGCGGTGGTCACCGCGGCGGACGCCCGCGACCACGAGACGACCGGCCACTCCTTTAGGGTGGCCCACTACGCCGTGGCCTTGGCCCGCGCCACGGGCCTGCGCGGCGACTCGCTCCAGGCGATCGAGTGGGGGGCGCTGCTCCACGACGTGGGCAAGATGGTGGTGCCGGACGACATCCTGAGGAAGGTCGGGCCGCTCACCGAGGACGAGTGGCACATCATGCGCCAGCATCCGACCTGGGGCTTCGACATGCTGGCCGAGGTCGGCTTCCTGCAGCAGCCGGCGCTCGAAATCGTCTACAGCCACCACGAGCGCTGGGACGGCCGGGGCTATCCGCGCGGCCTCTCGGGCGAGGCCATCCCGCTCGCCGCCCGCATTTTCGCCGTCGTCGACACCTACGACGCGATCACCTCCGACCGGCCCTACCGACGAGCCCACAGCCATCACGCCGCCCTCGCCGAGGTGCAGCGGGTGGCCGGCCAGCAGCTCGACCCGCGGGTGGTCGAGGCCTTCGGCACCATCCCGGAGGTCGAGCTGCGCCGCCTGCGCGAGCTGTGCCGGCGCTCCCATCCGGGCCTGGCGCTCCCCGCGCTGCCGTCCGATTTCCGGGTCGTCCAGGAGAACCGGGGCAAGCGCACCGCCGAAGACCGGGTCTCGTAGAGCCCAGCCGCTACCACGAACCCTGCCTGTACCACCGTCGCCAGGGCGTCTCCGCAGGTCGGAGACGCCCTGGCGTTCGGGGTCAAGGCAAGTCCTGTGGTAACGGCTGGGCGTCTCTACCCGCTGCCCCTTCACGGAATCCCGTACCGCTTCCGCTTCTCCCATAGCGCCTTGCGGCTGATCCCCAGGAGATCGGCGGCTTGCTGCTGGTTGCCCCGGGTGTAGGCCAGGGCGCGCCAGATCTCCGCTTTCTCCACTTCGCGGAGCGGCCGCGGGGGGCGCTCGGTCCCCCCCTCGGGGAGCGGCGGCGCGAGTGGACCGCTGGGGGGGGCCATCACGAGACAGCGTTCGAGGAGGTTCCGGAGCTCCCGCAGGTTCCCCGGCCAGGAGTAGTCGCCGAACCCGGCGAGGGCGGTCGGCGCCAGGGTGAGGCCGGGGTGGCCGAAACGGTCGCCCAGATCGGCCAGGAGGTGGGCGGCGATCGCCGGCAGGTCGGCCTGCCGCTCGCGCAGGGGAGGGAGCCGGAAGGCGAGGACCTCCAGGCGGTAGAAGAGGTCCTGGCGGAAGGCGCCGCGGGCGACCCGGAGCGGCAGGTCCTCGGGGCCGATGGCGAGGAAGCGCACGTCGGCCTCGACCTCGGGTCCCCCCAGGGGGGAGTAGCGCCGCTCGGCGAGCAGGCGCAGCAGCTTGCCCTGGGCGGCGAGCGGCAGCGCCTCGATCTGGTCGAAGAGCAGGGTGCCGCCACGCGCCCGCGCCACCCGCCCCTCGGTCGCCTTGTCGGCCCCGGTGAAGGCGCCCGCCCGGTAGCCGAAGATCTCGCTTTCGAAGAGCGAGCTGGGGAGGCTCCCCACGTCGACCTCGACCAGCGGTCCGCCGGCGCGGCGGCTGGCGCCGTGGAGAGCGCGGGCGAGAGTCGAACGGCCGCTCCCGGGCTCGCCCAGGATCAGGATGGGCGCCTCGCTCGCCGCCGCCTTCTCCGCCCCGTGGAGGGGCTCGGCGAGGGCTGGAAAGTCCCGCACCAGGCGGGCCAGGGAGAGCGGGACGGCGGGCGCGGTCGGGGTCAGGAGCGGAAGTCCCCGGTGACGTCCGGGGCGTCGGCCCAGAGGCGCTCCAGGGAGTAGAAGCTGCGGGTCTGGGCCTCGAAGACGTGGACCACCAGGTCGCCGTAGTCGAGCAGCACCCACTGCCCCCGGTTGTAGCCCTCGACGTGGAGGGGCCGCACGCCGACGGCGCGCAGACGTTCCTCGATGGCGTCGGCGATTGCCTGCACCTGCCGCTCGCTGCTGCCGCTCGCGATCAGGAAGTAGTCGGTGAAATCGCTGATCGCCGCGAGATGAAGGACCCGGAGGTCGATCGCCTTCCGGTCCTCGGCCGCGGCCACGGACTCGCGGACGCGGGTGCTGGTGTCGAGAGGAGCTGTGGCTTCTGCCTTCATCGATAGAGCTGGTATTTCCGCGCGTAGTCTACCACCAAATCCGGCATCGACCCGGGCGGTGGGACCTCCCCGCGGGAGAGGATCTGGCGTAAATGGGTGGACGAAACGTCGACCGGCGATTGATGCAAGAGGAGGACCCGGCCGCTCGCGGCGAGGTCGCCGAGCTCCGGCGCCAGGGACGCGGATTCGAGCTCCCATCCCGGACGGGCGAGGACGACCAGGTGGGCCAGGCGCGCGATGTCGCGGAAGCGCCACCAGCGGTGGAAGTCGAGGAAGGAGTCGCTGCCCAGGAGCAGATGGAGATCGGCTTCCGGCATGGCCGTGCTGAACTCCTCCAGGGTGTCGATGGTGTAGGCCGGCTCTCCCGGGGTGAGCTCGTGGGGAGAGGCGTAGAGCCCCTCCTCGCGGAGCAGGGCGAGCTCGACCATGGCGTAGCGCGCGTAGGGCGGAGCGAGGTCCCGTCGCGGCTTGTGCGGCGGTTGGGCGGTGGGCAGGTAGAGCACCCGCTCGAGCCCCAGGCTCCGCCGCGCCTCCTGGACCGGTCGCAGGTGGCCGGCGTGAATGGGGTCGAAGCTGCCGCCGAAGAGGCCGACCTTAGTCCCCTGCATGGGTCCCCTCCTTCACGCCGCCCCCCGGACCGCGGCGAGCACCCGCGCCAGCTCGGTCACCAGCGCGTCGACCCCCTGGTGGGTGGCGGCGCTGATCTCGAAATAGGGCAGCGAGCGCTCCGCGGCCGCCGTCTCAAGCTCCGCCTGCCGCTCGGGGAGGGCGGAGTCGAGCTTGCTCCCCACCACGAGGCGGGAGCGCTGCATAAGACTGGGATCGAAGGCCTGGAGCTCGCGCTCGACCGTCGCTAAGTCCTCGGCCGCGTCGGCCTCCGGGTTCGACAGGTCCACCAGGTGGACGAGCACCCGGCAGCGCTCGACGTGGCGCAGGAACTGGAACCCCAGGCCGGCCCCCTGGGCCGCCCCGGCGATCAGGCCGGGCAGGTCGGCGATGACGAAGGGATCGTCGACCGGCCCGCGCGCCACGACGCCGAGCTGCGGGATGAGGGTGGTGAAGGGGTAGTCGGCGATCTTGGGCCGGGCGGCGGAGACGACACTGATGAGGGTCGACTTGCCGGCGTTGGGCAGGCCCACGACCCCCACGTCCGCCAGGAGCTTGAGCTCCAGGCGGAGCCGCCGCTCCCCGCCCGGGGCGCCGGGGTCGGCCCGCCGCGGCGCCTGGTTGGTCGCGGTCGCGAAGCGGGCATTGCCCCGTCCACCCCGCCCGCCTTCGGCGACGAGCAGCTTCTCTTCGTCGGTCAGGATCTCGCCCAGCGGCTCGCCGGTCTCGGCATCGTAGGCCTGGGTGCCCAGGGGCACGGGGACGAAAAGATCGCCGCCGCTCTTGCCGGTCTTGTTCGAGCCCTCGCCGTGGCGCCCACGGTCGGCGGCGTAGAGCGAGGCGAAACGCAGGTGGTAGAGGGTGTTGCGCTGCGCCTCCCCGACCAGGTAGACCGAGCCGCCGTCGCCGCCGTCGCCGCCCGAGGGGCCGCCCCGCGGGACGAACTTCTCGTGGCGGAAGGCCATGCAGCCGTTCCCGCCACGCCCGGCCTGGACGTGGATAGCGGCTTCGTCGAGGAAGATCAAAGTCGATGGCCGGAAACCGGTCAGGCCCCGATATCGGCGATATCGGGTGATATCGGACGATATCGCGGGCCCGGTGGCTACTCGGCAGGCAGGATGTTGATGAACGTCCCGCGGCGCCCCTTGTTCTGGAACTGGACCACCCCGTCGATCTTGGCGAAGAGGGTGTCGTCCTTGCCGCGGCCGACGTTGACGCCGGGGAAGAAACGGGTGCCGCGCTGCCGCACGAGGATCGAGCCGCCCGTCACCCGCTGGCCCCCGTAGCGCTTGACGCCCAGGTACTGCGGGTTGGAGTCGCGGCCGTTGCGGCTCGAGCCCTGTCCTTTTTTATGTGCCATGAGCTGCTGCTCCTTGCGAAATCGGTTGGTCGGATCGGGCCGGGGCCGCTTAGGGGAGCTGGATCTCGTCGATCCGGACCCGTAGGAGATCCTGCCGGTGCCCGTTCGTCCGCCGGTACATCTTGCGCTTCTTGGTCTTGAAGACCCGGATCTTGGGGCCGCGGACGGCCCGCACCAGGGAGGCGCTGACCAACGCGCCCTCGACCAGCGGGCTGCCCACCCGGAGGCTCCCCTCGCCCTCGCCGCCGACCATGAGGACGCGGTCGAAACGGATCGAGTCCCCGTCACCGGTCGGAACGAGCTCGACGTCGAGCACGTCTCCGGGGGCCACCCGGTATTGCTTGCCACCACTCTGGATCACTGCGTACATAAGCGTTCCTCACCCTCGGAGACAAAAACGCGTGGACGGGAGACCCTACCACGGAAGGAGGGGTCGGTCAACTTCGGAAGCGCCGCGCCGCCGACCGCGCACCGAGCCGGCAGGACTGCATATACAATTCAAGGGCAGGCTCAAAGGATCGGGCGATGGCACGAACCAACCTTCTCCTCTGGCTCGGCCTCGCCTCTGCGGCTCTGCTGGCCGGTCGCGTCGATGCCGCTCTGTTGCCGCTGCTCCACCTCGTGGATGACCAGGACAAGGCGATCGAGAAGCCGCTCGACGTCTGTTTCCAGGTCGAGCTTCGGACCGACTGCCGGCGGGTGGCGCCGGGCGAAGAAGTGCACACCGACGCGGCTTTCTACAGCCTGCGAATCGAAGGCGAGGACCACGGTCCCCTCGTCGTCCGCCGCACGGAGCTGAAAGCGCAAGTCGATGGTTCCTTTCGGGTTCGAGTGGCGCGCAAAGCGTGGCTGCGGGTCGAGAGCGGCGGTCGCCAGCAGCCGCTGACGGTCTCGCTCTACGCTCCCCAAGACCCCTCCTTCCGAGAGCCGGCCTTCCGCACCCAGTTGCAACCTGCTGCATCGGAGGTACGAGTCCCGGCCGGGGAGTTCATCGCCTCGCTCGCCATGGCACGCAATGCACCGGACCTCCACCGCTTGCGGGCCGAACCCGCGGCAAGAGTGCGGCTTTCCTACCGTGCGCGTCCGGGGTGGTCGCTCGTGGCCCGCTGCCGGACCGCCGCAACCGGCCGCCCCCTGGCAGGGGTCGAGGTAAGGGCCGCCGAGGCTTTTGGTTACGGTCAGAAGGAGCGGCCTCTCAGCGCGGCAATCTCCGGGACTGACGGCCTCGTCCTCCTGTCGGGCCTCGAGGCCGCCATGGCGAGTCTGTCCGGCCGCCATCCCGAATTCATCCCAGCCGCGGTGCAGGGCCTCACGGCGAGCCCCGGCACCTTCGCCTTCCGCGACCTGGACCTGGCAATGGGCGGCCGTCTCTCCGCCCACGTCACCGTCCATGGCAAGGCCCTGGTGGGAGCCCATTGCCGGGTCTTTACGCTCGCGCCCGACGCGCCGAACCCCAAGGAGACCTATCGAGAGCTCTGGGCGGACATCGCCGACACGAGAGGCGGCTGCCGCTCAGGGCGGTTGGCGCAAGGGACCTACAAGCTGCGGATCGAGATTCCCGAGAGCACGGCGCAGGTCAACCGCTGGGTGAACGTGCTCGAAGCCCAGGATGCGGAGGAGGACGTCGCTCTCGCTCCAACCCGGATCACCGGGGAGGTCCGACGCGCGGGTCGGCCGGCCCCCGGGTACTCGGTGGAGGCGATGCTGATCGCGCGCGACCTTCCCAAGGGGGCTCGCGGCGACGTCGCCGCCAAGGCAACCAGCGACGAGTCCGGCAAGTACGAGCTGACCCTTTGGGTGCCCGGGTGGTACGGCTTCTTCGTGCGCTCGCCTTCCGGAGTGGCCACCGCCGGGCACCAGGACCTGACCACAGAAGGCGACGAAGAACGGAAGGTCGACTTCGACCTCGATACGAGCTCGTTCCGCGGCGTCGTCGTCGACGAGGCGGGGCATCCCGTTGACAAGGCAACGGTATCCGTGCGCTGGCAAGGCGTCCTGGTGGCGACCACGGACGCGGAAGGGAAGTTCGAGATCGACGTTCAGGGCGAGGGCGCCGCCACCCTGACCGCATTCAAAGCAGGCTATCGCAGCTCCGAACCAGCGGACCTCCAGGTCGTCAAAGACGCGCCGATCCCCCCCGTGACGCTGGTTCTGAAGCGCAAGTCCACCCGCAGCGGTACGGTGCTCTCGACCGCAGGGAGCCCGGTCGCGGGCGCTTTGGTGGCAAGCCTGGTCTCGACACCCGAGAGTGGGCCGGTCCCCTATCGAACGACCCGCACGGATGCCGCCGGCAGCTTCGAAGTCGAGATCCCACCCGGGCCACCGCGGGTTTTCGTCTCCGGGCCAGGCTGCCCGCTCTTCAGGTTCGATCTGCCGTCGGAATCCGGCGCCGGCCCGGCCGCAACGGAGGCTCCCAGCCTCTCGCCCATCCTGCGCTGTCCAGAGCTGCCGGCCGCCTTGGAGCTGACGCTCGTCGACGACAAGGGCACTCCGTTGGCGCACGCCGGAGTCATCCTGCGCCAGGAGGGTGGCATCGTGCCGCAGCAGGTCCTCGCCGACCACCTCCGGCAATTGGGACTGCCGACCGAGACCGACGGCATGGGGCGCATCGTCCTCGCCGGGCTGGCTCCCGGCAGCTACGATCTCTTCCTCAATACGATCTCCTCCGAGAGCACGATCGCCGCCGGCTGGCAGCAGGGGTTTCTCACCGCGGCCAACCTGCCGGCTCTCGCGACCACCGAGCTTCAGCTGACGCTCCCGTCGGGCGCGGTGCCGGCCGGCCACCCCTAGCGCGTCCCGGTGCCTTTCTGGACGATTCCGAGGGTCGTGGAGACACGACGGCCACCCGCACAGGCCCAAGACTCCCGCCTGGAGACACTACGGCCGGCGGTGTAGACACTACGGCCCCTCCTGGAGACCCAAGACTCACGGCTGTGGACACGACGGAACGGTCCGGAGACACGGCGGAACGGTCTGGAGACACTACGGTCTCCGCTGGAGACACTAGAAAGTCAGCCGTGGACACTACGGACCGCGCCGGAGACACAAGAAACTCCGCTGGAGGCTTTGGAAACTCGGCTGGAGACCCTCCGGCGACGTTTCTCATGTCTCCAGGCTGACTTCCAGTGTCTCTGCGCGGGTTTCTCGTGTCGCCAGCCCGATCCGTAGTCTCTGCAGGCCCGATTCCTGTGTCTCCAGGGCGGCCTGTCGTGTCTACGGACGGCCCGTTTGTGTCTCCACGGCCGGTTCCCGGGCTGCGAAAGGGGGCTCTGGTGTCTCCACGCCCGGCGAGGAGTCGGGCGGCAACGCTGCTATCCTCCCCGCGGCATGCTGCTCTACCTGTTCAGCCTGGCCACCGCCCTCTTCCTCTCGGTCATCGGGGCACGCCGCCGCCGGCGGCGGCTGGGAGAGAAGGTCTCGGTGGCCTACACCGTCCTCGGGCCGCCCGAGGGGGAGCCCTGGCTGCTGCTCCATGGCCTGGGTTCGGTCGGTTCGAGCTGGCTGTCGGTGATCAAGGCCCTGCGCCGCGACTGCCGCCTCGTCGTCCCCGAGCTCTCCGCCCTGGGCGGCACCCGGGCGCCGGGTGGCGGGTTGGGCATCCGCCAGGGGGCCGCGGCCATGGCAGAGCTCATCGCGGCGGAATTCGGCGGTCGGCCGGTGACCGTCTGCGGCCTCTCCCTGGGCGGCTGGATGGCGGTCCGCCTCGCCCTCGCCCGCCCCGACCTCGTCTCCCGCCTGGTGCTGATCGACGCCGGCGGCTTCCGCGACCAGGACTGGGATCACGTGCAGCGCCTGGTCACCGTCTCTGACATCGCCGGGGTCGAGCGGCTGTACGCGGCCATCTTCGTGCGTCCGCCCTGGATTCTCCGCCACTCCAAGAAGGCGTTCCTCCAGGCCTACACCTCGCCCGGGGTGAAGAGCATCCTCGCCCGCACCAAGGAGCGGGACGCCTTTGCCACCGCCGACCTGGCGCGGATCGACGTGCCCGCGGCGGTCATCTGGGGCGAGAAGGACGGCCTCTTCCCCGTGGCGACCGCCCGCGCCATGGCGGCAGCCCTGCCGCGGGCGAGCCTGACGGTGGTCCCGGACTGCGGGCACGCCCTGCACTGGGACTGTCCGGACCGGCTGGTCGCGGCGATCCAGGCCTTCCGTCACGGTTCCCGGTTGGCTTAGAATCCTCGCACCAATCTTTTCTGGGAGGATGTCATGGCGGCCCCCGAGTATTTGGTCTGCCTCGATTGCGAGACCCCTTGTTATGACTTCGAATGGCAGGGGGAGAAGCTGATCGAGATCATCTGCCAGGTTTGCGGCAACCAGGATCCGGAACAGTTCATCCTGCCGGAAGACCTGGAAGAGATGATGGACGGCGCCTAGCCGTCGAGCACCCCCATCACCTCGGCCTCATAGATCCGGTCGGCGGTCCACACCGCGGCCCGGATCACCGCGTTCAGCCCCCGTTTGATTCGAGGTAGATATTAGCCTTCGTCACTAAGGATCTTAACGCTATGAGCTACTATCACTAAGATCTCATTGACGCTGGGAATAAGCGAGTCGCACTCAAGGTTGAGACAGACAGAAGGGGCGAGGAGAGGGTAGCGAACGATCCTCTGCCGCTTGAAACCGCAATCCAAGGAGGAATGGACCATGTACAACAGTACTTCCGTGAACCGTCGCAACTACATCACCCCGGTCACCGCTTTCGAGGCCTTCAACCGCGCCTTCGCCCCCCTCTTCGGCGGCGACACCACCCCTGAGGAGAACGAGGCGGTCACCCGTTCCTGGGCGCCGCGGGTCGACGTGCTGGAGAACACCGAGGCCTATCAGGTGACGGCCGAGCTGCCGGGCATCAAGAAGGAGGAGGTCGAGATCACCCTGGAGAACAACGTCCTCACCCTCAAAGGGGAGCGCAAGTTCGAGAAGGATGTCAACCAGGAGAGCTACCACCGGATCGAGCGGGTCTACGGTCCGTTCGCCCGCTCCTTCACCCTGCCGACCAAGGTCGCCCAGGACCGGGTCGAGGCGAAGTTCGACAGCGGCCTGTTGACCATCACGATCCCCAAGGTCGCCGAGGCGCGCCCCAAAAAGATCGAGATCGCTTGATCGAGATCGTCTAAGCGGAGAAGCCCCCCGACTCCTGGAGCCCCGCCCCGCGGCGGGGCTTTTGCTTTTTTACCGGGCTCTGGCGCCGGCCCCGAGCCGGGCGAGGACCTGGCGGGCCTTCTCCACCTGGCCGCCATAGACCTGCGGCGGAGCCTGGGCGACGAAGCGCTCGAGCGTCGCCCGCGCCTGGCGGGTGAGACCCTGCTCGGCCTCCTTGGTGCCCAGGTTCCAGAGGGTGTCCCAGAGGTTGGGGTCGAGGTCGATCGCCCGCTGCCAGGCGTCGAACGCCGGGACCGGCCGGCCGAGCTGGTAGAGCGCCACCCCGAGGTTGTTCCAGGCGACCGGCAGGCGCGGATTGGCCGCCACCGCCCGCTTCAGCTGGTCGCGCGCCGCCGCCCAGTGGCCGCGGCGGATCTCGATCAGGCCCAGCTGCTCGTGCGCCCGGGCGTTGCCCGGATCGGTAGCGAGGACCCGCCGGTCCAGGGCGGCCGCCTCGTCCTGCCGGCCGGCCTGGGAGAGCACCAGGGCGAGGGCGTTCCAGGTCTGCGGAGAGCCCTCGGCGGCGAGCGGGCGCAGCACGTCGAGCGCCTCGGCCGTGCGACCGACCTTGGCCAGGGTGAGGCCGAGCTGGCGCAGCAGCGACTCCGAGGTCGCTCCGCGCCGCCGCGCCGTCTCCATCGCGGTGAGCGCCTCCTCCGTGCGGCCGCTCTCCAGCAGGCAGAGAGCGAGAAGCGACTGGGCGAACGGCATGGAGGGCCGCGCCGCCACCGCGGCGCGAATCCGCCGTACCGCAAGGTCGAGCTGGCCGCGCGAGAAGCCGTCGATGACCTCGTGCAGCTCCCGATCGACCCCGACGAGCGTCTTGGGGTCGTCCTCGGGACCGTAGTGCGCGGGGGCGCGGGCGGAGTCGGTGAGATAGCCGAGGCTGAGGAGACGCGTCGTCGTCTCCGGTGGAGCCTCTTGCCGGTTCGGTGATTCGGCCGGGCCGGCCGACTCGGCGGGCAGCGCGGCGAAGACCTCCCGCGCCGCCGCGCTCTCCCGCTCATAGAGGTTCGCTGTCTCGCCCGGGTCGCGCGCCAGGTCGTAGACCTCGGGCCGGGGAAGAGCGATGAACTTCCTCCCCTGGCGGATCATCCCTCGCAGGGGGGCCCAGCGGCGGTTGAGGTTGGCCGACAGGGCCTCGAAGTAGGAGTCCTCCGGCCGGGGGCTGGCGGGGGCGAGGAGCGAACGGCCGGGGAAGCCGCGGCCAGGGCCGGCCGGCGGTGGCGGCAGTGGCACTCCCGCGATCTTGAGCACGGTTGGAAAGACGTCGACGTGGCGCGCCGATCGGGTGTCGCGTCCCGGCGTCACCCCCGGACCCCAGAGCACCAGCGGCACCCTGAGGGTCGCCTCGTAGGCGAACAGACCGTGGGTCAGCTCGCCGTGCTCCCCCAGCGACTCGCCGTGATCGGCGGTCAGGATGACGAAAGGCGCCGGTTCCCGATGGTCGAGGAACGGCCCGAGGAGGGGGGCGAGGAAGGCGTCGGCCGCCGCCACCTCGCCGTGATAGAGGTCGCCTTGGAAGCGCGAGGCGAACGGCTCGGGCGGGTCGTAGGGGGCGTGCGGATCGAACAGGTGGACCCAGAGGAAGCGCGGCCGGCCCCGCTGCTGCCGCCACCAGGCGAGCGCGGCGGCGACCACCTCGTCGCCGCGCCGCTCCGCGAGGAGGAACTGCTCCCCCTCCGGACCGCGGGTGGTGCGGTCGTCGTAGACGTCGAAACCGCGGCCGAGGCCGAACTGGGAGTCGAGCGGGAAGCCGCTGACGAAGGCGCCGGTGGCATAGCCGGCGGCATGGAGAAGGGTGGCGAGGGTGGGAAAGGTGGGCGCCAGCCGGAAGCCGCTGTTGTCGCGCACCCCGTGCTGGTAGGGGTAGAGCCCGGTCAGGATGTTGGTGTGCGAGGGGAGGGTGGCGACGTTGTGGGCGTGAGCCTCGGGGAAGACCCGGCCGGTCACGGCCAGGCGGTCGAGGACCGGGGTCTCTGCCCGGCGGTTGCCGGCGAAACCCAGGGCGTCCGCCCGCAGGGTGTCGATGGTGACGAGGACGACGTCGGGGCGCGCCGGCGCCAGAGCATGGGCCGGGCGCGCCAGCCCCGACTTGCCGAGGACCAGCAGCCCGCCACCGAAAACCAGGAGCGCCCCACCACCGATGATGATCGCAACCCTTCGCACCCGCCGCCTCCTCGAATTCCTACAAACTCTACCCTTTGCTCGCTCCGAACCAGCCCAAAACCGTCTGGACCAGGAGGGCCAGAGAGAGCAGGCTGACCAGGACGGCGATCGCCCAGGCGACGAAGTTGTAGATCCGCCCGGGGACGTGGGCGCCCATCAGCTGTCGGTCGTTGGCCAGACGCAGCATGGCGAAGAGCTGGATCGGCAGCAACAGACCGTTCAAGACGTAAACGCCGATCAACACCTGGATGAGCGGCAGACCGGGCACCAGGGCGACGCCGGCGCCCAGCACGATGAGACCGGTGAACATCCCCATGAAGACAGGTGCTTCCGACCAGGAACGCGAGACACCGCGCTCGATCCCCAGCGCCTCGCTCATCATGTAGGTGGTGGCGAGAGGCAGAACTCCGGCGGCCAGGAGCGACGCTCCGAGGAGGCCGAGCGCGAAGAGCACCCGGGCATAGTGGCCGGCGATCGGCTCCAGGGCCCGCGCCGCGTCCGCCGCGGTGTCGACGTGCAGGCCATGCGGATGGAGGGTGGCCGCCGTGGCGACGATGATGAAGACGGCGACGATCCCCGAGAACACGGTGCCGACGACGACGTCGAAGAGCGTGTAGCGGTATTCGGCCGGCGTCACCCCCTTCTCGACCACCGAGGACTGGACGTAGAGCTGCATGTAGGGGGAGATGGTGGTGCCGATCAGGGCGATGAGGAGCGACAGGTAGCCGGCATCCAGGTGCAGCTGGGGGTGGACGGTCTCGACGAGCACCTGGTGCCAGTCCGGATGGGCGAGGAAGGCGGCGCCGACGTAGGCGAAGAAGGCGAGCGAGAGGACGAGGAAGATCTTCTCCACCCGCGAGTAGGAGCCGCGCACGACGAGCAGCCAGACGAGGACGGCGGCGAGCGGCACCGAGACGTAGCGGGAGACCCCGAAGAGCTCGGAGGCGGCGGCGATGCCGATGAACTCCGAGAAGATGATGCCGGCGTTGGCGACCAGGAGGGTGAGGAGCACGAAGGCCGTCATGCGCAGGGAGAAGCTCTCGCGCACCAGATCGGAGAACCCCTTGCCGGTCACCGCCCCCATGCGGGCGCCGATCTCCTGGACCACCCCGACGAAGATGCTGACCAGCACCATGGCCCACAGCAGGCCGTAGCCGTAGGAGGCGCCGGCCGAGGCGTAGGTGGCGATGCCGCCGGCGTCGTTGCCGGCGCTCGCCGCGAGGAGACCCGGCCCGAGCGCCAAGAGGTACGGGCGGAGGCGACGCAGGCGCGGCCGCATGCTCTTCCTCTAGGCCGCGAACGCCCGCGGGCCGCGGCGGTGCCAGATCTCGGGCAGCAGGACGGCCAGGGCGTCGTCGACGGTGACGATCCCCAGGAGCCGGCCGGCGTCGTCCAGGACCGGCACGGCCAGCAGGTTGTACTCGGCGAGCAGGCGGGCGGCCGCCTCGGCGGGGTCCTCGGGGTGGACGGTCGGCACGTCGCCGTCCGTCACCTCCGCGAGGGGGGTCGCCGGGTCGGCGACGATCAGGTTGCGCAGGCGGACGATCCCCTGCAGCCGGTCGGGGTCGCCGGGGGTCATGGCATACACCGCCAGCAGCGGGTCCGGCACCTCCTCGCAGGCGCGGATCGCCGCCAAGGCGGCGCCGACGGTGGCGTCGGCTCTTACGCGCACGTAATCGGTCGTCATCAGGCGGCCGGCGCTGTCCTCGTCATAGGAGAGGAGGGCCTGGACGTCGGCGGCCTCCTCGGGCTCCATCCGCGCGATGATCTGCTCGGCGACGTCGTCCTCCAGATCCTCCAGGGCGTCGGCGGCGGCGCCCGGGGTCATCTCCTCCAGGATGTCGGCGGCGCGCTCCTGGTCCATCCCCTCGAGCAGGTCGGCCAGGCGGGCGTCGCTCACCTCCTCCAGGGCCTCGGCCGCGGTCTCCTCGTCGAGCGCGGCGACGATCTCGGCGCTCTCGCGGTAGGAGAGGGCGTCGACGATGCGCGCCAGGTCGACCGGGTGGAGGTCGGCCAGGCGGTCGTAGGAGACCTTGAGCTGGACCGGCGCGGCGCTCGCCAGGTACTGGACCTCGGCCCAGTCGACGATCTGGCGGCCGACCACCCGGCCGGCCAGGGCGCGCGGCCCCAGCCGGCGCAGCAGGGCCTGCGGGCTGATGTCGACTCCAACCACCCGGTAGACGCCGTCCACCCGGGTGAGCTGCACGTCGTTGACCCGCACGATGCGCCGGCCGGTGATGTCGATCAGCTGATGATCGAGGACGTCCTGGCGCAGGAGGACCTCGCCGTCGCGGCGCGAGAAGGGTTGGAGGTCGACCGTCGAGGAAGCGAGCCGGGCGGTGCCGTTCAGCGATTGCAGGATGCCGGCCGGCACGAAGAAGCGGCGGCGGCGGTCGCGCACCACGAGGCCGGTGATCGTCGGGTAGGGCTCGTCCCCCAGGCGCACGATCAGGTCGTAGAGGCGGCCGAGCCGGTCGCCGCTCTTGCCCTCGACCGGCAGATCGACGATGGATGTCAGGAAGAGCATCGCCTGCCTCCTTCCCTGCGCTCCCGCGGAGCGGCCCCGGCCAGACGGCGAGGGCGGGAGGCGGCTTAAGCCGGTACGCCCGTCAAGGGTACCGGGAGGAGAGCCGGCGCCGGCCCCGCGGCATGGCCCGAGAGCTGCCGAGGGCTGCCGAGACGTGAAAAGCACCCGAGCGGGTGCAACGGCTACGTTGGTCGTCGTCCATACTTTTTTCTACGGGCCCCGCGCGGCCCCTTCACCCCGCCACCCACGCGAGGGCATGGTAGCACGGCTCGACGAGCTCCTCGTGCTCCTCTGCTGGCGCCAAAGGAAAACCTTTCCTCCGGCACGCGAGGAGAAATCAGCAGCTGGAGACGTCGGATCCACACCGGCCCGCGTAATGCAGATCGTAAGGGTCGTCCGTTAGCCTTTCCCTGCTCGGTTTCTCAGCCCCGGCGCACCTGCTATTCGAGAGGCCTACTGCGCCACGGACACGGGAACGACCCTTTGCTCACCGCACCGACATCGACCTACGAACCCGGAGGGAGCAGCACCGACGGCGGCTGGGAGCCGGCCCGGCGCAATCCCGCGTCGCTGCTCGAAAAGATCGTCCGGCTCTCGGTGAGCGCCGGCGCCATCGACATCGCGAGCCACGAAACCTTCGGCAGCGAGCGGCTGTTCGAGGAGCTGGTGCCCGTCGTGCGCGAGCTGCTCCTCGACGCGCTCGCCTTCTTCGACCGAATCCTCGATACTTATGGCGCCGACGACGATCCGGAGCCCCCGGATCCGGCCGGCGAGGTTGCGGCCGCGCTCACGGAACCCTCCGCCGCCGGGCGGATCGCGGACCTCGCCTTCCTGGGGCGTCTCGAGCTGCGCCAGAAGATGGCGGGTCTGACCGGGCTCCCGGCCACCGCCGACTCCTGGCGGATCATCTCCGCCGCCGGCAGCTGTCTGCGCCATATCCAGAAGTCGCTGGCCGCTCTGGAAGCAGTGATTGCCCAAACCGTGGGGATCTCGCCGGTGCTCAACTCGAACGACGACACCGCCCAATCGCTCGCCGCCCGGGAAGCCTACGCCGGTTTTCGCCGCCAGCTGCGCGAGGTGAGCCGGATGCCCGACGTCTCCGATCGCCTGCAGGGCGCCGCCACCTGCATTTCCCATCTCTTCGACCTCGCCGTCTACCGAGACCTCCGGATCAGCGACCGCGTCCAGCTCCGGCGGCTCCTCGAACGCATCCTGCGCTGGGGTGGCCCCGCCCAGCAGAGCGAGGCCGGCGAACGGATCTGGCAGGACCTCTCCGCCTGCGCCACCCTGCTGGCGGAGATCTCCAAGCGCCAGGAGCTGCAGGAGCACGACGAACGAACCTGTCAGGAGATCCGGCGGCGGCTGGCGGCGGCGCCCGAGCTGCCGGCCGACGTGCGGCCGCTCCTCGCCAGCCTGGCCGGCCGCGACGAAGAGCTCGACGACCTCCTCTTCACCGACCGGGAGATCGATCGCGGCACCGCTTTGGCCGCCATCCAGCGCCTGCTCCCCCTGAAGTCCCGCTGGACGCCGCGGGCGCACGGGTAGTCTCTCTCCCCCCCGCCGGACCTCCCGCGGGTCACTCCGCCAAGGGGTGATCTACCGCTTCGGCTTGGCCCTGCGGCGCGGGCTCTTGGTCCGACGCCGCGGCCGGCTTTCGCTCTTCGCGGACACCGGTTCTGCCGGTGGGGGCACCGCCTCGCGCCAGGCTGCCGGCAGCTCGGCGGCCGGGGCGCGAAGAGGCCTCTGCTGGAGCAGCGCCCCGACGACCCCCTCCACCGCCTGCACCAGCGCCGGGTGCGGAGCCTCCGGCGCGACCTGGCCCAAGGCCTCCGCCGGCGACTTGAACGGCTCCAGGAGAGACCAGAGGCGCAGGGCGGCCTCGCCGGTCGGCGGGGTCAGGATCTCCGGATAGGCGAGCATCACGAGCTCCTGCGGCGCCAGGCCCAGGGTCCGGGAGATGTCGAGGATATGCTGGAAGCGCAGCTCGATGTCGCCCGAGAAGAGCCGGCTCATGTAGCTCCCGCTCAGCTCCAGATGCCGTTCGAGGTCCCGGTTGGTCTGCCCCAGGAGGCGCAGGACCGTCTTCACGACGGTGAGGAAGTGGGCGCTGTCCGGCGGGATCTCCATGGCCGCAGGAGTCTATCCCAGGTCGGCCCGCCCCCTGAGACTCCTGGCGGGGCGCCAAAGCGACCTCTCCAGAGGACGATTTCGCGTCCCCCGGTAGGCCAGTCCCCTCCGGAGAGGGCCTCCGCTCCCGAGAGAGGGAGGTTGGCACGGCTCTGGCAACTCTCTAGGTTTGCCGCCCGGGACCCAACCACCTCGGCGCTACGCCTGGACCGGCCCGGTTGCAACTCCGCCGGGTGGCCCAAGGAGACGAACCATGAGAGCTCGCATTGCACTTCTTACCTTACTGACCGCCACGGGCTGGGCCGCCGTGGTTTCCGCCCAACCCTACTACCCGCCCCCTCCGCCGCCGCCGAACCAGGGCTACGGCGCTCCGCCCCCACCTTCCTACGACCCGGGCTATAACAACCAGGGCTACGATCAGCAGGGCTACGACCCGCAGGGCAATGACCAAGGCTATGATGACCAGGAGCCCTACTACGACGATCAGCGGCCGGACGCCCCCTCCTACGACCAGACGCCGGGGACCGACCAGGGGTATTACGACGAAGGCTACAACGAGCAGGCCTACAACCAGGGACGAGCCGACGTCAGCATCTTCTACGGCAACCTCTCCCCGTACGGCCGCTGGATCCAGCGTGGCAGCTACGGCTGGGTCTGGGAGCCGACCCACGTGCGGGTCGGCTGGCGCCCCTACACCGAGGGCCGCTGGGTCAACACCGATTACGGCTGGACCTGGCTGTCCGACGAGCCCTGGGGTTGGGCCACCTACCACTACGGCCGCTGGCTGCTCGACCGTGAATACGGCTGGCTGTGGGTCCCGGGCACCGAGTGGGGTCCGGCCTGGTGCTCCTTCCAGGAGGGCAACGGCTACATCGGCTGGGCGCCCCTGCCGCCGACGGTCGGTTTCCGGGTCGGCTTCGGCATCCAGATCGGCGGGCTGAGCCTCTCGGCCGCGATCGATCCCTATGCCTACTCTTTCGTGCCGGAGCGGGCCTTCCTGCGGGCGCGGGTGGCCACGGTCATCCTGCCGCCCGCCCGGAACGTGACGTTCATCCGCAACACCCGGGACATCACCCGCATCACGGTGGTCAACAACCGGATCGTCAACCAGAGCCTGCCGGTGCAGCGGGTCGAGCAGGTGACCGGCCAGCGGGTGCAGCGTTACCAGATCGCCGAGACCCGCAATCCAGCCCAGGCCCCGCGGGGGTCGCAGATCCAAGGCGACCGGATCAACATCTTCCGTCCGGCCGCCACGTTGACCCGGCCGCAGGCCAACGTCACCCCGCAGGTGGTCATCCAGCACCGCCAGCAGCAGCTGCGCCAGCGGGAGCAGGTCCCGGGGCAGCCGCCCGCACAGGGTCAGTGGCGGCGGCCGCAGCCCCCTCCGGGCCAGCCGCAGCCGGCCGAGCCGGGCCGCCAGCCCCGCTTCGGACCGCAGCCGGGCCAGCCGCAGCCGGTCCCCGGGCAGCCGCAGCCGCAACCGGTCCCCGGGCGCCAGCCGCGCTGGCAGACCCGACAGATGCCCTCGCCGGAGGAGTTGAATCGCAAGCACCAGGACGAGCAACAGCAGCTGCGGTCCCGCCAGATGGAGGAGCGCAACCGCATCCAGCAGAGCCAGGACAGCGACACGCGTGACCGCCAGAACCAGGCGCGGGCGCAGCAGAACCAGGCGCAGCGCCAGGCCGAGCAGAAGGCGCTCCAGGAGCAGCAGCAGCGCGAGCAGCAGCTGCTCCAGGCCCGCCAGCAGCGCGAGCAGCAGGCGGCCGAGGCCCGCCGCAACCGTGGCCAGCAGAATCAGGGCCAGGGTCAGCAGCAGAATCAGGGCCGCCAGAATCGACAGAACCAGGACCAGAAGGATCAGAAAGATCAGAAGGACCAGGGCAACAACCGGCGCGAGCGGCGGCCCGAGCCGCCGCCTCCACCGCCACCTTCCCGCTAAAACCACCCTTCCGGTCCAGCGGACCGGAGAGCCTTTGAGGACCTGGAGCCGGCAGCGTTGCTGCCGGCTC
>DASQPA010000398.1:0-20101 GCA_035644215.1 Thermoanaerobaculia bacterium
GCCCCGAGGGGGGCGGCGCAGCGGTGGGCGAGGCCGTCACCCGATTCGGCGGAGACGGCCCGCGGTCCCCGTGGACTCCGAGTCGATATCGTTCAGGACCTGGGCCGTCTCTACCGCCTCCGGCCATCGGTGACGAAGGGACCAAATAGTTACCTACATGATCTATAATCTCCGGCGGCCGTCCCGAGGAGCGCCCATGAGCCGACCGATCGCCATCTACCACGAGCACCAGGAGTGGTTCCGGCCACTCTTCACCGAGCTGGACCGGCGGGGAACTCCCTACGTCCGGATCGACGCGCGGCGCCATCGCTATGACGTCTCGGCGCGCTCGCGCGACTACTCCCTTCTCTTCAACCGGATGAGCCCGTCCGCCTACCTGCGGGGCGAGAGCCACGGCATCTACCACACCCTCGCCTTCCTCGCCCACCTGGAGCGGCTGGGGACCCGGGTGGTCAACGGCTTCCACGGCTTCACCATCGAGACCTCGAAGGCCATGCAGCTCTCGCTTCTGGAATCGCTGGGGCTCGCCTACCCCCGGGCGCGGGTGATCAACCATCCGGCCGAGGCGCCGGAGGCGGCCGAGGGGCTGCGCTTCCCGGTCGTCGTCAAGGCCAACCTGGGCGGCAGCGGAGCGGGGATCGTCCGCTACGACGATCTTGCATCGCTGGCGGCCGCGGCGGCGCGCGGCGCCATCGACCTGGGGATCGACAGCACGGCGCTGGTCCAGGAGTTCGTCCCGGCGCGCGGCGGGCACATCGTCCGGGTCGAGGTCCTGGGCGGCAAGTACCTCTACGCCATCAAGGTCTTCAGCCCGGAGGACGTCTTCAACATCTGTCCCGGCGACGCCTGCCAGACGACGGACGGCGCCGCGCTGGTCGGCGCCGCCTGCGCCGTCGACGCCCAGGCGCGCGGCATCCGGGTCGAGGGCTACACCCCGCCGCCCGAGGTCATCGCCGACGTCGAGCGGATCTTCGCCGCCGCGGCGATCGACGTCGGCGGCGTCGAGTACATGATCGACGACCGCGACGGCGCGCTCCTCTACTACGACATCAACGCCCTGTCGAACTTCGTCGCCGACGCCCCGCGGGTCGTCGGCTTCGATCCTTTCGTGCGGCTCGTCGACTACCTGGAAACGGAGGCCGAGGCATGAGATACGGCTACTGGATGCCGGTCTTTGGCGGCTGGTTGAGGAACGTCCCCGACGAGGGGATGGAGGCGAGCTGGGACTACGTCAGCCGCCTGGCGCAGCGGAGCGAGGAGATCGGCTACGACCTGACCCTGATCGCGGAGCTCAATCTGAACGACATCAAGGGGGTCGAGGCGCCCTCGCTCGACGCCTGGTCGACCGCCGCGGCCCTGGCGGCGGTGACCCGCCGGCTGGAGCTGATGGTCGCCGTGCGGCCCACCTTCCACCTCCCCGCCCTCCTCGCCAAACAGGCGGCGAACATCGATCACATCAGCGGCGGGCGGCTGTCGCTCAACGTCGTCTCCTCCTGGTGGGCCGAGGAGGCGACCCAGTACGGGGTGGCCTTCGACTCCCACGACGACCGCTACGCGCGGACCGCCGAGTGGCTGGAGGTGATCGACGGCGTCTGGACCCAGCCCCGCTTCTCGTATGAGGGGCGCTACTACCGGGTCGCCGAGACCGCCCTGTCCCCGAAACCGCTGTCGCGCCCCCGCCCGATCCTCTACGCCGGCGGCGAGTCCGAGGCGGCCAAGGAGCTGATCGCGCGCCGCTGCGACGCTTATGTCATGCACGGCGATCCGCCGGCGCGCATCGGCGAGAAGATCGCCGACCTGAAAGCCCGGCGCGAGCGGCTCGGCCTGCTCCCCCTGCGCTACGGGGTGGCCGCCTATGCCATCGTCCGCGACGACGAGGCGGAAGCGCGGCGCGAACGGGCGCGGATCACCGACGTCCAGCAGAGCGCCGCCGGCTACGCCAATTATCAGCAGTGGCTCGCCGGGACCCAGCTGGAGCAGCGGGTCTCCCTGGAGGAGTACTCGGTCTCCAATCGCGGCCTGCGCTCGGGCCTCGTCGGCACCCCCGAGCAGGTGCGCGAACGGATCGCCGAGCTGGAGGCGGCGGGCGTCGACCTCCTGCTGCTCCAGTTCAGCCCCCAGTACGAGGAGATGGAGCGCTTCGCCGAGCAGGTGATCCGCCGGCCCTACACCGCCGTGACCACCGCCTTTTCGACCAGCAGCTCCGCCTCCGCCTCCGCTTCGACCGGCAGCTCGCCCAGCATGCGGCCGATGAACGCGAGGTGGTAGCCGTCGGGATCGGCGACGACCATCTCGCGCGCCTTCCAGAGGCGATCGACGGGACCGGAGAGGATCTCGATCCCGTAGGCGCGCGCCTTGGCCGCCAGCTCGTCGACGCTCCCCGGCACGGCGAAGCGGAGGGTGACCCCCAGGCCGCGTGCCCCGGCCAGGGCCACCTGCGGGTCCTCCGCGGTGAGCACGAGGTCGGAGCTCTCCGCCCAGCGCAGGTGGGAAAAGAGCGGCTCGTCGCAGCCGTCCGCGGTCGAGAAGATCAGCCGGAAGCCCAGCCCCTCCATGTACCACAGGGTCGAGGCGGCGAGGTTGCGCGCCACCAGGGTGGGGCAGGTGGGGAAGGGGTAGCTGTTCACCATCGCGGCGCCTCCGGCCCCGGTTTGGCCATGGGGACGATGTCGATCTCCTGCTTGAGCTTGACCAGGCTCGCCGCGGGGTAGATCCCCGGCCGCAGCTGGACACCGGGGTAGATCTGGGTGCCGCGGCCGACGATACAGCCCGGGTGGAGGACGCTGTTGCAGCCGGTGAGGACGGCGTCGCCGAGGACGGCGCCGAGCTTGCGGCGGCCGGTCGCGAGCGTGCGGCCGCGTCCGGGGCCACCGGCGTGGGGGATGCGGATCTCGCGGCCGTCGTGGCGGAAATTCGACAGGATGGTGCCGGCCCCCAGGTTGACGCCGGCGCCCAGGATCGAGTCGCCCACGTAGTTCAAGTGCGGCGCGTGGGCGCCGGGGAAGAGGATGGCGCACTTGATCTCGGTGTTCGCCCCCACCACCGCGCCGTCGCCGATCCAGGCGCCGCCCCGGATGTAGGCGCCGGGTCGGATCTCGACGTCCCGGCCGATCCAGACCGGCCCCTCGATCACCACCCCGGGATGGATGCGGGTGCCGCGGCCGATGGCGATCCGGTCGCCGGCCAGGTGGACCTCGGGCGAGAGCCGGATCGCGATGGCGTCCGAGGGGAGGGCGTCGAGGACCGCGGTGAGCGGTTCGCCGAGGAGCGCCCAGGGGGCCTCCGGATCGTAGGCCTCGGCGAAGACGGCGGGCACCGCCGCGAAGAGGGCGGGAAGCGACGGGGCAACGGGGGTATGGAGGATCGGCTCTACGGCCATGTGGGTCGGTCTCCCCCCGCCGTCGCGGGGCTGGTCTCGGGTGCGGGTCTCATGGCGGTGCGGGAATTATATACAGAGGTTGTCTCCCCCGGCGGTCGGGATCACGGGGGAGCAACCGGCGTGCCATGCCCCCCTCTCCCCTCTGATACCGTACCCCTCCCCATGGGCCGCCTGCGCACCCTCCCCCTCTCCTTCTACCGCCGTCCGGCCGCGGCGGTCGCCCGCGATCTCCTGGGGCGTTACGTGGTGCGCGAGGTGGGGGAGGCGCGGCTGGTCGTCCAGCTGGTCGAGACCGAAGCCTACCTGGGAGCCCCGGACCGCGCCAGCCACGCCGCGGGCGGCCGACGGACGGCGCGCAACGAAAGCCTCTACCTGCCGGGGGGGCATGCCTACGTCTACTTCATCTACGGCATGCACTTCTGCCTGAATGCCGTCACCGGCGCGGCGGACGAGGGGGGCGCGGTGCTCCTGCGCGCCGGGGAGCCGATCGCGGGAATCGAAGAGATGGCGCGGAACCGGAACTGGACCCGGCCCCCCCGATCACTTCGGCCGGGCGATCTTGGCGGCGGCCCCGGCAAGCTCTGCCAGGCCCTCGCCGTCGACCGTGCCCTCGACGGCGTGCGCCTCGACCGCGGACCGCTCCGCATCACCGAGGGCGAGCCGGTCGCGGACGAAGCGGTGGCCACGGGACCGCGGATCGGCGTCGACTACGCCGGCGAGGCCGCCGCCTGGCCGCTGCGCTTCGCCCTCCGCGGCAACCCGCACGTCTCCCGGCCGCGGCTGGGATAGCCGGGCTGCCCCCCTACTTCTTCTTCACTTCCAGCGTGATGTGCCCGGCCTGGTGGAGCTTCCAGAAGACGAGGAGGGCGTCGAGCTGTGGCATGGGGGTGATCTTGACGATCGACTGGATGTCGTAGCTGCCGTTGATGCGGGTCAGCATGAAGCCTTCCTGGGGAGAGATCTTGACTGTCGTCAGCTGGTCCATGCTGATGGCGAGCTTGGGGACCGAGGTCAGGGTCACCCCCGCCCGCTCCAGCTCCTCGCGCATCGTCTTCTCCCCCTTCTGCATCGCCTCCTGGACCTCCTTGCTCTCGGGGTCCAGGCTCTTCGCGGCGCGCAGGTGGCGCAGAGCCTGCTCGTAGTTGCGCTGGCTCATGTAGGACTGCGCCGCCTTCAGGAGAGACGGGGCGCCCAGCGGCTCGCTGCTCGCGGCGGCCACCGGGGTCACCGGAGTCGCCGGGCCATGGCCGTGCGCCGGGGGGTGGGCGGCATGGCCGTGGTGGTTCGCGTGGGCGGGATGGCCGGGCAGATGCGCCTCGCCCTCCGGCCGGGTCTTCCAGCGCGGCCGGATGATCTTCAACCGC
Source organism: Thermoanaerobaculia bacterium (assembly GCA_035644215.1). Taxonomy (GTDB): domain Bacteria; phylum Acidobacteriota; class Thermoanaerobaculia; order Multivoradales; family UBA5704; genus DASQPA01. The sequence goes on from DASQPA010000398.1 coordinate 4,744, forward strand.
CCCTGCTGATACTGCTCGAAGAGCACCCGGCAGACGTGGTACTCCGAGGAGTGGGTCTGGAGCTGGATCTCCTCGACCGTGCGCTCGTCGTTGACCAGCTCGAGGATCTGCCGCGCCCCGGGGTCGAGGTCCGCGGCATCGAGCTCCGCCACCGCCACCGGGATCGCCTCCCCGGTGGGGATGACCTTGCGGATGCGCCGCCACTCGTCGACCCGCTGCACCCCCTCGAGGACGATCGCCGTGACGTCCAGGTTCATCGGCACCAGGGCGTTCTCGGGCAGGATGTCGTCCAGGAAGCGGAACTCCCCCTCGCCCCAGGAGAAGACGTTGTAGATGCTCTCCTCGGCTTTGAGGCGGAGCAGACGATGGAGCTCTTTTTCCTCGATCGCTCCGGTCGTCACCAGGATCTTCCCGAGGAGCATGTGGGTCTGCTCCTGGAGCTCGATCGCCTTGGTCAGCTCGAGCTCGTTGATCAGGCCGTGGCTGACCAGGAAGTGGCCGAGATACTCCTCGGGGTTGGTCGAGGAGGAGGAGATGATGCGCCCGTCTTTGAAGAAGATCTTCTTTTCGATCTTCCCGTTATTGATCTGCAGGGTACCGTTCTTCTTGCTCTGCGAGAGCCATTGAAGCAGCTCCTCGAGCTGCATCGTCTTGAGGTTCCCAACGATACCCATGATGACCGCGGCGTCGATTATAGTGCGATGCGCATAGCTAAACCGGTTGACGGTCGAAACGGGCGCAATCTGCATGCCGATCCCCTTCTACTTGCGGGCAGGCGTCGTCCCCCTCTGCCCCTGGTAGTGCGAGGAGGAGCCGGGCTCGCCGTAGGCGATCTCGGGCTCGGATTCCATCGCAATGAAGATCAGCTGTGCAATCCTCCGGCCGGCCGTAAGTACGAAGGGCGAGGGGCCTAAGTTCTGCAGCTCCAGGGTGATGTCTCCCTCGAAGCCGGGGTCGCACCACCCGGCGAGCGAGTGGTTGATCCACAGCCGGCCCAAGGTCGACTTGAGCTTCAGGTCGCAGGCCACGGTGCGCGGGATGCGGACCTGCTCGATGGTCGAGGCGAGCACCACCTCCCCGGGGAACAGCTTGATGTGCGGGGCGCGGAACTCCTCCGGATCGCGGGTCGGGCAGATCCAGTGGTCGGAGACCCGCACGTCGTAGCTCGCGGCGTTGATCTGCGACTCCTCGAACGGGGTCACGCCGCCGCTCGCGCCCCATTGGCGGATCCAGTGGTCCGGCTTGATCATGCGGCCTAGAGGAAACGGACCGGGGTCGTCACCTGGTCCCGATGGATGGTGTCCACGAAGCGGATGAGCTTGCGCGACAGCGACATGAAGAGGGTCGAGGTGCGCGAGCCGCCGCCGAAGAAGCGCACCCCCTTCAAGAGCTCGCCGTCGGTGACGCCGGTCGAGCTGAAGAGGATCTGCTCGCCGGGGGCCAGGTCCTCGGTCTTGTAGATGCGCGAGAGGTCCTTGATCCCCAGGTTCCGCGCCCGCTCGAGCTGGTCGTCCGACAGCGCCTTCAGGCGCGCCTGGATCTCGCCGCCCAGGCAGCGCATGGCGGCCGCCGTGATCACCCCCTCGGGGGCGCCGCCGATCCCCATCACCGCGTGCACCCCGGTGCCGCGCACCGCCGCCGCGATACCGGCCGAGAGGTCGCCGTCGCCGATCAGCCGGATGCGCGCTCCCGCCTGGCGGATGTCGCTGATCAGCTGGGTGTGGCGGTCGCGGTCGAGGACGACGACCGTCAGGTCGCTCACCTTGCGGCCGAAGGCGGTGGCGATGTTACGGAGGTTCTCGGCCACCGGGGCGTCGATGTGGATGGCGCCGCGGGCGGTGGGGCCGACGACGATCTTCTCCATGTAGATGTCGGGAGCGTGGAGGAGGCCGCCGCGCTCGGCCGCCGCGAGGACGGTGATGGCGTCCGGGGCGCCGGTGGCGCAGAGGTTAGTCCCCTCCAGCGGATCGACCGCGATGTCGACCCCCACCGCCCCGTCCTGGCCGCGCATCCGGCCAAGCGGCTCGCCGACGTAGAGCATGGGGGCTTGGTCCCGCTCGCCCTCGCCGATCACCACCCGGCCGTCCATCTCCAGGTTGTCCATCTCGCGCCGCATCGCCTCGACCGCCACCTGGTCCGAATGGCGGCGGTCGCCGAATCCCATGGTCTTGGCCGCGGCGATGGCCGCGACCTCGGTGACCCGGATGAAGTCCTGCTCCAGGTGGCTGTCCAGAGCCCTCAACGTTCGCTCCTCGATGCGGTTTCCACCGCCGCCGCCGCTTTCGCCGGCCGGGCCGGCCTAACCGGCGGCTCGAAGGCGGGGATGCCGGTGATCGACTCGCCGATGATCAGGCCGTGGATGTCGTGCGTCCCCTCGTAGGTGAAGACGGACTCGATGTTCAGCATGTGCCGGATGACCGGGTAGTCGTCGACGATGCCATTGGCGCCCAGGACCTCGCGGGCGAGCCGGGCGCTCTCTCTGGCGACCCAGACGTTGTTGCGCTTGCCGAGCGAGATGTGCTGGTGCTTCAGGCGCCCCTGGTCCTTGAGCTTCCCCATCTGGTAGGCGAGGAGCTGCCCCTTGGTGATCTCGGAGACCATCCAGACCAGCTTCTCCTGCACCAGCTGGTGGGCGGCGATCGGCTGGCCGCCGAACTGCACCCGCTCCTTGGCGTAGGTCAACGCCGTGTGGTAGCACTCCATGGCCGCCCCGAGGCCGCCCCAGGCGATCCCGTAGCGCGCCTGGTTGAGGCACATCAGGGCGTTTTTGAGGCCCGTGGTGCCGGGGAGCAGGTTCTCGCCCGGGATCTTGCAGTCGTGGAAGCCGAGCTCCGAGGTGGTCGAGGCGCGCAGCGAGAACTTGCCGTGCTGGTCGGCCGAGGTGAACCCCGGGGTCCCCTTCTCGACCAGGAAGCCGCGCACCGTGCCGTCCTCGATCTTCGCCCAGACGACGGCGACGTCGGCGAGCGTGCCGTTGGTGATCCACTGCTTGCTGCCGTTCAGAATCCAGTCGTTCCCCTGCCGCTTCGCGGTGGTCCGCATGCCGCCGGGGTTCGAGCCGAAGTCGGGCTCGGTCAGGCCGAAACAGCCGATCGCCTCGCCGGTCGCCATCCTGGGGATCCAGCGGTCCTTCTGCTCCTTCGAGCCGAAGGCGTGGATCGGATACATGACGAGAGAGCTCTGGACGGAGACGAAGCTGCGGAGCCCGGAGTCGCCGCGTTCCAGCTCCTGCATGATGAGACCGTAGGCGACGCCGCCCAGGCCGGGCAGGCCGTACTCGTCGAGACTGGCGCCGAAGAGGTTCAGGGCGCCCATCTCGGGGACCAGGGCGAGCGGCGTCCGCCCCTCGCGGTGGCACTCCTCGATGATCGGCTTGACCTTGTCGTCGACGAAAGTGCGCACCGTGTCGCGGACCAGGCGCTCCTCGTCGGTCAAAAGCGCATCGAACTCGATGAAATCAACGCCCGGAAAGCGGCTCAAGAGGCTCCTCCTTGGCTCGGTCCTACGGATTGCAGGCTGAAGTTGCGGCAGGGACGTAGACAGACCGCGGCGGGGATGATAGCACGAGGTCTAGGAGCCCTCACCGGGGCGCCATCGGGAAGCGCGCGATATGATACCGTCGTGCTCGGTAGCGCCCCGCGCGACATCCCCCGGCTGCCGCGCAGCCGCCCCCTTCCTCTCTCGTTCGCCCAGGAGCGGCTCTGGTTCCTCGACCGGCTGCTGCCGGCCGGCCCGGTCTACCACGTCACCGCGGTCTGCTCCCGGCTGCGTGGGAGGTTGGACGAGGCCGCCCTCGAAGGGGCCCTGGCCGCCTTCGTCGCCCGGCACGAGGCTCTCCGCACCCGCTTTCCGGCCCAGGACGGCCGGCCGGTCCAGGAGATCGACCCGCCCGGTCCCTTCGCCCTGCCGCGCGCCGATCTCTCGGCCCTCCCAGGGACGGTGCAACGGGCCGAGGCGCGGCGCCTGCTGCAGCAGCTGACCGCCGCCCCGTTCGACCTCGCCCGCGGACCGCTCTGGCGCGCCGGCCTGCTGCGCCTGGGGACCGACGACCGGCTCTTCCTGGTGGTCGTCCACCACATCGTCTTCGACGGTTGGTCCGCCGGCATCCTCGGCCGCGAGCTGGCGGCTCTCTACGGCGCCCGGGCCGCCGGCCGCCCCTCTCCCGCGCTGCCGGCGCTCCCCGTGCAGCCGGCGGACGCCGCCTTCTGGCAGCGCTGGAAGCTCCTCGGCGCGGGGCTCCCCCCGCTCCTCGACCACTGGCGGCGGCAGCTCGCCGGGCTGCCCCCCCTCCTGGCGCTCCCCACCGACCATCCCCGGCCCGCGGTCCAGCGCTTCCGCGGCGCCTGGCGGCCGGTCCGGCTCGACCGCGCTTCGACCGCCGCCCTCCACGGCCGTTGCCGGGAGGAGCGCGCCACCCTCTTCATGGGGCTCCTGGCCGGCTTCGCCGCCCTCCTCGGCCGGCTCGCCGGCGACCTGCACGACGTCCCGATCGGCACGCCGGTGGCCGGCCGCGACCGGCCGGAGCTCGAAGGGATGGTCGGCTTCTTCGTCAATACGCTGGTCCTGCGCGCCGACCTGGGGGGCGACCCCTCCTGGCGCGGCCTCGTGGGCCGCCTGCGCCAGGTCTCTCTGGACGCCTTCGCCCACCAGGACCTCCCCTTCGCCCGGCTGGTCGAGGAGCTGGTGGACGAGCGCGCCCTGAGCCACTCTCCCCTGGTCCAGGTCGTCTTCGCCTTCCAGGCCGGCGCGGCGGGGGACTTCACCCTGCCGGGGGTCGCCGCCCAGACCGAGCGGGTGGTCGGCTCGACGGCCAAGTTCGACCTCACCCTCTCCCTCGTCGAGCAGGACGGCGCGGTCGCCGGGGTCCTCGAATACGACACCGACCTCTTCCACCCCTCGACGATCCAGCGGTGGATCGAGGCCTATCCCCGCTTCTTGGCCGCCGCGATGGCGGAACCCGACCGGCCGCTCGCGACCCTGCCGCTCCTCGCCGCGGCCGAGCGCCACCAGCTCCTCGTCGAAGGGAACGACACCCGCCGTCCCTTCCCGGCGGAGGCGACCGTCCATGGCCTCTTCGCGGCCCAGGTCCGCCACCGCCCCGACGCCGTGGCCCTGGTCTCAGGCGCGGCGGCGAACACCTACGCCACTCTCCAATGCCGGGCGGAGCGGCTCGCCGGCGAGCTGCGCCGCCAGGGGGTCGGTCCGGAGGTCCCGGTGGGGCTCGTCGCCCAGCGGTCGGTCGAGGCGATCACCGGGCTCCTCGCCATCCTCCTGGCCGGCGGGGCCTATGTGCCGCTCGACCCGGCCGAGCCGGAGGAGCGCCGGCAGGGGGCGATCGAGGCGGCGGGAATCGGCCTGGTCCTCACGCCGGCGTCCTGGGCAGGGGGGCCCCCCCCCTGGACGGACACGGACGAATCACGGACGAACACGCGCGGGGTTCCGGCCTCTCGTGTTCGTCCGTGGAGCGTCCGTGTCCGTCCGGGCGGGGGGCCGTCCAACCTCGCCTACGTCATGCACACCTCGGGCTCGACCGGGCGGCCCCGGGGGGTGGCGGTTTCCCACCGTGCCGTGGTCCGGCTGGTGTGCGGCAGCGAGTACGCCGAATTCGGGCCGGACGAGGTCTTCCTCCAGCTCGCCCCGCTCGCCTTCGACGCCTCGACCTTCGAGGTCTGGGGGGCGCTCCTCCAAGGCGGCCGGCTGGTGATTCCGCCGCCCGCCCCGCCGTCCCCCGAGGAGCTGGAGGCCCTCCTGGCTCGCTACCAGGTGACCACCCTCTGGCTGACCGCCGGGCTCTTCCATCTCCTGTCGGAGAAGGTAGAGGAAAAGGACGGCGGCGCCCTCGCCGCGGTCCGCCAGCTGCTCGCCGGGGGGGACGTCCTCTCCGCCGCCCGGGTCCGCGCGCTCCTCGCCCGTCGCTCCGCCGGCCGGCTGGTCGACGGCTATGGCCCCACCGAGGCCACCACCTTCACCTGCTGCCACGTCATGGGACCGGCCGACCTCCCGGGGGCGAGCGTCCCCCTCGGCCGGCCGATCGCCAACGCCCGCGTCCTCCTCCTCGACGCCCACCTGGCGCCGGTCCCCCTGGGCACCCCGGGGGAGCTGTGGATCGGCGGCCCAGGCCTCGCCCGCGGCTACTACCGGGACCCCGGCGCCACCGCCGACCGCTTCCGGCCCGATCCGTTCCCACCGGCGGGAGAGGGCGGCGGCCGGCTCTACCGGAGCGGCGACCTCGCCCGCTTTCTCCCCGACGGGACGCTCGACTTCCTGGGCCGCGCCGACGACCAGTGGAAGATCCGGGGCTTCCGGGTCGAGCCGGCGGAGATCGAGGCCGCCCTCGCCGCGCACCCGGCGGTCCGCCAGGCCGCGGTCGTAGCCCAAATCCCGGCGGGCGGCGGCCCCCGGCGCCTGGTGGCTTATCTAATATTGGCGGAGAGGTTGGGGGAGGGCGGGCCGCTACCGGGGCGGGCCGAGCTGCGCGCCTTTTTGAAGGAACGGCTCCCCGACTATCTCATTCCCGCCGCCTTCGTGCGGATCGCCGCGATCCCCCTTACCGGCAACGGCAAGGTCGACCGTCGGGCGCTCGCGGCGCGGGCCGGGGAGGGGATGGAGCTGGCGGGCGGAGCGACTGGGGAGGCGGGGGAGGGGGCCGTCGCCCCGCGCACCCCGGTCGAGGCGGTCCTGGTCGAAATCTGGCAGCGGGTGCTGGGGCGTTCCCGGGTGGGGGTGCACGACAACTTCTTCGACCTGGGGGGCGACTCGCTCCTCGCCATCCAGATGGTCTCCCGCGCCTCCCAGGCCGGTCTTCGGACGAGCGTGCGCCAGCTCTTCCAGCATCAGACGATCGCCGAGCTGGCCGCCGCGATGGCCGCTCGGTCCGGGGAGGGCGAGGCGGGAGGCCTGGCGGCCGAGCAGGGCTGGGTCACCGGACCGGTCCCCCTGACCCCGGGACAGCGCTGGTTCTTCGAGCGGGTGCTCCCCAGGATCGCCACCCCGCACACCTTCTCCTCGCCGCAGCTCCTGGCGCTCGGCCAACCGCTCCCGTCCCCCCTCCTCGCCCGGGCGGTCGAGCACCTCGCCTTCCACCACGACGCCCTGCGCCTGCGCTTTCATTGCCGGGAGGGAGATTGGGAGCAGAGCCTGCCGGGTCCGGAGGGGCTCGCCGGCCTCTTCGCCTGCCTCGACCTCGGCGCCCTCCCCGCGGCGCGGCAGAACGCGGCGCTCGCCGGGGCGTTCCGCCAGCTCCTCGCCCAGACCGATCTCGCCGCCCCCCTCGCCCGTTTCGTGCAGATCGCCGAGGGAGCCGCCGGATCAGGACGGCCGGGGCGCCTCCTCCTCGTCCTCCATCACCTGGTGTCGGATGCCGCCTCCTGGCGCATCCTCATGGAAGACCTGGAGACGGTCTGCCGGCAGCTCGCCGCGGGCGCCCTTCCCCGGCTGCCGGCGAAGACCACCGCCTTTGCGGCCTGGGCGAAGAGGCAGCAGGAGCTCGCCGGCTCGCCCGAGCTGAAACGACAGATGGAGGTCTGGCTGGGCCTCGCCGCCGAGGGCGCCGCCCGCCTCCCCATCGACGGCGTGAGCGGCGGCGAGAGCGGCGGCGAGAGAGAGGACGGGGCGGGGACCGTCGCCGTGGCGCTCCCGGAGGCGGCGACCCACGCCCTCCTCGCCGAGCTGCCGGCGGCGACCGGGGTCCCGTTCTCCAGCGCCCTCCTGACCGGCATCGCCCGCGCCCTCTGCCGTTGGACCGGCGCGCCCTCCGTCCTCCTCCGGCAGACCGACCATGGCCGCAACCCCGACGTGCCCGGGGTCGACCTCTCGCGCACGGTGGGCTGGATCACCACCACCGCCCCCGTCCTCCTCACCCCGGGGGGGATCGCGGCCACCGACGCCCAGCTGCGGCAGGTGCCGCTGCGCGGCCTGGGCTACGGCCTCCTGCGCTACCTCTCCGGCGACCCCGAGATCGGGCGCCGGATGGAGGCGGTGGTGGCGAGCCCGGTGGGCACTTTCAACTTCCTCGGCCGGTTCGACCCCGCCCCCGCGGAGGCGGCCCTCTTCACCCCGGTCGAGCTCCCCCTGCCGCGCACGATCGCGCTCGCCCCGGAGACGCCGCAGTTGCGCCTCTCTGGCTACGTGGCCGGCCCGCCGCCCGAGCTGCGGCTGACCGTGGCCTACGGCAGGCGGTTCTACCGGCGGGAGACGATGGAACGGCTGGCGGCGAGCCTGCGGGAGGAGCTGGAGGAGCTACTGCCGTAGGAGTCCACCATCGCCTCCTACCCGAGGGCTTCTTCTTTTTCCCCCTCTCCCGGGGGTCAGGGGGGGCGGGCCGGGAGAGGGGGGTAGGGGGGTGAGGGGCCTACCCCTTCTCCGTCTCCCCCTGCTCCAGGTCGCCCTCGATCGAGAGGAGGATCACGGTCACGTTGTCGACGCCGCCCCGGGCGTTGGCATCGTTGACCAGGGTGCGGCAGATCTCGTTCAGGGTGCGGCCGGAGGCGAGCCGTTCGCGGATGTCGGCGTCGGAGAGCATGGTGGTCAGGCCGTCCGAGCAGAGGAGGTAGAGGTCGCCGGGCTTGACCTCGACCTCGCGCACGTCGACCACCACGTCGCTCTCGCCGCCGAGGGCGCGGGTGACGACGTTCTTGAGCGGGTGCGAGCGCGCCTGCTCCTTGGAGAGGAAGCCGGCCATCACCTGTTCGTGGACCCAGGTGTGGTCCTGGGTGAGCTGGTCGAGCCGGCTGTCGCGCAGGCGGTAGGCCCGGCTGTCGCCGACGTGGGCGACGGCGGCGGTCGCCCCCTCGAGCAGGAGGCCGACGACGGTCGTCCCCATGCCGGAGAGCGCCCCGTCCTCGCGGATCGCCCCCATCACCCGGTCGTGCGCCAGGCGCACGGCCATTTTGAGCAGGTTCGAGTGCCGGCGCAGGCGGCTGTCGGTGACCGCCGGCCAGGTGGTGTCCCGGTCGTCCGTCTTCTCGATGAAGTCGTGGATGGCCTCGACCGCCAGTTGCGCCGCCACCTCGCCGTGACTGTGCCCGCCCATGCCGTCGGCGACGACGAACAGCTGGTGGCGGGGATCGACCTCGAAGTAGTCCTCGTTGTGGGCCCGGGTGAGCCCGACGTCCGACAGACCACAGGCTTTGATGCGCAGCATCAGCTCGCCTTTCCGAAGAGGCCCCGCTTGGGGACCTTGGACAGCTCCGCCAGCGCCTGGCGGACTGCCGGGTCGTCCTCGCCCCATTGCAGCGCGGCGCGGTAGTACTGCTCGGCGCGCTCCGGCTGGCCGGCGAGGACCGCGATCCGGCCGGCCAGCTTCTGGTACGAGGCGTTCATGGGAGAGATCTCGCAGGCGTGCTCGATCGCCGTCACCGCGCGGTCGAGCCAGCTGGTGTGCTGGCTGCAGGCGAGGGCCAGGTGGTGCCAGGCCTGGGCGTTGCCGGGATCGGCCTGGGTGGCGCGGTCGAAGCTGTCGGCCGCCTCGAAGAAGTTCTTGTCCTTGTACGCCTTGATCCCGCGTTGCAGGAAGATCTTGGCGAGCTGGCGCGGGTCGGCGCCGGTGGCGCCCGGTTCCGGCCGGGAGAGCTCCAAGTCGTGGCCCCGCCGGCGCTCGGGGTCGACGAGCACGTTGAAGGCCTGGGTGATCTCCTGGAACTCGACCTCCGCCCGCACCTTGTCCGCCCCCTGGAAACGGTCGGGGTGGCGCTGGCGCGCCAGCTCGCGAAAACGCTGGCGGATCTGCTCCTCGGTCGCGTTTCGCGACAACGCGAGGATGGCGTAGAAGTCCCTGGGCATGGCCGAACCTTGTTTACTGTCGCTTGATTCTATACAAACGGAGGGCCAAGGTTCGAACCGCGTCGGGGATGTTCCGGTCCCGGGAGATGTCGCGCAGGTCGCGGACCGAGAGCTTGGGCACGATCCGCAGGGCCAGGGCGATGGGCGTCCGGGGGTTCTGCACCAGGGCGCGCTGGATGGGCAGCTTGCCCGCCCACTCCCGCCGCCGGGTGATGTAGACCAGCACGTCCTCGACCACCGAGCGGTTGCGGGCGACCGCCTCGATCTCCTGCTCGGAGACGGCGTTGTTGGCGAGGACGGAGATGGCGACCCGGCCATTGGGGTCGCGCACCAGGATGTTGCGCAGGGTACGCGAGGCGCCGCGGGTCAGCTTGATGCGGGCGGGCATGGGCAGCATGCGGATCTGCCCCTCCGAGAGCTTGCTCTGCTCGTCGACCTCCCCGGAGGCGGGAACGACGCGGACGGCGGCGACCGCCGCCGCGAACGCCGCCTCGTCCATCTCCTCCTCCTCCGCGAAGGCGGCCGCCTCGGGGGACACCGAACGCTCGCGCGGCAGCAGGTGCTCGCGGTACTCGCCGATCCGCCGCTGGGAGTAGGGGGAGAGCTGGGGGTTGCGGGCCAGGGCATCCAGGATGGCCGGCTCCTCGACGATCGCGTCCTGGCGCAGGAGGAGAAGCTCCTGGAGGTCGGCGGAGAGACGGGGGGCCAGATCGACGAGGATCGACCGCGGCACGTCCCGCCGGCGCATGATGGCTTCGAGGAGCAGGGGGTGGCCCTCCTCGGCGGCGAAGTAGGCGAGGACAGCGTCGTCCGCCTCGCCGGCCAGGAAGGAGGCGGCGAGCCGGGGGTCGACGGCGCCGAGCGAGCGGGTGGCCCGCTCGGCCACCTCGGGATCGTCGCTCCCGGCGAGGAAGACCTGCAGGGGGACGAGCTGCTCGAAGGGGAGCGGCAGCAGGCCCTCGGCGGCCAGCCGCTGGAGTTGGGGATTCCCCGACCGCACCTCGTCGAGCAGCGAGGACTGGCTGTCGGCCACCGTCAACGCGTCTCTTTCTTCGCCTTCAGGGTCTTTAGGGTGTCGAGGTCGATGAGGAAGTCGCGCAGCACCTGGCCCTTGCCGGAGACCGGCAGGGTGAGGGGCGAGCCGTTGACCTGGACCTCGGCGGCGCCCGCGTCCCCCAGGGTGAGCTGGACCTTCTGCTGCGCCGGCAGGCGCAGCGCCTCCCCCGCCACCCGCTGCTCGGCGATCCGTTTCTTGCCGTCGATCAAAGCCTCGACCCAGCACTCGCGGGAGAAGTCGAGGGTGACCTCGAGCGGGGCGGGCGGCGCCTCGCTCGGTGCTTCCGCCACTCCCGGAGGCGGTGTCGCCGCTGGCGGCGCCGACGCCGCCGACGCCGCCGGCAGGGCGGCGGGCTGGAAGACCCCGGCCGGGCCCGGGGCGGCCGGGCTGGACGCGGCGGCACTGCCGGCGGGGGTCCGGCCGCGATGCCGCTGCCAATAGACGCCGAAGGCGACCAGGGCGGCGAGGAGCAGGAGGGCGAGGACGACGAGGACCCGGGAGAGCCGCCGCCGCGGTCCCGCCTGGGCCGAGGCCTCCTCCCCCTCCGGCCGTTCGCCGGCCTGCTGCACGGCCAGCCAGTGGTTCACCACCTCGTCCGGAGAGAGGCCGACATAGCGTGCGTACTCGCGCAGAAACCCTTTCGCAAAAACCGGGGCGGGGAGGAGGTCGAAACGGTCCTCCTCCATCGCTTCGAGATAGCGCAGGCTGATCTTGGTCCGCTCGGCCACGTCGCGCAGACTGATCTCCCGCAGCTCCCGCTGGCGGCGCAGCCAGGTCCCGAACGAGCCGATCTCCGCCTCGCCACTTTTGTCCCACGGCGGCTGCCGGCCCGCTCGTTTGCCGGGAGGGTTGCCCGGCCCTTCTCGCTCGGCCATCATCTCGGCTTCGCTCCGGGTCTCCGGGTCGTTTCTCCTCAGCGGGATGCGATTTTTTCTCGACACGTTTTTCGGCACGCGTTGTTAACTCTACGCGGCCGCCTCCTCGCGGTCAAATTGGCCACCTTCGGCCGCCGCGATCATTCCAGCAAGAGTCGCGCCCGGGGAACCCAGCCGAGCCGGAATCTGGTATCTTCCTTCTCCGCCATGACGATCTCCCGTACCATCCAGGCCCATCTCGCCAAAGGCGACTTCGCCGCCGTCGAGAGCGACTGGCTGGCACAGCTGGGCGAGGCGCCCACCGATCTCGACTACTTCGTGGGGGTGGCCCGCGCCCTGGTCGGGACCGCCGAGGAGGAGCGGGCCCGCTTCCTTCTGGAGATGCTCGACGAGCAGCTGAAGGAGCAGGCGCGGTGGGACGTCCGCCTGAAGCTCCTCGAACGGATCGGCGCCGTCCTCTTCCCTCCCGAGAAGCTCCACCCCGAGATCCTCACCAGCCTGGACCGCCTCTACGCCAAGCGCCCCACCTATAAAGGACTGCGCGAGGCGGTCGGCCTGACCAAGGCGATCCACGACATCCCCAAGACCTGGGAGAAGGTCGAGCGCCTCCAGGGCCTCCTCCAGTTCGACGTCGGAGCGATCGTCTGGATGCAGGGCCGGGGGGCCGGGCGGGTGGTCGAGGCCAACCTCGGCCTGGAGAGCTTCAAGGTCGACTTCGAGCGCTTCCCCGGCCTGACCGTCGGCTTCAAGGCCGCCCCCAAGCTCCTCCTGTCGCTCGACAAGGGGCACGTCCTGCGGCGGAAGATCGAGGAGCCGCAGGTCCTCGCCGCCCTCTCTCCCTCCGAGCTGCTCCGGGTCACCCTGCAGAGCACCGCCAAGCCGATGACCGCCGGGGAGATCCGCGAGGCCCTCTACGGGCTGGTCTCGGAGTCCGGCTGGACCGCCTGGTGGGGGGCGGCGCGCAAGCACCCGCAGGTGGTGACGAGCGGCGGCCCCGGCGGGGCCGGGCGGCAGACCTACACCTGGGCCGAGTCGAGCGGCAGCGCCCTGGACTCGGTCTGGCGGACCTTCGCCAAGGTCCCGCCGCGCAAGAAGATCGACCTCTTGAAGAAGGACGGCGCCCGCGATCCGGACCTCCGCCGGCGGATGGCGGCCGAGCTCCTGAAGCTGGGGGAGACGGCGGCCGACGACGACCCCGGGCTCGCCTTCGAGATCTGGTTCGCCCTGGAGAGGAGCGGCGACGTGCCCGACGGCCTCCCCTGGGCGCCCGACGTCCTCCTCGCCGAAGCGGCGGACCCGGTGCGCCTCCTCTCCGGGGTCGAGGAGCGGCTGCTCCGCGAGCGCGGCTACACCATGCTCCGCGAGCACCGGAAGGACTGGGCCGGGGTCTACATGGGCCTCCTCGCCCAGGAGGCCGACCCACGCGCCATCGAGGTGCTGGTCGACGGGCTGGGCAAGGGAGCGCCGCGCGACTTCGAGCGCTTCCTGGACGGCCTGGTCTCCGCGCCCCACCGCCACCCCGCCGCCTTCGTCTGGCTGGCCGAGCGGGCGGCCTCGGACGAGACCCTGCGGGCGCGGAGCCCCCTGCGGCTCCTGCAGCAGATCCTGGGCAGCCTGAACCGCGACGAGTTCGCCCCCTACCGCCAGCGCCTGGTCACCCTCGCCGAGTCGGGGGGGACGGTGCCGCGCCTCCTCACCCACCTGACCGAGGAGCAGGCGGCGCAGGCGGACGACGCGGTCCACCGCGCCTCGGGCCTGGAGCCCTTCCAGCGCGACCAGCTGACCAACGCCCTGGAGCTGCGTTTCAGCACCCTAAGGCGGGAGAACCAGCACGCCCTCTATGCGACGGCGGAGAGCGTCGACGCCAAGTCGGCCGAGCTGCACCAGATCATGACCGTCGACGTGCCGGCCAACCGCAAGGCGATCGAGGAGGCGCGGGCGATGGGCGACCTGCGCGAGAACTTCGAGTACAAGTCGGCCCGCGCCCGCCACGAGTACCTGAACGCCCGTGCCGCGGCGCTCAACGGCGAGCTCCAGCGCGTCCGCCTGATCGAGATCGCCGGCACCGACCTCTCCGAGGTGCGGATCGGCACCCGCGTCCGCCTGGAGGGCCCCGCCCGCCAGCGCACCATCACCATCCTGGGCCCCTGGGAGAGCCGGCCCGAGGACGACGTCCTCTCCTACGAGTCCGACCTCGCCAAGCAGATCTTGGGCAAGCGCCTGGGCGGCGAGGTCGAGATCGGCGGCCTCGCCTACAAGGTGGCGGCGATCGAGCCGTACCGGTAGCGTAGTGCAGCGGAAATTCGGTGCCTTTTCGCGGACCCTCCCGGAGAGTCATCCTGAGGGAGCCTTGGCGACCGAAGGACCTGGGCGGGGGAGCTTCCCGCCTTCGCGCCTCTTTCCCCTCCCGCCGGCGCAGCTGTCCGTCCTCTTGAAGAGACTCTCCTTCCATGAAAATGGATTCAGCGGCTTGAATCCATTCTGACGGAACTGAAGAGAAAGCCTTTCCTTTCAGCGAGATCTTCGTTTTCGACCGGCCCGGCATCGCCTTTGCTCCTGGCCGGAGCATGCCGAGCCCGGCGTTGATCCTGCTTTTCTCTCTCGCCCTCCCGACCGCGGAGGCCGGCGGCGGCGTCCCCAGAGAAGGCCCGGCTACCGGCGGAACGGCCCGAGTCGGGGTGGTAGTCGACGAGCGGGGAGCCCCCGTGGCCGGCGCCGAGGTACGGATCGAGCCCCGGAGCCTGACGATCGAGGACTTGAAGAATGCCCTGGGCTGGCGGTCTCGCACCACCGTCGACGGCCGGTTCCGCCTGTCCGGGCTCCACCCCGGCGTCCTCTATCGGCTGATCGCCAGCCAGGCAAGGTTCGCTCCCACTCTGGCCTTTGTGCAGAGCGGTCCCCACCCCCTGCGCCTGGTGCTCTCCCCCGGCCGGACCGCGGCCGGCCGGGTGGTCGACGCGGCGGGCCGTCCCGTCGCCGGCGCCCGGGTCGAGCTCCGGCGGAGCCTCCCCGGCGAGAGCTATCTCGGCCAGCAGGGCCCGCTCGACGACGGCCTCTACCCGGCGCGGACGGACCAGGATGGACGCTTCGTCCTGCCGCACCTCGCCTTCCGCCACGCCGACCTCACGGTCCACGCCGCCGGGTTCCTCCCCTTCGAGGCGCCGGCTCTCCATCTACCACCGCCGCCCGGGACCGCCGACCTCGGCACCTTCACCCTGGTCCACGGGGAGAGAGTCGAAGGACGGGTGACCGACCCGGCCGGGCATCCCCTCGCTGGGATCCAGGTCTGGCAGGAGATCGGCGATCTCAAGCTGCTGCGCGACAACTCCGCCTCCTACCTGGCCGCCGGTCCGGCGGCGGTCACCGGGCTGGACGGCGGGTTCGCCCTGGCGGGCGAGCCGCGCGGGGGAAGCCTCCTCGTCTGCCGGGAGGGGTATCTCCCGGAGAGCGTGGAGTGGCAGGGTCCTCCGGCAGGGCCGCTCGCTCTCGTGCTCCACCCGGCAGGCCGCATCGAGGGCCGGGTCGTGACGCCGGGCGGCGCGCCCGTGGCGGAGGCCCACGTCGGTGTGGTCGTTGCCGGCCAGGGCCACAGCGACTGTTTCGGCCCTCCCGGCCCCTGCGCAACCTCTCCGGAGGGGAGCTCCAC
>DASQPA010000399.1:0-31615 GCA_035644215.1 Thermoanaerobaculia bacterium
TTCACCCGGTCCTTGAAGCGGTGGTAGACGTCGATCGCGCCGCGCGGGGCGCAGGCCGGCTTTTTGGCTTCGGGTTCACGCTCATTGGTGCAGACGAGGATCTGGATCTGGGGTTTGGGCATGGGGCGGATTCTACTCCCCGGCCGCGATATAGAATGCCGTCTGCTTCCCCTTTGGAGGTTCCATGGTCCGCTTCCTCCTTAACCCCTCTGCCGGGCGCGGCACGGGGGCGGCCCACATCCACCGCCTGCGCATCCTGGCCTCCCGGGCCGGAGCGGGGCTGGTGGCGAGCAAGAGCGCCGCCGATCTCGTCGAGCAGGCTCGCCGCGCCGCGGCGGACGGCGTCGAGCGGCTGATCGTGGCGGGAGGGGACGGCACGATGCACCACGCCGCCCAAGGCCTCGTGGGCACCGACTGCGCCCTGGGAGTGGTGCCCCTGGGGAGCGGCAACGACCTTGCCGGCACCCTGGGCATCCCGCCGGAGCTGGAGCCGGCGGTCGAGCATGCCCTCTCCGGACCGGTGCGGCGGATCGACCTCGCCCGGGTGGGGGAGACCTATTGCATCGGCTACGCGGGGGTGGGCTTCGACAGCGAGGTCACCCGTTTCGCCAACCAGGTGAAGCACTTGCGGGGGCCGCTGATCTACCTCTACGCGGTGATCCACACCCTCGCCACCTTCAAGCCGCCGAAGATGCGGGTGGAGCACGACCAGGGGGTCTTCGAGGGCGGGGCGATGTTCGCGGTGGCGGCCAACCTGCCGCGCTTCGGCGGCGGCATGAAGATCGCCCCCGACGCCAGGATCGACGACGGCCTCCTGGATCTCGTGATCGTGCGCGAGATGCCCCGCCGCACCCTGCTCACCGTCTTCCCCAAGGTCTACACCGGCCGCCACGTCACCCACCCGGCCGTCACCCTCGTCCGCACGGCGCGGGTGACGATCACCCTCGACCGCGACATGACGCTCTACGGCGGCGGCGAGCCGGTCGAGCCGGCCCCGGCGGGAGTGGCGGTCACCATCGAAGCCGTGCCGGGGGCCCTGGCGGTGATCGGCCGTTGAGCCCGCCCGAGCCGTTCGCGCTCGCTCCCGCCGTGCGCTGGAACCTGGCGCAGCGGATCGCCTTACGGTTCCTGGTTTCCTATTGCACCCTCATTCTGGTTACCGACTGGGTCTTCACGTATGTTCCGTTTCACGACGTTCTCTCCCGGCGGTACGCCGCGTTCTGGCTCGCCGTCGTCACCTGGGTGGCCCGGCACGTCCTCCATACCCACCGCGAGATCTATATTCTCGAGAGCAGCGCCGATATCAGCAATACCGCCTTCGGCACGATTCTTTTCCTGTGCTACGTGGCGCTCGCGGCTGTCGTCGCGGCCCTATGGTCGGCGCTCGACCGCCGGCGGGAGCACTACCAGCGGCTCCACCAATGGCTGCGCTTCCTGGTCCGCGCCTCACTCGCCCTGGCGATGATCCACTATGGAGTGCTGAAGGCGCTCCCCACCCAGATGATCGCGCCGCCGCCGCTGACTGTCCTGCTGCAGCGCGTGGCGAGCCTCACCCCGATGCGGATGCTGTGGATCTTCATCGGCTCCTCGCCGGCCTACGAATCGCTCACCGGCTGCGCCGAGCTCCTGGGCGGCGTGCTGCTCCTCGTGCCGCGGACGACGCTCCTGGGAGCCCTGGTCTGCGCCGCGGACATGCTGATGGTGGTGACGCTCAACTTCTCCTACGACGTGCACGTCAAGCTCTTCTCGATGCACCTGCTGTTCCTGGCCCTCCTGCTCCTCGCCCCCGACCTCCCCCGGCTGGCCAACCTGTTCCTGTGGAACCGCCCGGTGGAGCCGGCGGTCACGCCGCCGCTCTTTTCCCGCCCGCGGCTCGACCGGCTGGCGCAGCTCCTCCTTCTCCTCTTCGGCCTCTATTCGATCGGCACGACCTGGACCGAGACCCGCGTCCGCTACCGCGAGTACCATCCGCCGCGGCCGCCGTTCTACGGCGTCTGGTCGGTCGAGGAATTCGCCGTCGACGGCAAGGCCGTACCGCTCTTCACCGATCCGAACCGCTGGCGCTGGGTGCTGTTCCAGCAGCCCCGCGCGCTTACGGTCGAGCTGATGATCGGAGCGCGCCGCAGCTATTCTCTCGATCTCGATCTCGCGAATCGGCGGATGCGGCTGGGAAAACCGCGGCCGGTGGTGGGGCCTCCGGAGCCGCCGCCGTCGATGTCGCCGGCACTCGGCCCGCTGGACGAATTCTCCTTCACGGCGCCGGAAGACGATCTGCTGATCCTCGACGGCCAGCTGGGCGGCCACCCCACGCATGCCAAGCTGCGCCGGTCGCCGCTCCTCGCCCCCGGCTTCCACTGGTTTTTCGACCCTGCCCCAGAGGACCGCTGACGCGGGAATGCTGCCGCGCCCACGGGGCAGGCCAACCGGGGGGCTGTCGGGCTCAAGGAGCCAGGAAAGACGGTGCGGTCGCCTCTCCTGCCAGCACCGCCTCGATCTCGGCCACCTCGCGGTCCCGCCGGTGATACCCCGTCTCCTCGATCAACCGCTTCGCCCGGTCGAGGCTGGCGCGGGCCGGGCCGTGCTCGCCGGCCGCGAGGTGCAGCCGGGCGAAACCCAGATGGGCGTCGGTCGCATAGAGGCGCATGCTGCAGCGGGCGCAGAGGCGGAGGACTTCCTCGGGGTCGGCTCGGCTGCGGAATCTGTCGTTCATGGCCAATCGCAACTCGGCGCGGGCGAGAAGTCCCCGAGGGATTTCATCCATCCGGCCGGATTTGCGTAACCCTTCGAGCCCCTGCTCGATGGAGCCCTTGGCCAGATCCAGGTCCTTGTGGCCGACCTCCCGGGTTCCCAGCAAAATGGCTCTTCCCAGAGAGATCCGGTCGAGCGCAATGTCACGCAGCCAATTCTTCTGCAGCGCCACCTGGATCGTATGCTCCGCACGTTGCCGAACTTCTCGCCACCGGCCCAAGTCGAGCAGCAGATTGCAGTAACCGAACCCTCTGAACCCATAGAGGAAGGGCTCTTGAGAGCGGCGCGCGTGGTTGACCTGTTCGGCTTCGCGAAAGACTTTCTCCGCGCGGTCGAGGTCACCGCACTGGTGCAGAATGATGGCGAGAGCGGACCTCGCGTTTGCCTGCTCTTCGGGAGGGCCGTCGAGCACCAGGTGAAGGCTCTGCTCGGCGATCGTCTGCGCTCGCCCTAGGTCTCCCAAAACTTCCAGGAGTGCGGCTAGGTTGGCAGACTGCCAAGAAGCATGCCGCTCATTGGCCAGCGCCAGTTGCGCCTCCAATGCCTCTTGCGTCGTCCTCAGCGCCTCCTCCAAACGACCCACAGCCCGGAACGAATAACCCATCTCTCCCAGCACGAACGCCCGGGCTTTGGGGCTGAGCAGTGGGGTGGTTGCCTCGGGAGGTCGCAGAAAGTTGGTCAACACCTGGAGATTGATGCCCCAAAGTCCAAGAGTGCTGGTAGAAAATCGTTTCTTTCTGAGGACCCTGGTGCGGAATACTTCTTCGAGAGCCTCCTCGGTCTTGCCAGCTTTGCACCCATGCACGACGGCGGCGAAAAGCGGCGTAAGACCCGGAGCTGTATCCGGGTACGTCTCAACGGCTTCCTTGTAGTACTGATAGAGCCGGCAGTGCGCCTCCCGCCAGGAGGCAGGATTCTCCTTGGCCAGCTTCTCGCCAAAATGCTCGCGCACCAGGGGATGGGCATCGAGCGCCTCCGGCTGGTTGGGATCCTCCTCGGCAATCAATCGGCTCCCCCGGAGCTTCGACACGAGGTGGAACCAGTCCGTCTCCGGCAGACTCGTCAAGTGGTCGGTGAGACGCGAAATGGGCGGAGCCGCACGCAGGGCCGCGAGAGCCTTCGCTTCTGCAGGGCGGTCAAAGAGCCCGAGAAGGAGCAGCAGCTCGACTTCCGGGCCAGGCCCGAAGCGGCGCACGAAGGCCTCCATGATTCGGCGCGGATGGCGGCTCTGTGCGTCCGCGCCCGTCTCCCTTGGGATCTCGGCGCTGGCCTCGGCGGCATGACCCGGAAAGGCCTGAAGATACGAGGCGAGAAGGTTCACTGCCAGCGCGTGGCCGCCGAAGCTCCGTGCCACCTGCTCGAGCTCAGCGTCCGAGCCACGGATGCCGCGCACCCGTAGGAGCGCCCGACCGGCTTCGGGAGAGATCTGCTCCAGGTCCCGGCTTACCGCAGTTTCGACGAATTCGTCGAGGTCGGCCACCGCCTTCCGAGTCGTGATCAGGCAGAGGCCCTGCTCGCTCTGGGCCAACCGAGTCAGCAAGGCGGCAAGGCCAGCGTCCTCTAGCCAGCCGCCCTCCACGGCCGACTGCAGCGGCTCTACGCCGTCGAGGACCAGGAGGTTCTTCTCGCGGCAGATGAGATCCGCCAGTCGCTCTCCCTTGGCCCAAGGGGAGCCGGATTCAGGCTCCGAATCTCCGAAGAAGCGCAGGGCTTCTCCGAAGAAGAGGTCCGCCGAGGCGCTCCGCTCGCCTGTTCCTTGCCGGAAGAAGGTCCAGCCGAAGACCTTCCGCGCCCCGCGGAAGCCGTCGGGCTCCATGCGCTCCAGCCACTTGTTGACGAGCGTTGACTTGCCGACCCCACCCCAGGCGACGAGAGTCGCGATCCGCACCTCGCCGGTGTCCCACAGCTCGTCCAGCCAGCCGAGTTCCTCGGCGCGGCCGAAGAGCTCGGCTCCGGTCACTGGGAGGCGAGTAAGATCGATCTTCTCTGGTTGCGGATGCAGTGGAGAGGACACCCTGGATGACCCCTCCCGGGTGATTCCCCGGGCAGCATCGCGGGGGCGCTCGACCGCCGTGGCGATCTGGTCGGCAACCTGGGCGAAGATCTCGTTTCGGGTGCTATCAGGAAGCCCGTCGATGGTCTTGCCGTCGTGCGGCACCATCTCGATGGCCTTGAGCCAGTCGACCCGATGCCAGGGGCAGGCCGAGAGCAGGACCGGGAGCAGGAGCAGCCCGTTCTTCTCGCGCTTCTCCAGCAGGAAGGGAACCTCCTCCTTGCGGACGAAGGGGGACGAGAGATAGTGGGCCGAGATCAGGCAGACGGCCGCGTCCGCCTTCTCCAGAGCCGCTCGGATCTCGGGATACCAGCTGTCCCCGGCATCGATTCGCCGATCTTCCCAGACCTCGAAGAGCCCCTCCTGGACCAAAACTTCGAGTTGAGGAAGGAGGATCTTCTTCCAGGCTTCATCCTTGTGGCTGTAGCTCACGAAGACCGTGGGCAGGGGCATCCAGACATTGTAGCGAAATGGAGAGGCCCTCCTTCTCGTGCAAACGTCCTCCTGAGAGGACGCACGAAGCTCCGCACGGGGCCAAAAGGCCAAGAAAGTCTTCAGAAACCTCTGCAGGTCGACTTCCAACGTCTCCGGCTCGACTTTGGATCCGTCCGGGTCGACTTCCGGCGTCTCCGGATCGACTTCTGATGCGTCCGGCTCGACTTCTGACCTCTCCGGGCCGACTTCTCATGCCTCAGGGTCGACTTTCCATCCAAGGAAAGTAACTTTTGACGAGTGCCGGAAGACTTTCCACGGCTCCGGAAGCGTCCGGAGAGTTCCCGGAAGCTCCCGGAGGGATTTTGGAAGCGTCCGGAGGGTTTCCGGAAACGCCGGGAGAAGTTCTGAAAGCGTCCGGAGGGGGTCCGGAAGTGACCGGAGGGTTTCCTGAAGCATCCGGAGAGATTCTGGAAGGGTCCGGAGGGTTCCCGAAAGCGTCCGGAGGAAGTCCGGACGCTCCCGGAGAGCGTCTGGAGCCTCCCGGAGAGGTCCCGGAGGATTTTCCTGGGTTTCCGTAAGCTTCCGCCGCGCCCAAGGGGCAGCCCCTGGGCGCGGCGGAAGACTCCAGCCTTTCGGAGGGATCGCTTAGAACGGGATGTCGTCGTCCTCGGGCTCGCCGAAGCCGCCGCCACCACCGCCACCACCCTCGTCGTAGCCACCGCCCCCGCCGCCCGAGGGTCCGGGACCGCCGGGACCCTCGAACTCGGGGCCGCCGCCGCCACGGGAGCCGAGCATCTGGAAGTTCTCGCAGATGACCTCGGTCCGGTAGCGCTTCTCCCCGGTCTGGCGGTCGTCCCAGGAGCGGGTCTGGAGCCGCCCCTCGACGTAGATCTGCTTCCCCTTCGTCAGGTACTGGCCGGCGACCTCGGCCTGCCGGCCCCAGCAGACGATCTGGTGCCACTCCGTCTGCTCTTGCCGCTGGCCGCCCTTGTCCTTCCACTTCCGGCTGGTGGCGAGGGTGAAGCTGGCGACGGGCTGCCCCGAAGGGGTCGATCGGACCTCCGGGTCGCGGCCCAGATTGCCCACCAGAATCACTTTGTTGACCATGCTTCCATTCTCCTCTTTTCTCGGAATGCGTTACGGTATCACACCCCCCCGGGCAACTCCCCGGGGGCGGGCTCGGGCGACGTCCGTCCGAGCCTCCTCATGAGGAGGGACGGAAAGCGTGCGGCTGATCTTGCAAAGAGTGAGCTCCGCCTCGGTGACGGTCGAGGGCGAGGTGGTGGGACGGATCGGCCGCGGCATCCTCGTCCTGGTCGGCGTCGAGCGCGCCGACGGCCCGGAGGAGGTCGCGGCGGCGGCCGAGAAGCTCGCCGGCCTGCGTATTTTCGACGATGCGGAGGGGAAGATGAACCTCGACACCCGCGCCGTGGGGGGCGCCTTCCTCGTCGTCTCCCAGTTCACCCTCGCCGGCTCGCTCGCCCGCGGCCGCCGCCCCTCCTTCGACGACGCCGCCCCGCCCGCCGCCGCCGCTCCCCTGGTCGAGGCCCTGGTCGCCGACCTCCGCGCCAGGGGCTTCGCCGTCGAGACCGGCCGCTTCCGCGCCTATATGGAGGTCGCTCTGGTCAACGACGGGCCGGTGACGTTTCTGCTCGAGGTGTAGGGGCGCCGCCCCCCTACCCCAAATTCACGATCCGTATCGGCACCGGGGTGAAGCAGAGCACGAAGAGGAGGAGGGCCAAGGCGGCGATCCAGAGCCGCGGGCGGTCTAACGGGACGCTTTCGTCGACCACCGGCGGGTGGCGCGGGCGCAGGAGGAGGAGGATGCCGCACCAGAGCCACCAGCCCGGCCAGAGCAGCCCGGTGAGAGCGAGCACCCCCCAGAGCGGCCAGGCCAGGCGCCACTGCCGGCGCCCGATCGCCGCGTAGAGGACGTGCCCGCCGTCGAGCTGGCCCAGGGGCAGGAGGTTCAGGCCGGTGGTGAAGAGCCCGAACCAGGCGGCGAAGGCGACGGGATGGAGGTTCAGGGTCTGGCCCGGCCCGAGGCGGCCGTGGAACAGCCAGGCGACGAGCCGGATGGCGAGACACCAGCCGGGCAGGAGGAGACCCGCCTCCGCGGCGTTCGGGTGAGCGGCCTCGACGAAGGTCGAGACGTGCGAGTGCGCCACGCCATAGAAAAGGAAGGGGAGGAGGGCCACGAAGCCGGCGAGCGGGCCGGCGACGCCCACGTCGAACAGCTCGCGCTTATCGCGGATGGGTGCCTGGATGCGGATGAAGGCGCCGACCGTACCGAGGCCGAAAGGGACCGGCAGGAAATAGGGAACCGTCGAGGCAAGACCATAGCGCCGGCAGGTAAGATAGTGCCCCATCTCGTGCGCAAAGAGGATGCCCAGCAGAATGAGCGAGATCTGGGCTCCTACGGCGAGGAGTTCTGGATGGTGCCACACCCATACCGCGGTCTCTATCGGGAAGCGCGGATCGAGAAGGCGATCGTCGATCTGAACGTCGGTCCGAATTCCCATCAGAAGGACGGGGCTGAAAGTCATGACGGAAAGGAAGGCAAGGAAGAGCAGCACCAGGGCGAGCCCCCAGCGTGGTCGCGGCAGCGGGGGAGGGCGGTAGGCCACGGGCTGCGGCGGGGGCAGCAGCTCGAGCCGGGGGAGCGGTACGATCGGCGGCTCGCCGTTCACGACCGGCGAGCTCCCCGGAGCGGAGCGGGAGCGGAGGAGGCGGTCAGAGGTTCTTCAGATCCTTGCCGGGCTTGAAGCGGACGGTCTTGCCGGGGGTGATGGCGACCTCGACCCCGGTCTTGGGATTCCGGCCGACGCCCTTCTTGCGGTCGCGTACCTGGAAGACTCCAAACCCGCGGAGCTCGATGCGCTTGCCGTTGCAAAGAGCGTCCTTCATCGCCTCGATGATGGTGTCGACCGCCTGCGCGGCCTTCACCCGAGGCACTTCCGTGAGCTCCGCGACGCGGTCGACGATGTCAGACTTGATCATCTGGACTCCGAAACGGCGGCGAGTCTAACAACGGGCGCTTCAGGGTGTCAACAAAACGTCGACCGCCCTACGCGCCCGATACCGCCTGTTTTTTGTAGAGGATACAACGTTCGAAGGCGGCGACGGTGGCATCGGTCAGGCGCTTGAGCTCCTCCAGGTGGAGACCGGCGGGACCCCCTTCGGCGCGGTCGGCGTAGAGGATCGCCACCAGGCGGTCGCGTAGGCGGACGGGAAGCATCACGCACTCGCGCGGCAGCTCCCCGCCCCAGGAGGCGGCCAGCTCGCGGTGCGCCGGCATCGGCGGCAGGGGACCCAGGTGGAGACCGCTGCCGCCGCGCAGATTGAGGAACAGGGAGGGCCGGTCGAAGCCGACGCCGAAGGCGGCGAAGGTCTTGGGTTCGATCCCCGCGCCGACCGCCCGCCAGGCGGTGACCCGGTCGCGGCTGGCCTGGAAGAGGGCCACCCGCCGGTAGTGCATGCCCAGGAAGGCGAGCAGGAGGTCGCCCACCTCCTCGCGGTCGTGGACCGCGGCCAGAGCCTCCAGGGCCTCCTCGAGGTCGGCGGGCGGCGGCAGCGGCTGGCCCTTGTCGCGGCCGACCAGGGCCGCCCGCTCCTGCGGGGTGAGCGAGAGGCTGCGCGGCGGTGGGGCCTTCGCCACGGCGGGGCGGGGCAGTGGCTCGGCCGGAGCGGGTGGGGGCGGCGGCTCGACCGGCACGACCCGCGGCCGGGGCGTGGTGGTTCGGGGAGGCATGGCGGCCGGGGAGGGCGCCGGGGATGGCGGAGATGCCGGAGACGGGGCGGGCGGCCGCGGAACGGCGTCCACGGGGGACGGTACGTCCGGCAGCAGCGCGTCCGGCAGGGGCGGCGGCGGCTCGAAACGCGGCGGGCGGGCGAAGGGGTCGCCTTCGAGCGGCGGCAGGAGGGAGGCCAGGCCCTGTCCCGGCCGCGCGGCGGCGGCCGGCGGGCTCTCCTTGTCCCACAGGTAGCGCGAGCGGTTCAGCCGGTCGAGCAGCTTGGCGAAGCGCGGCGGGCACTCCTCGTCGTAGTACTTCTCGAGCGCCTCGAAGATGCGGATCTCGTTGCCCACGTGGACCCGCACCCGCTTGCCGGTGGCGAAGGCGATCTCGTCCTGGCAGGCGAGGTTCCGGGCGTCGAGCATCGCCACGTCGAGCCGGCCGCCCAGCGCCCGGAAGGGGATGGCGCGGCAGCGCCGGGCGAGCTTGGCCGGCAGCAGCTCCTGCACCTCGTCGGGGATGCCGCGCAGCTCCTCGACCCGCACCGCCGGCACCCCGAGCTGCTCGGCGAGGCCCTTCTGCAGGAGCTCCTCGGTCAGGGCATCCATCTCCAGGAGACAGGTGCCCAGTCGGCCGCCCACGACGTTCTGGTTCTTGAGCGCACGGGTCAGCTGCTGGACGGTGATCCAGCCCCGCGCCACGAGCAGTTGTCCAAGCTTACCCATCTACGACCGGTTGGCTCCGTCTTCCAAGCCTTCGATTCGGTTTCTAACTTCTTGTCTGTAGGCAACTTAACCGTGGAGAGGAGATTATAGGGGCGGCTCCGCGCCTTGTAAAGCACCCGGCGGTCCTATGGTATTCTGCAGGGGTGAGAATGCTGGGCCTCACCCTTCTGCTCCTGCTCCCGATCGCCGCCCTGCCGATCCACGCGGCGGCAACCCCTGCGACTCCGCCGAGCCCCGCGACCTCTGTGGCCGGGCAGGCCGCCTTCCAGTTCGCGCTCGGCAAGGTGCTGGCCGCCGAGGGCTCGTTCACCGAGGCCCTGGCCGCCTTCGAGGAGGCGGAGAAGCTCGCCCCCGGCGATCCGTACGTGCGCCTGGAGCGCGCCGAGCTGCTCGGGCGCCTGGGCACCATCGCGCGCACTCCCCACGCCCGCTCCGACTACCTGGGGAAGGCGGTGGAGGAGGTGAAGCGGGCGCGCGAGCTGGCGCCCGGCAATCCCGACGTGCTGCGCGGCGTGGGCGAGGTCTACCTGGCTTTGGCCGACCAGGACCCCGCCGCCCTGGCGACCGCCCAGGAGGCCTACGAGGGCCTGCGCCGCCGCGACCCCTCCGATCTCCAGGTGATGGTCACCCTGGGCCGCATCTATCTCGAACAGGGGCAGGCGGGACGGGCGGCGGACGTCTTCCGCGAGCTGGTGAGCTACGTCCCCAACAACCCGACGGCCAACTCGCTGCTCATCGAGTCGCTGCTCAAGGCGGATCGCAAGGCGGAGGCCGAGGCGGTGCTCAAGGAGACGCTCGGCTTCGACCCGGAAAACCTCCAGGCGCGGCTCACCCTGGCCGAGGTCCAGGGGCAGCGCGGCGACCACCGGACGGCGCTGGAGACCCTCCTCGCCGCCCCCGAGTCGGTGCGCGGCGACCCCCAGCTGCGCCGCCAGCTCGCCTCCGCGCTCTACTTGACCGGCGACCTCGACGCGGCGTTGAAAACCGCCGACGACCTGCTCAAGGCGCAGCCCGACAACCAGTACCTGGAGCTCCTGAAGGGGCTCATCCTGACCGCCCAGGGGCGCAATCCGGAGGCCCTGGCCCTGCTGTCGCGCCTGCGCGATGCCGATCCCCAGGACCTGGTGCTCACCACCACCCTGGCGCGGGTGCTGCGCCGGGAGGGGAAGAAGGACGAGGCGGCGAAGCTCCTCACCGATCTGGCCGCCGACCTGGCGAAGGACGGCAAGGCCCAGGAGTCGCGCGACGCCATCCTCGAGCTCGCCCAGCTCTACGCCACGACCGAGGACTGGGCGAAGGTGAGCGAAACGCTCGCCCCCCTCCTCCACGCCGACGAGCCCAAGGCCCGCACCGAGGCCCTGCTGCTCAAGGCCGACGCCTTGATCGAGCTCAAGCGCTTCGACGAGGCGGTGAGCCTGCTGACCCCGGTCACGGCGACCTCGCCGCTCCTCGCCGCCAAGCGCGGGGAGGTACTCTGGAAGGCGGGCAAGGAGCGCCAGGCGAAGCGCCAGCTGGCGCAGCTCGGCCGCTCGGACGACCCACAGAGCCTGCTCGCCGCCGCCCAGTCGTACCAGCGACTCGACCAGTACGAGGAGTCGATCCCGCCGCTCAAGAAGGCGCTGGCCAGCCACCCGAACCTCCCCGCCGCTGGCTTCCTGCTCGGCGCCGCCTACGACCACGACCGGCACCGAGACCTCTCGGTCGCCGCCTTCCGCCAGGCGCTCAAGGCCGATCCCGACTTCCATGCCGCCTTGAACTACCTGGGCTACATGTGGGCCGAGAAGGGCGAGCACCTGGACGAGGCGCTCTCCCTGGTCAAGCGGGCGGTGGCCCTGGAGCCGGACAACGGCGCCTACGTCGACTCGCTGGGCTGGACCCACTATCGGCTCGGCCAGTACGACCGCGCCCGCGACTATCTGGAGCGGGCGGCCCGTCTGGTGCCGGAGGACGCCACCGTCCACGAGCACCTGGGCGACGTCTACGTCGCCCTCGGCCAGCCCGACAAGGCCCGTGACATGTACCGCCGCGCCCTCTCGTTGAGCGACCACAACCCGGAGCAGACCGAGCAGGTCCGGCGCAAGCTGGACGGCTTGGACGGCACCACCCCCCGGCGCTAGATTCTACGAACGTGAGCCCCCTCCCCACTCCGGCGTACGGCGGCGGCCGTGCGTCCCGATTCGGGGTCGCGGCACTCCGATTCGGGGTCGCGGTGCTCCTTGCCCTCGGGCTCGCCGGCTGCTCCCTGCGGCCGGCGCCCGCTCCGGTGCCGGCCGGCGGGGCGGCGCCCTGGCAGATTCCCACCGCGGCCTACGGCTCGCAACGGCTGTTCCGGATCAGCTACTCCGGGCCGGAGGGAGAGGGGAGCTTCCGACTCACCCTGCGTCTCCCCGCCGCCGACCGCTACCAGGTGACGACCGCCGACCCCGTGGGGCGCGCCCTGTGGAGCCTCGACGTGGCCGAGGACCAGGGGCTCTTCCTCGATCACCGGAACCATACCTTCTGCCGGTTCGAGGGCCGCTTCGACATCTCCGGGGTGCCGCTCGCCCCGTTTCCCCTGCTCTCGCTCCCCTCGCTGCTCCTCGGTCGGCTGCCGGCGGAGCCGGCGGCGCCGCCGACCCAGAAGGGCCGGGACCTCCACTTCACCGACGGGATGGACCGCCGCTGGACGGCGACCGTCACCTCCGGGCAGGTGGTCGCCTGGACCCTCTGGGAGGCGGGCGAGAAGCAGCCGGCCGTCCTCTGGGTGCAGCGCGACAGCTGGGCGATCCTCTCCGACCGTGCCCAGGGGGTGCAGATGCGCTGGAAGGAGGTCGTGCGGGAGGCCCTGCCTGGCCCCCCGGCGCCGCTCTCCGTACCCCCCGGTTTCGCCGAGGAGGACTGCCGGGAGTAGCGGATTTGACACCCCGGCCCGCCGCCTCTAGCATAGAGCCCCGCCGGCGGGGGTACCCCTGCCGGGGAACGGGTGATCTCCAGGAGTTTGTCCCCCGGCGCGCCCGGACGGGCCGCAAAGGTTATAATGCGTGGGTTGATGCCGACGCGTGTCTAGTGCGGTCCCCCGGGAACCGTGGGTCCTGCTCGCCGGATCCCGAAGAGCCGCAGCGACTCTGCGAGGGCGCTGCCTGCAAGGGTAGCGCCCGGGACTTGCGCATCTGTCGCCGCGCCAGTCGCCGCCAGTCGCTTTGCCGCGCCAGAGGGTTCGACTAGGGATGACGGAGAGGACGCAAAATGGAGATCACAGAGGTCAAGGTCTTTCCGATTAACGAGGAGAAGCTCAAGGCGTTCGTGTCGATCGTATTCGATCAGTGCTTCATGGTCAACGACATCAAGATCATCCAGGGTCGGGACGGCCTTTTCATCAGCATGCCGAGCCGGAAGAAGAAGAACGGCGAGTTCAAGGACGTCGCCCACCCGCTGAACAACGAGACGCGGCGGATGATCGAGACCAAGGTGCTGGCCGAGTACGAGCGGGTCTTGGCGGAGCGGGGAGAGCGGACTCCGGAGCTGTCGGCGGCGGTGCAGCAGCGCACCGAGCTCGGCCGCCTGGCCGCGGATACCAGCGCGGTCGTTCCGGAAAGGACGATGGAGGAGGTCGAGGAGATGCACCTCCGCGACTCCTTCTGGACCGTGACCTAAGCGGTCGTACGAGACTGGGGCGTCGCCAAGCGGTAAGGCACGGGACTTTGGATCCCGCATCCGGAGGTTCGAATCCTCCCGCCCCAACCAGGTCGAGCAGGAGAAGGAAACCCAGCGACAGCGGTATCCTGCGGCAGACCCCGGCAGGGGGTCACGCTTCGCTCTCAGGCAAGGAGTGACGAGAGGATCATGCCCGGCGAACTGAAGATCTTTGGCGGCCGCTCCCATCCCGCCCTGGTGCAGGAGATCTGCGACTATCTGCACCTCTCGGCCGGCAACGTCTCGGCCCTGAATTTCTCGGACGGCGAGATCTTCTGCCAGATTGACGAGAACGTCCGCGGCTCCGACGTCTTCATCGTCCAGCCGACCTGTGAGCCGGTCAACGAGAACCTGATGGAGCTCTTGATCCTGCTCGACGCCTTCAAGCGCTCCTCGGCCTCGCGGGTGACCGCGGTGATCCCCTACTACGGCTACGCCCGGCAGGACAAGAAGGACCGGCCACGGGTGCCGATCACCGCCAAGCTGGTGGCCGACCTGATCTCCAAGGCGGGCGCCGACCGGGTGCTCACCATGGACCTCCACGCCGACCAGATCCAGGGCTTCTTCGACGTACCGGTCGACCACCTGTTCGCCGCGCCGGTGATCCTGGAGGCGCTGCGCCTGCTCGACGTTCCCGACCTGGTGATCGTCTCGCCGGACGCCGGCGGGGTGGAGCGGGCGCGGGCGATCGCCAAGCGGCTGGGGGTGGGTCTGGCGATCGTCGACAAGCGGCGCACGGCCCCCAACACGGCGGAGGTGATGCACGTCATCGGCGATGTCGACGGCTGCAACGCCCTGATCATCGACGACATCATCGACACCGCCGGTACCCTGACCAAGACCGTCGAGGCCCTGAAGACGAAGGGCGCCCGCCGCATCCTCGCGGCCGGCACGCACGGCGTGCTGTCGGGCCCGGCGCTCGCCCGCATCAACGAGTCGCCGCTCGAATCGATCCTGATCACCAACACGATCCCGGTGGAGAAGAAGCTCTCCCGCTCGGCGAAGCTGCGGCCGCTCTCGGTCGCACCTCTCCTCGGCGAGGCCATCCGCCGTATTCACGAGAACAGCTCGGTGAGCTCCCTCTTCGTGTGAAGAGGCTCCCACCGGTTTGAAAGAAGCGAGGAATTTCCATGAGTGAACTGGCCATCGACGTACAGAAGCGTGCCGGAACCGGCACCAACGCCAACCGCCGCCTGCGGCAGTCCGGCAAGATCCCCGCCGTGGTCTATGGCGGCGGCAGGGATACGGTGCCCATCCAGGTCGACCGCAAGACCCTGATCGACCTCATGAAGACGGGCGAGAGCGAGAACGCCATCTTCCTCCTGAAGCTCGCCGACAGCGGCCAGGAGCGGCACGCCATGATCCGCGACATGCAGGTCGACCCGCTCACCCGCCAGGTGATGCACATCGACTTCCAGCGCATCCTGATGACCGAGCGGGTCCGGGTCCAGGTCCCGGTCGAGCTCATCGGCACGGCCTACGGGGTGAAGACCGAGGGCGGCATGATCGACTTCGTGCACCGCGAGGTGGCGGTCGAGTGCCTGCCGGGCGACATCCCGAGGCACGTCGATTTAGACGTCACCGAGCTGCGGATCGGCCAGCACGTCGAGGCGCGCGACCTGAAGCTCCCCGAGGGCGTCACCCTGGCGGAGGAGCCGGACCGGGTCATCATCTCCCTCTCCCACACCAAGGCGGAGGAGTCGGCGACCGCGACCGAGGGTCAGGCCGAGCCCGAGGTGGCCAAGCGCGGCAAGACCGAAGAGGGGGCGTAGGGTCTGGGCCGGCTCATCCTGGGTCTCGGCAACCCGGGCGAGCGCTACCGCGAGACCCGGCACAACGTCGGCTTCGCGGTGGTCGAGGAGCTGGCGCGGCGGCGCCGGGTGCCGCTCGGCGGGGAGGAGTGCAACTCCCGCGTGGGCCGGGACGGCGACCTCCTGCTCGCTTTGCCCCAGACCTATATGAACCGCAGCGGCTACGCCGCCCACTGCTTCGTCGAGCGCCACGGCTTCCTGCCCGAGGAGGTCCTGGTGGTCTTCGACGACGTCAACCTGCCGCTCGGGCGACTGCGCCTGCGCCGGGCGGGCAGCCCGGGCGGTCACCGCGGCCTGGAGTCGATCGTCGAAGGGCTGCAGACCGACCAAGTCCCCCGCCTCCGCCTGGGGGTGGCAGGGGAGGAGGGGCCGCCGCCCGGCGGCGATCCCCTGGTCGATTTCGTCCTCACTCCCTTCACCGCGGAAGAGCGGCCGGCCGTGGAAGCGATGGTCGGCCGCGCGGCCGACGCCTGCGAGGCCTGGCTGGAGCGGGGGATCGAGGCGGCGATGAACGGCTTCAACGGGTAGGGCTCGCCGATTCCTACCGCAGCGCCTTGACCATCGCCACCACCCCCGCCCGGATCATGGCGACCGAGATGGCGGCCAGGAAGAGGCTGGCCACCTTGGCCACGGCGCGGTTAATCGAGGGGCCGATGATGCGCGCCAGGTAGGGGCCGAAGGCGAGGACCAGGAAGACGAGGAACATGTTGGCGACCAGCGCCACCAGGGTGGGCAGATAGCCGTAACCCTGCTGCGCCACCAGCACCGCGGTGATCGCCGCCGGTCCCATGATGAGCGGGATGCCGAGCGGCACCACCCCCACCGTCGAGCCCGGCTCGGCGCTGCGCTTCGGGTCGCGCCGGCGATAGTCGTCGAAGATCAGATTGGAGATCGAGAGGACGAGGAGGATGAGGCCGCCTCCCACCCGCAGGTCGTTCACCGTGATCCCCAGGAGCTTGAAGAGCAGGTGGCCGGCGAAGAGGACGAGCACCGCCAGGATGAACGCCGTGGCGACCGCCTGGAGGGTCAGCCGCCGCCGGCCGGCCGGCGAGAGGTCTTCGGTCAGCCCCAGGTACATGGGCAGGATGCCCAGCACGTTGATCGCCACGAAGAGCGGCAGGAAACTCTCGATGTAGTCTTGCATCTGCCTCCCCCGTACCCCTACCCGTTCCCGCTCTCGTCTGCGTCTTCTTCTTCGGTGGCCTCGCCCTGCCGCCGCTGCCGCTCCTCGGCCTCCTTCGCTTGGAGCTTGGCGAAGAGCGGTGCGAAGCCGGACAGGCGCCGCACCGCGGTGAGGTCCTTGTCCCGGCCGAGCAGGTCGGTGCGCAGGAAGGTCTTGTCGCGCAGGCCCCCGAGGAGGTCCAGGGCGCGGGCCGGATCGCCTTCCGACGCCGCCAGGCAGGCCTGGTTGTAGAGCGGGATCCAGGAGTCGGGGCGCAGATGGGCGGCGCGGGCGAAGAGCTCGGCCGCGGTCTTGCGGTCGCCGGCGTGGCGCGCCGAGTTCCCCGCCTGGAGGACCGCGGTGAAATCGTCCGGCTCCGCGGCCAGGGTCTTCTGGTAGCCCGCGAGCGCCTTGGCGTACTCGCCGCGCTCGTAGTAGAGGTCGGCCAGGCGCCGGTAGACGCGCGGGAAGTGCGGGTCTGCGGCGATCGCCTTCTGATACCAGGCGCGGGCTCCGGCCTCGTCCTGGCGCAGGGCGGCGACCATCCCCAGGTTGCTCATCGCCTCGACGAAGCCGGGGGTGATGGCGAGCGCCTCGCGGTAGGAGCGTTCCGCCCCGTCGAGGTCGTCCTCGATGAGGCTGATCGTCCCCAGCATGGCATGGACCCGCGCCTGCTTGGGGTCCAGGGAGAGCGAGTGCAGGTACTCGGCGCGCGCTCCCGCCCAGTTCCCCTGGCGCATCCGGTCGAGGGCCAGGATGTTGACCGCCGAGACGTTCCCCGGGGTCACTTGCAGGATTTCGAGCAGCAGCCGCTCGCTCTCGGCCCACCGCTTCTCCTGCGCGAAGTGGCGGGCGTCCTCCATCTTGGTGTAGAGGGGCATGCCGTCCTTGGGATCGATCCCCTGCATCGCCTCGCGGGTGGTGCGCGGGGCGAGGTAGCCCAGGGCCTGGAGGCTCTCCAGGGTCTCCTTGTCCATCGGGCTCTTCTGCGGTGCCAGGCCGCGGCGGCGGCTGTCGTCGAGGATCGCCTGGAGCTCGCGGTCGAGGGCGGCGCCGCGATGGGCGGCGGCGGAGTCGCCCGGGTAGAGGTTCTTGAGCTCACGGGGGTCGCGGCCCAGGTCGTAGACTTCCGGCCGGGGCGCCCGGATCCACTTGAAGCCGCCGTGACGGATGCCGTAGAGCGGCGCCATGCCGAACCCCACCTCGGAGAGCAGCGACTCCGAGTACTGGGGGAGGTCGGGCGGCGGCACCTCGCCACGGAAGGCGGGCAGGAGATCGGTCCCCTGGGTCTCCGCGCCGCCGGGCAGGTGGAGGGCGGCGAGCACGGTCGGCACCAGGTCGACCGAGCGCACCGGGCCGGTGTAGACCTTGTTGCGCGGCAGGAGGCGCGGGCAGCGCAGGAAGAGCGGCACGCGGACCGTGACGTCGTAGATGAAGACCGCATGGGTCTTCTCGCCGTGATCGCCGAGGCTCTCGCCGTGGTCGGCGGTGACGATGACGAGGGTGTCGTCCTGGACGTGAAGCCGGTCGAGCGCGTCCAGGACCCGGCCCACCGCGCGGTCGAGCACCGCGATCTCGGCGTCGTAGGGGGAGGGCGAGAGCACCCGCTCGGCCGCCGAGGCGCGGTAGGGCTGGTGGGCGTCGAAGAGGTGCATCCAGAGGAAGAACGGGCGCCGGTGACCGGCGGGACCGGCCGGCGCCTCCTTCGCCCAGCCGTCGAGCCAGGCTGCCGCCCGCGCCGCCGTCTTCTCCCCCGGCCGGGAGCGGATCATGAAGAGCTTGGGCTCGTCCTCCGACCACAGGTCGTCGTCGTAGCCCTCGAAGCCCTGGACGAGGTTGTAGCGGCGGTTGAGCACCAGGGCCGAGACCAACGCCTGGGTGCGGTAGCCGGCCGCCTTGAGCCGCTCGGCCAGGGTGACGGCGTCGTCGCCCAGGGCGTAGCTGCCGTTGTCGCGCACGCCGTGGGCCGGCGGATAGAGGCCGGTCAGGATCGAAGAATGCGCGGGGAGGGTGATCGGCGCGGCGGTGATGGCGTTGGTCGCCCGCACTCCCTCCCGGGCCAGGCGGTCGAGCCGCGACGTGCGGGCGAGCGGGAAGCCGTAGCAGCCGATGCGGTCGGCGCGGGTGGTGTCCAGGGTGACGAGGAGGACGTTCAACCGCGGCCGGGAGCAGCCGGCGAGGGGCAGGAGGGCCAGGGCGGAGAGCCAGAGGGCCGTCCGCCGTCGACGGAAAGGCCTGGGTATGATATGAATTTGCACGTTCCTGTCCACGAAACTTGAATGTCTTGAATGGCCTTTGAACCGCGACTCCGGATTGTACGCCGGACAGCCTGTCTTGGGAGGAAACGTTCATCCATGAAGCTAAAAGTGTTGGCCTGCCAGCTGCTCGCCTTTTCGATCGCCGCCGCCGCATCCGCCGACGTCGCCATGGTCGAGCATCAGGCCCTGCGCAAGAGCCTCGCGAAGCCGCCGAAGGTCAAGCATGGCCATCCGGTCAAGGCCACCGGCTCGCAGGCGTTGATCGACAATTCGGGTGTCAAGTACTTCATCAACACGAACATCACCTTCAGCACCTCGAGCTCGGCCTCGGCCGCCATGTCGGAGGCGAGCTACACGCACGCCGTGGCCGCCACTACCTCCGGCGGCGGCACAACGAGCAGCACGCTGGACGACGCCTACGACGGCTACAACACGATGTGCCTCAGCCTGAACAATACCGTCGCTACCTGTCAGACGGGTAACGCGAACTTCGTCATCTACAATAAAAACGGACCGGCGACGACGGAGTGCCGGGGCGCGGCCTCCGGGGTGGACCGGCAGGTGGTCTTCCCGGCGCAGGTTGCCGGCAACATCACTATGCAGCGCAAGGTCTTCGTGCCGGACAACGATTCCTTCGGCCGTTGGCTCAACTACTTCACCAATACCGGCGCGACCCCCCAGACGGTCACCATGGTGGTCGCGAACAACCTGGGGTCGGACAGCAACACGGTCATCGTCACCAGCTCGAACGGCAACGCGACCGCCGAGGTCACCGACACCTGGGTGACCACCTTCCAGAACTACTCGGGCAACACCAGCTCCGACCCGCGGCTGGGGCACGTCTTCCAGGGCCCCGGGGCCGTCACGCCGCTCGCCGGCATCAACTTCGCCAACGGCGACGACAACCCGTTCTGGGGCTACACCTTCACCCTGAACCCCGGCCAGACGAAGATCATCATGAACTTCGCCGTGGTCCAGCCGAGCAAGGCCGCGGCCGCCGCCAAGTCGGCCACGCTCGTCGGGTTGCCGCCCAACGCCCTCCAGTGCACCACCCTGGCGGAGCAGTTGGAGATCGCGAACTTCGTGGCCGCCCAGCCGATCGTGACGGTGCCCACCCTTTCCGGGATCGGGCTCTTCACCCTGGCGGCCGGCCTCGGGCTCGCGGCCATGGCCCTGCTGCTCAGGCGGCGGCGGTCGGCCACGGTCTAGAAGTTAAGTCTGAGAAATTTAGTAAAAGGGCGGCCCTGCGGGGTCGCCCTTTTGCGTTCCTTGGCGATATGGTATAAAGCATGTTCTGAATTGAACTTGGGCCGCGACCTGTGCCCTGCACCTCTATAGCGAGGAGGAAATACGACCCCATGATGCGAAAAGTGCTGGCCTGTCAGCTGCTTGCCGTCTCCATCGCCGCCGCCGCATCCGCCGACGTCGCCGTGGTCGAGCATCAGGCCCTGCGCAAGAACCTCGCGAAACCGCCGAAGGTCAAGCACGGCCATCCGGTGAAGGCGACCGGCTCGCAGGGGCTGATCGACAACTCGGGCCTCAAGTACTTCATCAATACGAACATCACCTTCAGCACGACGAGCTCGGCCTCGGCCGCCATGTCGGAGGCGAGCTATACCCACGCCGTGGCCGCCACGACCTCGGGCGGCGGCACCACGAGCAGCACCTTGAGCGACGCCTTCGACGGCTACAACAGCATCTGCCTCAGCCTGAACAACACGGTCGCCAACTGTGCCACGGGGAACGCCAACTTCGTCATCTACAACAACAACGGGGCGGCGATCACGGAGTGCCGGGGTGCGGCCTCCGGGGTGGACCGGCAGGTGGTCTTCCCGGCGCAGGTTGCCGGCAACATCACCATGCAGCGCAAGGTGTTCGTGCCGGACAACGACTCCTTCGGCCGCTGGCTCAACTACTTCACCAATACGGGCGCGACTCCCCAGACGGTCACCGTGGTGGTCGCGAACAACCTGGGATCGGACGCCAACACGGTCATCGTCAACTCGTCGAACAACAACAACACGGCCGAGACCACCGACACCTGGATCACCAGCTTCCAGGCCTACTCGGGCAACACCTCGTCCGACGTCCGGCTGGGGCATGTCCTCCAGGGTCCCGGGGCCACCGCGCCGGTCGCCGGCATCAACTTCGTCGACGGCGACGACAACCCGTTCTGGGGCTACACTTTCACCCTCAATCCGGGCGAGACCAAGATCATCATGAACTTCGTCGTCGGCCAGCCGAGCAAGGCCGCGGCCGCCACCAAATCGGCCGCGCTCGTCGGGCTGCCGCCCAACGCCCTCCAGTGCACCACCCAGGCGGAGCAGCTGCAGGTCGCGAACTTCGTCGCCGCCCAGCCCATCGTCACCGTCCCCACCCTGGACGGCATCGGGCTCTTCACCCTGGCGGCGGGCCTCGGGCTCGCGGCCATGGCTCTGCTGCTCCGGCGGCGGCGGTCGGCCGCGGTGTAGAGGGTTTAAGACCGGTCTGCCGAGGGGAAAAAGGGAAGGGCGGCCCGACCGGGCCGCCCTGGCTGTTTCTAGCCGCCGACCCCGACGTTGTTGACCACCCGCCGCACACCGGTGGTCTCGACGGCGACCTTCTCGGCCTTGGCCTTCTGCCCGGGGGTGGACGCCCGGCCGGAGAGGGTGACCTCACCGCCGTCGGTGGTGACGTCGATCGAGGTGCCCTTCAGATCCGAGTCGGCGAGGAGCTTGGCCTTGATGCTGGCGGTGATGGCGGCGTCGGAGAGGGCCGGACCGACCTTCTCCTTCACCTCATGGCCGAGATCGCGGGCTCCCTGCTGGAGCTGCTGTCCCGCCTCGCGGGCGGCGGGCCCGATCTGCTTGCCGACCGACTGCGCCCCCTGGGCGACCGCCGCCCCCAGCTCGCGCGCACCCTGCCCGAGGTGCTCGCCCGCCTGATTGAGGTGGCGCTCGGCCTCGGCGTTATGGAATTCGACCTCGGTGCTCTGGGGGCCGCGCTGGATCTCGACCTTGCGGTCGGGTCCTGGCCGGTCAACGACGACCTCCTGGTGCCGCTCGCAGCTGGCGATGATGGCGATGGCAACAGCCAGCGCGAGCAGGACGAGGAGAGCTCCGCGAGACGTCTTTCTTCTGTTTCTTTTCATGGCTTTGTCCTCAGAAAAAGGGGGGGAGGCGCTCTGGATCTTGGATTCAGTACGCCTCCCCGCTAGGGAGGGGCCGCGAAAAGGCCGCTGGAATCAGTGCCGGGGTCCACTGCCTGACCCCTCGGCATCAATCAGATAAGGCGGCAGCTTTTGTGCCATCTTGTTCCCCAAATGGCCCCCCGGAGGTCCGGCATGTATCTTGCGGTCGCTCTCCTTCGTGAAGGAGGCAGCATGCCACGCGCGATCTGGAAAGGGAGCATCACTTTTGGCCTGGTCAACATCCCGGTGGGCCTCTATTCGGCGGAGAAACGCCAGGAGATGCAGTTCCACCTCCTCGACAAGCGGGACCAGTCGCCGGTCCGCTACAAGCGGGTGGCGGAGAAGAGCGGCCGGGAAGTGCCCTGGGAGAACATCGTGCGCGGCTACGAGTACGAGGAGGGGCAGTACGTCATCCTCTCGGACGAGGACCTGAAGCGCGCCAACCCCGAGGCCACCCAGACGGTCGACATCCTCGACTTCGTGGATGCCGCTGAGATCAGCCCGGTCTATTTCGACAAACCCTACTACCTGGCGCCCGACAAGAAGGGGACCAAGAGCTACGCCCTGCTGCGTGAGATCTTGACCCGCAGCGGCAAGGTGGGGATCGCCAAAGTGGTGATCCGCACCCGGCAGTACCTTTCCGCCCTGCTGCCGCAGGGCGACGTCCTGGTCCTGAACCTCCTGCGCTTCGCGCACGAGCTGCGCGACGCGGACGAGCTCCCCGTCCCTCACGGCAAGGCCGGGGTCTCCGACCGCGAGCTCCAAATGGCCGAACGGCTGGTCGAGGGGATGGTTTCCGAGTGGGACCCCGAGAAGTACCGGGACAATTACGAGAACGACCTCATGAAGATGATCGAGAAGCGGGTCAAGTCGGGCGATACCGCCGCCATCGAAACGCCGGTCCCGCGCCGGCAGGAGGGGAACGTGGTCGATCTGATGGCGCTCCTGAAGCGTAGCGTCGAGGTCTCCGGCGAGAACGGCGAGCCGGAAAAGAAGGGCAAGAAGGCCAGGTCCACCACCAAGTCCAAGCCCGCTGCCAAGCCTTCGCGGGCCAAGCCGGCCGCCAAACGCGCGGCCAAGACCGCCAAGAGCCACAAGAGCCCGGCTCGGAAGAGCGCCTAGGAGCCTGCCGCCATGGCCCTGGAGGAGTACAAGCGCAAGCGGAACTTCAAGCAGACGCCTGAGCCGCCGGCCAGGAAGGCCCCGGCCGAGGGGCGCTCGTTCGTCATTCAGAAGCATGCCGCGACCCGCCTCCACTACGACTTCCGGCTGGAGCTGGACGGCGTCCTCAAGAGCTGGGCGGTGCCCAAGGGGCCGAGCCTCGACCCCGGCGAGAAACGCCTGGCGGTCCACGTCGAGGACCACCCGGTCGACTACGGCGGCTTCGAGGGGATCATCCCCAAGGGACAGTACGGCGGCGGCACCGTCCTGCTCTGGGACCGCGGCACCTGGGAGCCGGTGGAGGACGACCCGGCCGCGGCCTACCGTAAGGGCCATCTCAAGTTCCGGCTCGACGGCGAGAAGCTCCACGGGGGCTGGAACCTGGTGCGGATGCACGGCGAGAAGGCGGGCGAGAACAAGGAGAACTGGCTGCTCATCAAGGAGAAGGACGAGGCGGCGGTGCCGGGGAGCGGCGAGGCGATCGTCAGCGAGCGGCCCGAAAGCGTCGCCTCCGGGGAGAGTATCGAAGAGATCGCCGCCGGGTCGGAGAACGTCTGGGAGTCGAACCACAAGGCGGCGAAGCCGGCTGCCGCGACGAAGAGGAAGAAGAAAGCTCCGGCCTTCGACCCCGCTGCCATCCCTGGGGCGCGCAAGGCCGCCCTGCCCAAGGGCGGCGTCGAGCCCGAGCTTGCCACCCTGGTCGACGCGGCGCCGCGGGGCGAGGAGTGGCTGCACGAGATCAAGTACGACGGCTACCGGGTGCTCTGCGAAATCGACCGCGGCACGGTCCACCTCTGGACCCGCCGCGGCAAGGACTGGAGCGACCGTTTCCAGCCGATCGCCCTCGCCGCCTCCCGCCTTCCCGTGCGCCAGGCCCTCCTGGACGGCGAGGTGGTGGTGCTGGCGCCGGACGGCACGACGAGCTTCCAGGCGCTCCAGAACGCCCTGACCGGCGGCCGCGGCAAGGACCTCGTCTATTTCGCCTTCGACCTCCTCCACCTCGACGGCTATGACCTGCGCCCGGCCACCCTCCTCGACCGCAAGGCGGCACTCGCGGAGCTCCTCGGCGCGGTTCCGGCAGAGACGCCGATCCACCTTTCCGAGCACGTCGAGGGCCAGGGCGAGGACTTCTTCCGCCAGGCCTGCTCCTTTGCCCTGGAGGGGGTGGTCGCGAAGCTTGCTCGAGCGCCCTACCGGAGCGGCCGCGGCAAGGACTGGCTGAAGGTCAAGTGCCTGAAGCGCCAGGAATTCGTCATCGTCGGCTACACCGACCCCGAGGGCTCGCGCACCGGCTTCGGCGCCCTGCTCGTAGCGGTCCACGACGAGTCCGCCGTCGATCAGCTGGTCTTCGCCGGCAAGGTGGGAACCGGTTTCAACGAAGAGACCCTGACCGATTTGAAGCGCCGCCTCTCCCGGCTGGAGAGGAAGACTCCGGCCTTCGCCAATCCACCCCGCGGGGCGGAAGCGCGGCGCTCGCACTGGGTGGAGCCCAAGCTGGTCGGCGAAGTGGCCTTCACCGAGTGGACGGAGGACGGCATTCTCCGCCACCCCTCCTTCCAGGGCCTCCGCGAGGACAAACCCCCGTCCGAGGTCGTCCGTGAGCGTCCGCAGCCGTCCCAGCGGAAGCGTGCGACCGCTCCCCGCGCCGCGGCGAGCACGGCCCGGGCGAAGCCAGCCAAACCGGCCAAGTCGGCCAAGCCGGCTAAAGACACCGAGGTCGCCGGGGTGCGCCTGTCCAATCCGGGAAAGGTCCTCTATCCCGGCCAGGGGCTGACCAAGCTCGACCTTGCCCACTACTACGAGTCGGTCGCCGACTGGATCCTTCCTTACCTCAAGGACCGCCCCCTGACCCTCGTCCGCTGTCCGGAGGGCCAGGCCCGGCAGTGCTTCTATCAAAAGCACGTGAGCGAGCAGTTCCCGCAGGCGATCTACCGGGTCGACGTGGGGGAGGAGGAGCCCTACGGCGCCGTCGACTCGCTCGACGGTCTCCTGGCGTTGGTCCAGATGGGAGTCCTGGAGCTCCACATCTGGGGCGCCCACCGGGACCGCGTCGAGCAGCCCGACTACATCGTCTTCGATCTCGATCCGGACGAGGGGCTCGGCTGGGAGCGGGTGGTCCAGGGTGCCCGCACGGTCCGCGACCGGCTCTCCGACTTAGGGCTTGAGACCTTTCTGAAAACCACCGGCGGCAAGGGGCTCCACGTCGTGGCCCCGCTCACGAGGCGGCTCGGCTGGGACGAGGTCAAGGTCTTCACCAAGGCGGTCTCGGAGGCCATCGTCGCCGACGAGCCCTCCCTCTACACCTCGAAGCTCCCCAAGGTCCGCCGTCAGGGCAAGATCTTCATCGACTATTTGAGGAACGGCCGCGGCGCCACCTCGATCTGCGCCTACTCGACCCGCGCCCGGCCCGGCGCCCCGGTCTCGACCCCCCTCTTCTGGGAGGAGCTCGACGAGAAGGAGCTGCGCGGCAACACCTACACGGTAGAGAACCTCCCCGCCCGCCTGGCGGATCGCAAGACCGATCCCTGGGAAGGGTTCAACAAGGTCCGCCAGTCGATCACTGCGGCCATGCGCAAGACGCTGGGGCTGAGGTGAGGGGGGCACCCCGGGCGACACGGACCATCACGGACACACGGACGATCACGGGACTTCCATGGACGCTCACCGCCGATTCCGCCGCACCCTACCTCTCCTGTTGCTCCTCCTCATGGCCGGCTGCTCCCGGGAACGGCGGCTGGCTTGGCAGGAGGAACCCCAGGGGATGCCTGCCGCTGTCGCCACGCTGTTGCGGACGACCGTCGAGTCCGGCACCCTGCCGGCCGGCGCGCGCCACCAGAAGGAGCGGGTGCGGGCCTTCGAGGAGACGCGCGATTTCTACCGCAAGCGCCGGTACCAGCCGGCCTGGAGCGACGTCCGCGGACCGCTCCCCCGCGCCCAGGAGCTGGTGGCGGCGATCGACGGCCTGGCGGTCGAGGCGCTCGATCCCCGGCAGTACGACCAGGCGGGGCTCCAAAACCGGCTGCGCGAGGCCAGGTGGGAGGGACGGCTGGACGATCCCACGGTGCAGCGCCGTCTGGCCGACCTCGACGTGACCCTCACCTACAACTTCCTCGTCATGGCGGCCCACACCGCGATCGGCCGCCTCCAGCCGGAGACGCTTCAAACCGGCTGGTACACCAAACCGCGGAACGTCGACCTGGACGTCGTCCTCACCCGCGCCCTGGGGCCGGACGGGATCAAAAAGGCGCTCGCCTCGGTGACGCCGCAGACCGCCGGCTATGCCCGGCTGCGCGAGGCGCGGGCCCGCTACGGAGAGATCGTGAAACGGGGCGGCTGGCCGGAGGTGCCGTCGGGTCCGCCGCTGAAAACGGGCACTTCCGGCGAGCGGGTGCGAATCCTGCGCGCCCGCCTGGCGGACGAAGGCGACCTTCCCGCGGCAGCGCCCGGCGCCGTCGTCGCAGGCATGGAGACTCGCTACGACGACCTCCTGGCGAACGCCGTCACCCGTTTCCAGGCCCGTCACGGGTTGGCGGCCACGGGGGCGGTCGACGCCGACACCCTGGCCGCCCTCAACGTGCCGGTCGCGGCACGGCTGCGGCAGATCGGCATCAACATGGAGCGCTGGCGCTGGATGCCCAATGACCTCGGGAGCCGCTACATCCTGGTCAACGTCCCGGAGTTCGAGCTCAAGCTGGTCGACGGCGGCCGGCCGGCGCTGCAGATGCGGGTGATCGTGGGGAAGGCCCAGAGCAAGACCCCGGCCTTCTCCAACCGCATCACCCGGATCGACCTGAACCCGGTCTGGCACCTGCCGCCCTCGATCGTACAGAATGAGGTGGCGCCCGCCGTGGCCCGCGACCCGGGGTATCTCGCGCGCAAGCACCTGGAGGTGGTCAAGGGCTGGGGGGCGGACGCGGAGGCGATCGACCCCGGCGCGGTCGACTGGGCGCGCATGGGGAAGGGCGACTACCCCTACCGATTGCGCCAGCCCTCGGGGCCGGACAATGCCCTGGGGCGGATCAAGTTCGTCGTCCCCGATCAGTTCGACGTCTACCTCCACGACACCCCGTCGACGCGCCTCTTCGCCGCCGCCAAGCGCGACCTGAGCCACGGCTGCGTGCGCGTGGAGCACCCGGTCGATCTCGCCGCCTATCTGCTGAAAGACGATCCGGAATGGTCGCCGGAGGCCATCCAGGAGGCGATCGAATCGGAAGAGACGCAGTCGCTCCCCCTCCCCCAGCCCATCGCCGTCCACATCCTCTACTGGACCGCCTGG
This sequence comes from Thermoanaerobaculia bacterium, assembly GCA_035644215.1. Taxonomy (GTDB): domain Bacteria; phylum Acidobacteriota; class Thermoanaerobaculia; order Multivoradales; family UBA5704; genus DASQPA01. Next base: position 27,205 of record DASQPA010000399.1, read on the forward strand.
GTCGACGAGGACGGCACGGTCCAGTTCCGGAAAGACGTCTACGGCCACGACGCCGATCTCGACCGTGCCCTGGCGGCGGAGCCGAAGGTGGCGCTCGACCCGGAGGCGCTGCGGGGGGAGAAGCGAGCGGCGGTGCCGGAGAAGCGATCCCTTACCGAGTAGATGGACCCGAGCCCAAAGCTCGGGCCTCGTCTATGATGGCACAGTGGCCGTTGGAACGCTTTGCTACCACCGGAGGCCGCCATGCCCCATCGCCCGTTCGCTCCCGTCGCCCTCGCCGCCCTGCTCACCTTTCCCGCCGCCGTCCGGGCGGCCGCGCCCGCCGGTCCCCCCTGGGAGGGCAAGCTTGCCGCCTGCCCCCTGCCGGGCGGCAACGGGGAAGCCCTCTGCGGGACCTATGAGGTCTTCGAGGATCGCGAGGCCCATGCCGGGCGGAAGATCCCGCTGCGCATCGTCGTCCTGCCGGCGACGGGTCCCGAGCGGGCGCCCGATCCCGTCTTCTTCCTCTCCGGTGGCCCCGGCGAGGCGGCCACGGGGCGAGCGGCGCAGCGCGCCCACTCCCCCCTGCGAGCCCGTCGCGACCTGGTTCTCGTCGACGTCCGCGGCACCGGCGGGTCGAACCTCCTCTCCTGTCCGATCTGGGGCGACGGCACCCGGCTCGACCACGTCTTCCCCCTGGACGCCGCGACGGCCTGCCGCGAAGAGCTGCGCCAGCGGGCCGACCTCACCCGCTATACCACCGCCGCCACCGTGGACGATCTCGACGAGGTGCGGCGCTACCTGGGATACGGCAAGGTGAACCTGGTGAGCATCTCCTACGGCACCTACGTCGCCCAGGTCTTCCTCACCCGCCATCCCGAGGCGGTCCGCAGCGTCGTCCTCTCCGGGGTGGTGAAGCCGGGCGAGCCGTCCCCCCTCTACCACTCCCGCAACGCCCAGCAGGCCCTGGAGCTCCTCGCCCGCGACTGCGCGGCCGAGCCGGCCTGCCATGCCGCCTTCCCGCACTTCCGGGAAGAGCTGTCGGCCGTGCTCGACCGGCTCGGCCGGGAACCGGTCCGCGTTCTGGTGACGAACCCCGCGACCGGCAAGCCGGTCGAGGTGCGGCTCACCCGCTCGGCCGCCGCCGACGGCCTCCGCTTCGCGCTCTACGGTCCGGAAGACGCGAACCAGATCCCCCTGCACATCCACCTGGCCGCCGAGGGGGATTACCGCGCCCTGGCCCGTGGCGCGGTCCAGCTCCGCGCCCAGATCCAGCGCGGGCTCGCGCTCGGGCTGCTGTTCTCGGTCACCTGCGCCGAGGACCTGCCGCGCATCGACCCGAAGGAGATCCCGGCCGCCACCCGGGGGACCTTCTACGGCGACGACCGGGTGCGCGACCAGCTCGCCGTCTGCGCCATCTGGCCGCATGCGCCACTGCCGCCGGGCGGGGGCGACCTCGTCCATTCCGACGTCCCCGCCCTCCTCCTCTCCGGCGAGCGCGACCCGGTCACCCCGCCCGCCGACGCCGCCCAGGTCGCCAAGGGTTTCCCGCACGGCCTCTGGGTGCAGATTCCCCACGGCGCCCACAGCGGCGCCGGCGACTGCGAGGGCCGGATCGTCGCCGAGTTCGTAGAGCGGGGGGCGGCCGAGGGGCTCGACGTCACCTGTCTGAAGACGGCGCAGCCGGTGCCCTTCGTAACCCGGAACGTGAAGTAGGGGATTTCTGAGGAAAAGTCGGGAGATCCACGGCAGAAATAGGGCCATCGAGGACAGAAGCAGGGTTATCCAGGACAGAAGCGGGGCCACTGAAGACTGAAGTAGGGCAACCCGGGACGGAAGTAGGGTTATCCAGGACAGAAGCGGGGCCACTGAAGACCGAAGTAGGGCAACCCGGGACGGAAGTGGGGTTATTCAGGACAGAAGTGGGGCCACTGAAGACCGAAGTAGAGCAACCCGGGACAGAAGTAAGGTTATCTAGGACAGAAGCGGGGCTATCCAGGACAGAAGCGGGGAGATCGCGCTGCCTGCGCAGCGCCCTATCCGGGAGAAACCGCGGCCAGAAGGAATTTGCGCATCGTAGGTCATTCGACCTTCTCCATGTCGCCCCCCTCCCCCGCCCGCAGCTGCTCGAAGACCTTCCGCCCCATCGCCGGTCCCAGCGCCGCCTGGAGCTCTTCGAGCGGGGCCTGCCGGACCCCGGTGACGCTGCCGAACTTCTGCAGCAGGAGCCTGCGCCGCCGCGGGCCCACCCCCGCCAGCTCGTCGAGCTTGCTGTGGAGAGTGCGCGCCGAGCGCCGCGCCCGGTGCCGGGAGACGGCGAAGCGGTGCGACTCGTCGCGGATCTGCTGCAGGAGCTTCAGGCCCGCGTCCTCCCGCGGCAGGCGGAGCGGCTCCGGGAGCTCGGGGACGTAGATCTCCTCCTCGCGCTTGGCGAGGGAGACCATCGGGGTTTCCTCCACCCCCAGGGAGGCGAGCGCCTCCATGGCGGCGTTCAGCTGGCCGCGGCCACCGTCGATGAGGATCAGGTCGGGCATGGCGCCGACCTCTTCCAAACGCCGCCGGTAGCGCCGTTCGACCGCCTCTTTCATCGAGGCGAAGTCGTCCGGCATCCCCTCGGCGATCTTGATGTTGAAGCTCCGGTACTCGCCCTTGCGCATCTTCCCCTCCTCCCAGACGACGAGCGAGGCCACGGTCTCGCCGCCCTGGAAGTGGGAGATGTCGAAGCCCTCGATGCGGCGCGGCGGCTCGGCGAGCTCCAGGTGGCGCTCCAGAGCGAGGGCGCCGGGCGACTCGACGGCGTCGGCCCGGAAGCGGCGGTGGTGGGCGAGCTGGGCGTTGTGCTGGGCGAGGGCCACCCGCTCGGCCTTGGGGCCGCGCGAGGGGAGGCGGACGTAGACCTTCTCCCCCTTCTTGCTCGACAGCCAGTCGAGCAGCGCCTCCTCCCCCTCGATCGGCGCCGGTAGGTGGATCTCCTTGGGGATGAAGGTCGTGCGGTCGTAGAACTGGGGGAGGATCTCGGAGAGGAGCCCCCCGGGGGAGATCTCTCCCACCCCCTCCCAGAACAGCTCCCGGCGATCGAGCACCTGGCCACCGCGCATGACGAGGACCGCCACCGCCGCGTTTCCCCCGGAGACGCAGACGCCGAAGACGTCGACGTCCTCTCCGGCGACCGAGGAGAGCTTGCGCCGCTGGCTGGTCGCCTCGATCTCCCCCAGGGTGTCGCGCAGCTGGGCCGCTTTCTCGTAGTCGGTGGCCTCGGCCGCCTCCCACATCTGCCGCTTGAGGTCCTTGACCAGCGACTCGTTCTTCCCGGCGAGGAAGAGCTTGGCCTGGTGCACCGCCCGGTCGTAGGCCGCCTTGGTGGTCAGGCCGGCCACGCAGGGGCCCAGGCAGCGGTGCATGTCGTAGTAGAGGCAGGGGCGCGGCAGGGTGCCGTCGATCGGGATATGGCAGACCCGGACCCCGAAGAGCTTCTGCACCAGCTTGATCGCCTTGCGCGCCAAACCGCCGGGGAGAAAGGGGCCGAAATAATCGGCGCCATCCTCCCGGATGCGGCGGGTGAAGGCGATCCGCGGGTACTCCTCGCGGGTGAGCTTGAGATAGGGATAGGTCTTGTCGTCGCGGAGGAGGACGTTGTAGCGCGGCTTGCGCTTCTTGATCCAGTTGTTCTCTAGGAGGAGTGCCTCGGACTCGGAGTCGGTCGCCACGAACTCCAGGTCCGTCGCCTCGGCGACCATCGCCGCCAGCCGCGGCTCGTGGTCGCGGGAGAGATAGGAGGAGGCGCGCTTCTTGAGCGATTTGGCCTTGCCGACGTAGAGGACCTTGCCGTCCACATCCTTGAAGATGTAGATGCCCGGCCGGTCGGGAAGCTCGCGGATGCGCTGGACGAGGAGGTCGTGGCTGGGGGCAGGCATGGCTCGGCACCGGCTCTATTCTAAGCTCGGCTTGCGGCCCAGCATTCCCCGCACGCCGGTAGCCGAGCCGAGGACGTGGCGAGACCGAGCGGGCCAAGCCGCTTGACTTACGCCGAAATTTGGCGTAAATTAAGCGGCATGAATGCTTCAACCTCGCTCTTCTTCCTACCTGCACTCCCTTCCTTCGGCCGAACGGCCCCCCAACCCCAGACCCCTCCCTCCCTGGAGGCCCTGGAGAGACAGCTCCGCCAGGCGGCGCTGCGCGGCCAGCCGATCGTTCTCGGCACCGCCGCCGTCCCCTTCTCTCCAGCGGCCTCCACCCGCCCTCTTCTCGCGGCTCTTTCCCGGACCGAGGGGCTCCTGGTCTCCATCACCACCCGGTCCCCCTTGATCCTGCGCCATCTGGAGCTGCTGACCGAGCTGGACCGCCGCCACGCGGTCTCGGTCGACGTGATGATCCCGGCCGCCGATCCGGACCTCGCCGCCCGCCTGGAACCGGGCGGGTCGGAGCCCCGCGC
>DASQPA010000400.1:0-2450 GCA_035644215.1 Thermoanaerobaculia bacterium
CTGCCCGACGGCGTCGAACGGGTGCTGGCGCGGGTCGCCGCCGACCGCCGGGCGGGAACGGCCGAGCGCGGCCTCCCTCTCCTTGACCGGGTGATCGCCGCCCTCCCCGAGCGGCCCGAGCCGCGCCTCGCTCGCGGCCGACTGCGCCTGGAGCGCCAGGACTGCCGGGGCGCTCTGGCCGATTTCCAGGCCGCGGAGGCCGCCGCTCCCGCCGATCCGCTCGCCTGGGGCTCCTCGGCGCTCGCCCGCCTCTGCCTGGATGACCGCTCCGGAGCAGCGCGCGACCTGCGCCACTCGCTTGCGCTCGATCCCCACCAGCCCGAATTGGCGCGGACCCTGGCGCAGCTCGGCGCTAGCCGATGAACCAGTGGAAGGCCTCTTTGGCCACCTCCGGGGTGATCCCGTGCGGACCGTCGAACTCCCGGTAGCGCACGGTGTAGCCCCACTGCTTGAGCTGCGGGACGAGGCGGTCGCGGCTGGTCTCGACCGGCAGGATCTCGTCCTGCCTGCCGTGCGAGACCCAGATGGCCGGCTTGCCCTGGCGGCCCGGCGGCTGCATGAAGCCGGGCGAGAAGGCGAGCAGGTGGGTGAACAGGTCGCCGTTCGCGAGGCCGGCGGAGAGCGTGTAGGAGCCGCCGTCCGAGAAGCCGCCGAGGGCGAGGCACCGCGGATCGACGTTCACCCGTGCGAAGGCCCAGGCCAGGGCGCGGTCGAGGAAGGCGAGGTCGGCGCCCGCGCCGGAGAAGTCGAAGTCCCAGGTATGCTTGCGGGCATCCGGCTCGACCACGATCATCCCGGTGTCGGAGGCCATGCGCGAGAAGGCGCGGGTGGGCGGCGTCCGCCCCAGCGCCCCGTGCAGCATGAGGAGGAGCGGCATGGGCTTCGCCGGATCGTAGCTGGCGGGCACGTAGAGCGAGCCGTCGCGGCCCTGGGCGAGCCCCAGGTCCGCAACGCCGGGCTTGACGACCTGCGCCGGCTTGCCCGGCCGCGCCTTCAGCCGGCCCGCCTCCCCGGCCTCGGCCGCGAGCCCGGTGAGCCGGCTGCCGGCGAGCAGGGTGGCGGCGGCCGCCCCCAGGCCGACGAAACGTCGACGCGTGATCGCTTGGTCCATGTCGTCTTCCTCCGGGCCGGTATTCTACCCGCCGAGCGCCTTCTCCGCCGCCTCGACCGTCTGGGTGATCAGCATGGCGATGGTCATCGGGCCGACCCCGCCGGGGACCGGGGTGTAGGCCGAGGCCCGCGCCTGCGCCGCGGGGAGGTCGACGTCGCCGATCGCCCCCTGGTGGTATCCCGCGTCCACCACCACCGCCCCTTCCTTCACCCAGTCCCCCTGGATGAAGGCCGGCCGCCCCACTGCGCCGACCAGGATGTCGGCCTGGCGGACGAGCCCGGGGAGGTCCCGGGTCTTCGAGTGGCAGATGGTCACCGTGGCGTTGGCGTTCAACAGCATCATCGCCATCGGCTTGCCGAGGATCGGGCTGCGCCCCACGACCACCGCGTGCCGGCCGGCGATCGGGATCTCGTAGTGCTGCAGGAGCCGCAGGATGCCCGCCGGGGTCGCCGAGCCGTAGGCCGGTTCGCCCATCGCCATGCGGCCGAAGCCGTGGCAGGTCACCCCGTCCACGTCCTTCTCGATGCGGATGGCGTCGAAGCAGCGCCGCTCGTCGATCTGGGGCGGCACCGGATGCTGCAGGAGGATGCCGTGCACCTGGGGGTTCTCGTTGAGCGCCGCGAGCTCGCCCAGCAGCTCCTGGGTCGTCGTCGCCTCCGGCAGCTCGACTCGCAGCGAATCCATCCCCACCCGCCGGCAGGCGTTGCCCTTCATCTTCACGTAGGTGGCCGACGCGGGGTCCCCGCCGACCAGGAGGGTCGCGAGGATGGGGGTCACCCCCCCCGTCCGCTCCTTCAGCCTCGCGACCCGCACCGCCAGCTCGGTCTCGATCTGCCGGGCCAGGCTCTTGCCATCCAATACGATCGTCGCCATTCCGTACCTCCGCGAGGCGAGAGCGTAGAGGGACACGCGGCCGGGCGTCAAACCGGCGCTAGAATGGCGCGGTTCTTTCTGGATTAGGAGGCTTCGCTATGTGGGCAACGCTCCTCACGACCGCGCTTCTCCTCACCCCGACCCAGACCCCGGCGGCCGCCGCTCCGGCCCCACCGACCCCGGCGGCCGCCCCCGCCCTGCCGCGCGACGAGGCCCTGCCGCCCGCCGAGGACCAGGCCAAGGCCGCCTTGAACCAGTCCCCCCGTCATGGGGAGTACGTGGACGTCAAGCTCCCCGCGGACGGCACGCCCATCCGCGCCTGGATGGTCTACCCGGAGCGCAAGGACAAGGCCCCGGTGGTCATCGTCATCCACGAGATCTTCGGCCTCTCCGACTGGATTCGCGGCGTCGCCGACCAGCTCGCCCGGGAGGGCTACATCGCCGTCGCCCCCGACCTCATCTCCGG
>DASQPA010000401.1:0-2552 GCA_035644215.1 Thermoanaerobaculia bacterium
TCCGGGCCGGGTTGACCCGGCCGTCCGCGAGCTCGATCTCCCCCTGGGCGAGGAGGCTCTCAAGCTCGTAGACGACCATCCCCGCCTTGGCGGCATCGGCGGCGGCCGCCCGGAGCGCGGCCAGGGCGGGGTCCACCTCGCCCACGGCGGCGCGAGTACGGGCTCCCACGATCGCGGCCTCCTGGACCGCCCGGAAGTCCCCTTTCGCCAGCCCCGCCGCCTCGGTCGCGGCCTTCCGCGCCTCGTCCTTCTTGCCCCGGTCGAGGAAGGAGAGGGCGAGGAGGGAGAGGGCGCGGGAGCGGAAGGCGGGGAGGCCGGCCCCGGCGGCGACCGCCTCCGCCTCCCGGGCCCGCCGCTCGGCCTCGGCGGACTTCCCGGTGCGCAGCTCGAGCTCGCCCAGGGCGAGGAGCGCCTCGGCCAGGGTCTCCGGGCTCTTGGGCGGGCTCCCTGGGGTCGGCTGTTCGCTACGCAGGGCGAGCTCGTAGTGCTGGCGAGCGGTGTAGTTGTTGCCGGTCGCCGCCAGGGTCATCCGCCCGATATCGACGTTCACGTAGGCCGCCATTTCGGCCGCGCCCTCGGCTTCGTGGGCTTTCAGGGCCTCGCGCTCGATCTCCAATGCATTCTGGAACCGTCCCTCCATGGCCTCGATCTCGCCCAGGCTGGAGAGCGCGATCCCGTAGAAGGCGCGCTGGTTGAGCTTGCTGAAGACCGCCCGCGCCGCCTCGTACCGCCCCCGGGCGGCAGTGAGCTGGCCCGCCAGGTGGAGCTGCACCCCTTCGATGTAGGCTGCCATGCCCTGGCTCACCGAGAAGGGGGACGTGGCCAGCAGCTTGGCGGCTTCCTCGGAACGTTTGCGGGCCCCGGCCTCGTCGCCCTTGCGCAGCAGGACGGCGCTCCAGCCGAAGAGGACTTCGACCTTCTGGATGGCGTCTCCCAGGGCCTCGTAGCGCTGGAAGGCCTCCGCGTAGAGCTCCCCGGCGGTCGCGAGGTCGAGGTTGGAGTAGAGGTAGGCGCGAGTCTGGATACTCTGCGCCACCCCCAGGAGGTCGCCGGTGCGCTCGAAGCCCTTCCGCGCGAGGCCGATCTGCTCCTCCGCGGCCGGGACGTCGCCGGTATGAAGGAGTACCTCGCTCAGGAGGAAGCGAGCCTCCGCCTCCCCCCAGACGGAACCGATCGCCTGGGCCTTGGATACGGCTCGCTCCAGGCTCGCCCGGGCGCGGGTGTAGCTCTGCTGGAATTGGAGGGCCAGCCCCTCTTCGCGGTCGAGCCAGGGGTTGGCCTCGGCGCCCGGGAGCGCGCGCAGCTCGGCGCAGAGCCGCAGACCGTCCGCCGCGGCTCCGGCTTTGACGAGCTCTTCGGCGGCGAGAAGCCCGTAGACGACGTCGTCGGGGAAGAACTCGCGGAAGAGCGCCTCCGCGCTCCGGGCCACCCCCGCTCGATCGGTGGCGACCCTCTTCTCCAGCAGCTCGAAGCGGCGCTCGTCCTCGGCCGAGAGGGCGGCGGGCGTGCCTTTGGCCGCGAGGCGGCGGGCGGCGGCCAGGGCGGCCCCGGCCTCCGCCGGACGGCCGAGGGCAAGCTCGGTCCGCGCGAGGTCCACGAGGACCCAGGGGTGGGGCGCGCGCTGCGCGGCCTGGCTCAGGAGGTCCGCCGCGCCCCGCTGGTCCCAGCGCCGCGCCCGCTCGAGCCCCTGGAAATAGAGCTTCGCGGTCTCCGGATCGGCCGGGAAGAGGGTGCGGTAGTGCCTCGCATCCTCCAGGCTGAGCGGCGCCGCTCCCAACCGCCGCCTCAAGGACTTCTCGGGCGAGGACTCGCCGGCGCGATCCGCGAGGTCGAGCCAGGCCGTCGCCTCGCCCGTCTCGCTCGCCTGGCCTGCCTTCCGGCCCTGGGCGTCGTAGAGCACGAGGTCCAGGCGTACGGCCGAGGTGCCGCCGACCGGCGCGTAGGAGCCGGAGACGATCCAGTCGATGCCCAAGAGGCGCCGCAGCCGGGCGAGGTCGGCGGCCGGGACCTCGGGACGGGTCGGGAGGAGCAGGTCGGATTCGCCGAGCACCACCCCCTCGCGGTCGGCGACCCGCACCGCCCCCCCCGCCCCAAACTTGGCGCTCACCGCCTCGGCGAGCGCGCCGCCGAGCCAGTCGAGGTCGCGGTTCGTGGAGCCGTTGGCGAAGTCGAGGACGGCGACCGAGGGGCGCGGCAGGGGGACCTTGGCCTTCCAGGGCGAGGCCGCAACCGCGAACGGGTGGCGCCTGGCGCTCGCCGCCCGAAAGGCTCGCCAGCCATAGACGCCGGAGGCGACGACCGCCGCCCCGGCGAGCCCCAGGGCGGCGAAGCGGAGGAGGCGGCGCCAGGGGATGAACCGGCGTGGCGCCACGGGCTTGGGCAGGCCGCCCGGCTCGACCGTCGCGGCGCGGATCCCCTCCACCAGGCGGTACATCGCCTCGCGGGTGATGCCCTTCTGCCGCAGGTCGATCCAGGAGAGGCGCTCCAGGAAGGGCGGGGGCTCGAAGTCGACCGGCACTCCGGGCAGGATGACCGGGATGATCCGCGTCTTG